>CADAJV010000015.1 GCA_902788275.1 uncultured Bacteroidales bacterium | reverse complement strand
ATGCAGGAATGTATGCAAAAAACATTTTAATTTTTTATAGGCAATGACACAGATGTTGGCGCAGAGAGAGCATGACTATTTCGCAGAGACTGTAATCTGTGCCAACTGCTATATTGTTGCCTATTTTTTTTATTTGCGACCATTCTTGTAAGCACATCCTTGTTTTTTGTCAAAAAATAACTATATTTGCAGCAACATAACTTCTCTAACTTTAAGAATAATATCAAACCTTAAACCACATATGAAAAAACTACTCATTTTCCTCTTAGTGTTCAGCGCCCAATGCGTAGTGTCCAATATGACATTGGCACAGACCAAAAAACGCACCGCTACTGCGGTGGTGACCTATCCTCAGCGCGATGGCGTCTTCAAGGCTGACTATAAGCTGCCGCCCATGAGGGCGTTCAATGCCGCTGAGGTGCAGACGATGTCGTTTGCGCCTATGCCGGCGCTTGACTTTAAGGGCCATATGCTCAAGCGCAACACAAGCCGCAAGCAAGTGCGCCTCACCCTGCTGTCGTGTCGCCAGAACCAGATAACCGACGTAGAGGAGTGGCTCACCCGCAATGGCCTCACCCTCAGAGAGACGCGCCACGAGTTCCCCATGGGTCAGTTCACCCAGCGCTACAGCTACGCCACAGGAGGATACCTCATCACTACCTATGGCGAGAACTGGGGCAATGCACGTAAAGTTGTCATCACCGACGAGGACGAGACGACACTCTACGCCGCCTACGACTTTGAGCCGTGGAAGTTCTCGCCCAAGACGACACTGATGGGCAACACCCAGATGGTGCATGACTTCGTCATTGAGGGCAACATACTTTATATCGCCCACGGCACCAACGGCTACTCCGACGGCGCTGGCTATCAGACAGGCTACATCACTGCCTTCGACATGGAGAACCACGAGATTGTGTGGACCACGCAGCCCATGACATGCAATTCCGGCTTCGCTATCGTGGGTAACTCTATCATCTGCGGTTATGGCATGACCAGTGAGCCCGACTACCTCTACGTGGTCGACAAATACAGCGGCCAGCGCCTGCAGAAGCTACCCGTGAAGAAAGCAGTGGACTATGTCGTGCCCAAGAATGGCAAGGCATACGTGCGAACCTACAGCTACGATTATGTGTTTAAGATGCAGTAAATCAGAACAAAACAAAATAAAAGTCATGAAAAAGTTCCCGTTTCCGTTATCGTTATCGTTTTCGTTAATTACCGTTTTCGTTATCGTTTTCGTTTCTTGTAAAAACGAACTGGACATCTCCTACTCCATGTCCGGAGACTGGTATGCCGAATACGCTGCCCAAGACACTGTAGCCAACGGCGAGTACTCGCGCGTAGTGCAGGCCTATCACTTCGACGGCAATGGCACCGGCTACTGGTATAAGTTCCTGCTGTCTGCCGACTCCGAGGAGCCGATAGATATGTACGGAGGCCATGTGTTTGGCACCTTCACATACACCATGGGTGATGAGGGCGTGCTCAATATCCACCTCGACAAGGACATCAGCGGCACCGAGCGTACACGCCAGCTGACGTACGGCGAAGGCACTATGGAGGGCATCGATAACGACGGCGACTATGCCCTGCAGCGAGCCACTGAGGCTCAGATGCTGTGGTGCCGCTACTGGGACGAGACAATGAACGGTGGCAGCAGCCTCGTCGGACTCTGGCTCGGCGTGGAGAACTACCGCGACAACACGGCCCTGCGCATGCAGTGGGCTACGGGCGACAAGATGGTAATGGGCAGCATCAATGCTAACAACCAGTCCTCGATGTCCGATATTCCCGTGGTGTCGATTTCCGACCTCACTTTCATCTTGAGTTCCTACCTCAGCTCGTTTGCCAAAGACAAGCCCATCTGGGCTGCCACGGGCGTCGACGACGTTAGCGTCAGCTATAAGGACAACGAAGAAGCCTCTTCCTTCTTCCCCGTTCCTCCATCACTCACCCTCCAGTGCACAGTGCCCGCTGCCTACAACAGCGAGCTCTACGGCCAAACCAAGCAGATAATCACTGTGCCGATGGTGGGCTACTCCGCCACCATGGGCGACACGCTGCAGCTGCAAAACATCTGCGCAGCAGTGAAGCTGAACCTCACCAACGCCACCCAAGACCCCGTGGTGGTCGACGAGGTAATCTTGACCAGCGACAACTACCGCCTCAATGGCCAGATAGAACTCCGCGACTTTGACGGCAAAATTCCAAACCTCCAACCTCAAACCACCACCACCAAAGCCCAGCGCACGATGACTCTTACCTTCGGCCAGGGCAAATTTACGTCGTTCCAGATAAACGGCGGCGAGATGCACACCATCTTCGTGCCCGTGCTCCCCACAGGAGCCGACAACTTCACAGTCGAGATGCGATGCCACCCAGTGCTGCCCGAGGGTGTGCCCAGCACGACATACTCCTACACCTACAGCAATAAAGTGAACCTGCCCGCCATGGAGCGCAACACCACACAGAGCATCGATATTTCCCTCAGCTCCGCCAACCCCGACTTCACCAGCACAGGCTCATTCAGCGTCAGCGACGACAAAGCCGTCTATTTCGCCAAGGCTAACCTCACAGCACACTGCGAAGAGTTTGGCACCGACCCGCACGTAGATCTGGGGCATTGGAAGCGCTGGACCTTCGCCCTGCTCAAAGACCAGACATCAATGGTGGAGACTAATGGCGGTATGGCCGACACCTACAACGATACGCCCGACATGTCCCTCTTCAGCTACGGATGCACAGGATACCACAACGGACAGACATGCTGGAAGCCAAACAGCACTATGTGGGAGCACCGCACCGGATGGGATGACTATACTAACTGCTGGTGGTTCTACAACGAAGACCTCACAGGCACTGCCGACTGGGGATACAATGCCATCATCGGAGCCGGCAACAAAGAAAACATCGGATGGCGCACACTGTCATCCAAAGAATGGGAATACCTGCTCCGCTGGCGCAAGGGACACGCCGAGAAATACGGACTGGCAACAGTCAAGGGAGTCAAAGGACTCATACTGCTCCCCGACATATGGACTCAGCCCACGGGATGCAAATGGGCAGCACAGGCCATGCACTACGCCGACAATACCTACAACGACGATCAATGGGAGCAGATGGAGAGCGCCGGAGCCATCTTCCTGCCTGCCGCAGGAACGAGAATCTTCGAGGTCGGCTACGTGAATTGGCTAGTCAAGGTCCAGGGAGTGCAGGACGAAGGCCGCTACTGGTCCACCACCCAGGTCGGCGACAAGTGGGCCGACTTCCTCTATTTCTACGAAGACAACGTCTCCTTAGGCAACATGGGTAAGCACGACGGCGCTGCCGTCCGCCTCGTAAGAGATATGTAACTCTTGACTCTTGACTTTTCTAACGGCTTTTCAGCAGATAAACCGCTTTGCTGCGCTGATAGTCAGCCAAGGCATTGGAGAGGGAATTCTGCGCCTGGCGGTTGAGGGTCTCGGCATCGAGCAGGTTGGAGAGGGTCTCGGTGCCAGCCTTGTATTGCAGGGATGATATGCGCAAATTTTCTGCTGCCTGCTCTACTGAGGCGCGGGCAATGTCTATCTGCTGGTAGGCCTGGCGCAGGTCTGCCCATGCCGACTCAATATCCACCCTTATCTTCTCCTGGGTGTCAAGTAGTGTGTTTTGTGACTGCTGTAGTTCCAGCTTGCGACGCTTGATAGCCTTTGAGCCGCCCCACCATGCACTGATAGGCACACTCACGGTGGCTGCTACCATGGCGTTGAGCTGGTTGGTCTTGACAATGTTGCGCGCTGTGGAGGATAGGCCGCCAATGCCTACATTGTAGCCCACGAGGCCTACGCCTACGGTAGGCATCAGTTTGGCACGCTCCATCTTAATTTGCAGCTCGGCTGCCTCTATGGCTTTGGTGGCAAGGGCAATCTCCTCGCGATTGCTCTGACCGTTGGCAAATGATAATTGGTCATTAAGTACCACTTTGTCATTAGGGATTCCGGATTCTATATCTATGTTGTGGTTGGCAAGGCCTATCTGCTGGGCAAGCAGCAGCAGGAGTACATGCTGAGCGTTGTTCAGCCGCAGTCGCTGGCTAGCTAGTTCCTGCTGGCGCAGCTTCACGCGGAGCAGGTCGTTCTGGTTGCAGAGGCCGGCATTGAGAAACTGCTCTACCTGACGATAGACTTCGCCTACCTGACGGTCGGCAGCATCAAGGGTGGACAGATTGTACTTTACGGTTACTATCTGCCAGTAGTTCTCGGTTATTTTCTGTTCCAGTTCACGCAGCTCCATGCCGTATTTCAGATGGTTGACATCGCGCTGGAGTTCTGCCAGTTTGTTGGCGGTGTGTATCTGTCCGCCAGCATAGATGGGCTGCGTGACGGAGAGGGTGGCATTGTAGGCGCTGTTGAGCTCGCGTATGGCGTATGGCTGGCCGGCATAGGCAGCCAGGGCAGGACTGATGGCAGCAACCTCGGCAGGTATGGTGCCGTCGCCCTTCATCATCTTGTCGAAGGCGTAGAAAGCCATCACGTTGGCTGCTACGGTAGGGTAGTAGTGGGTACGTGCTTCGCTTACGGTGAGATTGGCGGCATCAATGGAGAGGGCCGCGTTTTGTAGGGCGTGGTTGTATAGCCGCGCACTGTCGAGGCATTGCTCAAGGGAGAGTCTTTCTTGTGCAATGCAGATAACAGATAAGAGGGAAAAGAGGATGGTTGTCAGTTGTTTTTTCATTGTGCGGAGATTTTTTTCTTTTCAAAAAGTTTCCAATAGACTACGGGCAAAACAGTGACTACGAGGATGAGTGACCCGATGCCGCCGGCAAAGATGGTTACGCCTACCGGCATCCAGAAATTGGTAGCGGCAATAATCATGGGCACTACGCCCACAGCCGTGGTGGCCGTGGTAAGGAAGATAGGCACCATGCGGCGTCGGCCTGCATCATAGGCGGCATCGCGCACACTGAGGCCGTGGCGGCGCATGTCGTTGGCGTGCTCAAAGATAAGTATCTCGTTGCGCATAATCATGCCGACAAGGGTGATAAAACCGAAGACTGAGGTAAGACCCACGGCCCGGTTCATCAGCCACAGACCCAGCAGTGCTCCTGGCAGCATGAGCAGGATGGCAACCATGCAGGTGATGGTTATCTTGTAGGTCCTGAAACTGAACAGTATAAAGAAGAATACGATGATGAGCGCAATTGTGAAGCCCATTACCACATGGCTTGCCGTCTCGGCATCATTCTCAGGCTCGCCGCCCACTTCGAAGCGTACACCCTGGGGCATGTTGATCTCGTGGTTGGCAATGTCCTGCAGACGGGTGTGGAGAGTCTTGGGCAGATAGGGGCGTTTGAGGTCGCAGGTAACGGTGAGGCAGCGCTCGCCGCCACGATGAATAATGTTGGCGGCTACCCAGCGTGGCACCACGGTGCCCACTTGGCGCAGTGGCACGCCAGTGGTGCCGCGCGAAGTGATATAGATATTGCTGATATCTTCGCAGTCGAGGTGGCTGCCCTTGATATCTTTGAGGATGAGGGGCACCTCGTAGTCGCCTTCCCAGATTTGCCCTATCTTGGTTTTGCCGGTGGACACGGCAAGCTGCAGCTCGGTAAGCGTACGGTTGACCCCCAGTTGAGAGGAGCTGACGGGGTCGAGCTCTACCTCTATGATGGAGCGCGGCTCATCCCAGTCGGTATGTACGTTCATCAATTCCGGCATCTCCATCATACGGGCCATCATGCGTTCGCCTGCCAGGCGCAGTGAGTCGATATCGTCGCCGTAGAAGCGGTATTCGAAGGGGTTGAAGTTCTGGAAATCGAGTTGCTTAAACTTGACGAAGGCGTTGGGGTAGCGCTCGCTGTAGAGAGGCTCGAGCTTGTCAAGCAGGTCGAGGGTGGCATACTGTGAGGTAGTGTTGACGATGAGCTGCGCGTAGTTGCGCCCTGCCACCTTGGGAGCGTAGGCTTGGTGGAAACGGGGGGAGGAGCACCCCACAAAGCTTGTGATGCTTACAACATCGTCCTCCTTGCGCAGGGCATTGCATACGGAGTCCACTATGGCTCTAGTCTGGTTGAGACCGCTACCTTCTGGCAGCGATATCTCTACGGCAAACTGGTCGCGGTCGGCTGTAGGCATCATGCGCACCTTGAGGTTGGGCACTATAAGCAATACCGAGACAGCCACAAGTCCTACAGCACCCAGGATGGTTAGCCATGGATTGCGGAAGGTCCAGCGCAGTACATGGTCGTAGGTCTGCTGAACATAGTCGGTAAGTGAGCGTTTCTGAGTGTTTTTGTCCTTGCGGCTGGAGCCGATGTTTTTTATTAGTATTACCTCAAGGTTGGGCAGCAGTATGACGGCCAGTACCAGCGACACCATGAGATTGATGAGTATGGTCCACGGCAACCAGAAGATAAAGTCGGCCTGGACACCGGTGAGGGTAAGGAGAAACGGGAAAAAGATTACGCAGATGCAGAGCGTAGCCAGCATCATCGGCATAAAATATTTCTGTGCGGAGTGGGCGGCGGCATGCCATCGCGACATCCCCTTGTTGACAAACTCCAGATAGCCGTCGAGCACCACGATGGCATTGTCAACCACCATGCCGAGCACTATAATCAAGCCAGCCAAGGTGCATGTGTTGAGTGGTATGCCAACGAGGTACATTATGCCGATGGAGATAAATGTGCTGAGCGGCACCATCACTCCGGCCACCACGGCAGTGCGCCACGGGAAGAGTATGAGCATCACCACTACGATGATAAGCATCGACTCCAGCAGATTAATCATAAAGTCGTTGACGCTGCCTTCCACTACCTTGCACTGGTCGGCTATGCGGCTGAGGGTGACATCGGCAGGAAACTTATTGGCGGTGAAGTCATCGAGCACTCGCTGCACATCCTTGCCATACTGCACTATGTTGTTGCCCTCCATCATTTCAAGGCTGAGAAGCACACAGGGGTGGCCGTTGTATTGTATGTAGCTTTCGTCGGTGTCGTATTCGCGTTTCACCTCAGCTACGTCCTTGAGCCTTACCACATGGTTTTGCGGGTCGGTGAAGATGATATGGTTTTCTATCTCTTGCTCACTGTTTACTGAGGGTGTCACATGGATGGGCACATCCTTCTCCAGTCCGCTTACTGAGCCTGACATGGTGGTGAGCCCAGACCCCTGCAGGCTTTCTATCACGGCAGCCTTACCAATGCCGTAGGCGCTGAGGCGCTGCTGGTCCACATAGATGCTTATCTGCTCCTTTGTGTTGCCGTAGAGTACCACGTTGCTCACTGACGGTATGCGTCTCAGGGCATCGGCCAACTCATCGCTATAGTTCTTAAGGTCGCGGTAGGATCGGTTGTCGCTTTCAATGGCTATCAGCAGGGCTGAGGCAGAGCCGAAGTCATCGTTGACCACCAGGCCAAGTACCCCTGAAGGCAATTGCTGTGTTTTGAAGGCATTGAGTCCGTGCTTAATCTTTGACCACACTGCATCCTTGTCCTGCACATTGTCTTGCAGTTCCACCTGCATGATGCACATACCATTTTTGGATGTTGAGGTGGTCTTGTGGCGTTTTACCTCGTCGAAAGTGAAGAGGTAGCGTTCCAGTGGACGGGCCACCTGCTCTTCCACTTCCTCGGCAGTAGCGCCCGGATAGACAGCAACCACTAGTCCCTGACGGATTACCATATTGGGAAACTCGGCCTTAGCCATTTTGCTAAAGCCGAAGAATCCCAGCACCAGCAGCAGCAGTATCACCAAAAAGGTGATGCGGTAGCTGCGCATGAGCCATGCCACCCATTCGTTGCGTTTCATAGGCAGACCTCCGTTCCTTCGCTAAGGCGGTGGAAACCTTCGGTAATCACGTGGTCGCCCGAGTGAAGTCCACTACTGATGACAATGCGGTTGCCAGTGGCATCGCCCAGCTGCACTTTTTGCCTATGGGCAATCATGCCTTGCCTTTTGTCGGCGGAGCTCTTGGCAATCCATACAAACTTGTTGCCGTCGGCACTCTGCTGCACGGCTGTGATGGGCACTGTCAGCTCTCCGCTCTCGTGAGTGGAGAGACCACTGCCTTTCAGTTCTACATTGCACACCATACCCGGCAGCAAGCGTTGGCCTTGGTTGGCTACATTGATGCGTATGTCGTAGGTATGGGTGAGGGGGTCGGCTTCTACGCCTTTCTCTATGTGGCCGCCTTCAAAGGAGGCTTGCAGGGCATCCACTGTGATGCGGGTGGGTGTGGAGGGTTGTATGGTGGCCATCTCCTTCTCGGGTATGCTCACCTTAACTTTTACCTTATTTATATTAAGTATAGTGGCTACGGGCATGGCGGGCAGCACTGTTTCACCGGCTTGCTTCACGCCCCTGCCAATCACACCGTTCATGGGTGCGCTCACCGAGCAGTCGGCTAGGTTCTTCTTGGCCAGGTCGAGCTGGGCCTGCGCCTGAGCCACCTGGCTCTGGGTTTCCACCCATTTGATTTCGGGCAGGGCATTGTTATCGTGGAGCTGCTGCATGCGGGCCAGGGCATCGCTTGCCTGGCGCATCTGTGCCTCGGCGGCACGGAGCATATTGCGGGCCTGGGTGGCATCGATGGTGGCTATGGTCTGGCCGCGGCTGACGCGCTGGCCTTCGCTGACATAGACCTTGGTGAGCATGCCGCTGCCGGTGAAGCTGACTGCGGTGCTTGACTCTTCTTCTACGACACCGACATAGGTGCGGTTGCCGAGGCTAAGCTGCTCGCTGGCTACCTCGGTGTTAACCCTGACGGGGGCTGTCTCGCGGTCCTTATGGGTGCTACTGCAGCCTGAGGCCATTATGCAAAGAGTCACAATCAGGCTGAGAGTGGAAAGAAAGGAATGATGGTTCATTGTTTTTATTTGAATTTTATAGGCCAGATCCCCGCAGGGATGAACCGGTGCGGATAAAGCGCGGCACTGTGAGGAGGGGCTGTTACCGATTAATGCTTATTGGGCTGCAAAATTAGTTGGGTGAATGCAAAACAAAATGTCCAAAAGAGCGCGACAAATGGTCTGTTTGCGCAGGAAGAAGAAAAAAACGCAGAAAAGAACATCTTTTGGTCCTGATGGGACATGATCTATGTTTTAAACTTCTTATCTTTGCGCCATGAAACAGACATTGACCAGCTCCGACATCATCAATGTGGAGCACTCTACATTTCTGACAGAGGACGAGATAGGTGACCTCCGGTATGCTAATGATGATATCATTGTCATCGACAATATCCAGCGCATCGGCAGAAACTGGCCCGCGGTGAGACTGAATATGCTCTTTGTGGCCTATTGCCGCGAGGGCAGGGTGCAGATGAATATCAACGGGCAGAGTCATATGGCCTATAAGGGTAACCTGATTATTTGCAACGGTATGCAGGTGCTGAGTAACGCTATGTTCAGTTATGACTTTGCCATTGACGTGCTTTGTATCTCCAATAGGCGTGTGGACGAGATAATCCATACCGACAACAATGCTATGGACACCTTTCTCTATGTCAATGATAACCCTATACTGCAGTTGTCGGAGGAGGAATACGGGGTGTATGCTACCTATAAGGATATCTTTGAACGTAAGCTGCATATGCCGCGACATGAGTATTTCAGCCGCTCGTTTGACGGTATGCTTACTGCTGCCATCTACGACTTTCTGGCTATCATACAGCGCCAGCGCCGCGACAAGGGCCAGATGGCACCAGACGGTGCTATGACGTCTGACCATGCCAAGGCTGCGGTGAGGAAGTTCCTGCTGCTGATGGTGGACGACGAGTCGCACCACCACAGCGTGAAATACTTTGCCGACCAGCTCTGCATAACCCCCAAGTACTTGGCTGCCATCTGTAAGCAGCAGACTGGCAAGACACCGTCGCAGTGGATAAGGGAGCAGATGATAGAGAAGATAAGAGGAATGCTCATCAACACCACGCTGTCAAGCAAGGAGATTGCCCAGCAGTTGGATTTTCCCAATCCCTCGTTCTTCGGCCGCTTTGTACGTCAACACTTGGGTTGCACGCCCCTTGAGTTTAGGAAGAGGAATAAGTAGGTCCTCACAGCCGAGCAGCGCGGCACAGTAGAGAGAGGAGGGGAGAACCGGATAAAACAGTCAGATAAAAAGAGTGTCAGATTCCCAGGTAATAAACAGGTTGCGACTGCCGCTGGCACTGTGCATCATAATGATACACTTGCACATGGAGCCCAGCAGCACTGCGATAGGATGGGGTAGCTTTGGCTCACTCGATGTATGGCGCATCTTTGCCTGTGTGAGCATCAATGAGGTGGCCTCTGTGGCTGTGCCGTTGTTTTTTATGATTTCTGGCTACCTGTTCTTTGTCGGGGGTAAATGGAACGGCACTGTCTTTACCGGCAAATTGCGTCGCCGCATTCACTCGCTGCTGGTGCCTTATGTCCTTTTTTGCCTGCTGGCGGCAGTGGGACTGGTGGTCAATTATGTCATAAGTGGCCACACTTGGGGGCAGAGTATTCACCTCTATCTGGGTGACGGCAAATGGCTGCACAATTTTTGGGACGTGCACACCACTGGCACCAACACTAATCTGTTGGGCATCAGCAAGCCCATCAGCTACCCTGTCAACATTCCCCTATGGTTTATTCGCGACTTGATGGTGATAGTGCTGATGACGCCGCTCATCCATCTGGCAATACGGTGGTTGCGTTGGGGATGGCTATTGCTGATGCTGGCTTTCTCAATATCCGGCGTATGGATACCTCTGGTGGGATTCAGTCCCAGTTCGGTGTTGTGGTTCAGCGTTGGGGCATGGTTTAGCATTAACGGGCGCAGCATGGCTGCCGCTTTCGGTCGGTGGCGTACGCCGCTAATATGTGCGGTACTGCCGCTGATGGTGCTCGATATCCTTAGCGATGGCACCCCAGCTGACCGGTATGTCCATTTTGCTTTTTTGCTGATGGCTGTTCCGGCTGTCTATGGAAGGAAGACCACAGAGCCCACGCCCAGCACTTCCATCAAGGGCAGAGAAGCAAGCGATGTCGGAGGTGGGATTGTTTTCTCCAATTCGGCTGCGCTGTCTTTTTTTATTTTTGCCTTCCATACTTTGCCACTGCCGCTGCTGGGCTGCCGGCCTGTGGAGTGGGCTAAACAACTGTTGTGGTCTGGGAGTGATAATGGACTGCTCTGCATCGTGCAGTTTGTGGCGGCCACACTGCTCACAGCAGCGGTGAGCATAGTCGCCTATTGTTTGCTACTATGGCTGTGCCCCGGGGTGCTCAGGGTGCTGACTGGGCGAGCTTCTGTCTGATGACAGTTGATAATGTAGAGTGATTTTCATGCGACCATATAGGAGACTGATGTTGCAAAAACACGCAAAAATTATACAATTTCAGAAAATATTGGGGTGCGAGGGAGAAATATATTAAATAAGGTGGGAGTGAGGGTATGCAGAAATGAGGGAAAAACGTAATTTTGCACCATGAATATGGTTACGGACAATGCTGAGTTGGAGTTGGCCCGACAGTATGTGGAGCTGACGCGCAGGAGTGTATTCCTCACTGGCAGAGCGGGTACTGGCAAGACGACCTTTTTGCGCCAGCTGAAGGAAGAGCGGCCCAAGCGTATGGTGGTAGTGGCGCCTACAGGCGTGGCAGCCATCAATGCACAGGGGGTAACTATCCACTCCTTTTTCCAGATTGCTCCCGGACTGAAAATTCCAGGCAGCACCGGCACCGTGGAGAGGCGCAAGACGGCCTACCGCATGAGCGAGCAGAAGAAGAATATCATACGCACGCTGGACCTGCTGGTGATAGACGAGATAAGCATGGTGCGCTGCGATTTGCTGGACGCCGTTGACGATGTGCTGCGCCAATATCGCGACAGGACCAAGCCTTTTGGCGGAGTGCAGTTGCTGTTGATTGGCGATTTGCAGCAGCTGGCTCCCGTGGCTAGAGACGATGAGTGGGTGCTACTCAAGGATTTCTACGAGACGCCCTACTTCTTTTCTTCCCACGCCCTGAGGCAGGTGGAGCTGACCACCATTGAACTTAAGAAGATTTACCGCCAGGCTGATGAGGAGTTTATTAACATACTGGCACAGATACGTACTAACACCCTCACTGCAGCCACAGAGAGCAAGCTCAACAGCCGCTATGTGGAGGGGTTTAAGGCCCCTGCCGACGAGGAGTGGATAAGACTGACTACACACAACGCTGCCGCCAACGCCTACAACAGCCGCATGCTGGAGGGACTGGCCGGTGCCGACTGGAACTTCCGCGCCAAGATAAGTGGCATATTTCCAGAAACATCCTATCCCGCTGACGAGGTGGTGACCTTGCGCGATGGTGCCCAGGTGATGTTTGTGAAGAACGACCCCACGGGCCAGCACCGCTACTTCAACGGCAAGATAGGGCGCGTGACTTCAATCAGCGGCAGGGGCGTCAACGTGAGATGCAAGGGCGAGGACAAGCCTATATTGGTGGAGCCTGTTGAGTGGGAGAATATGAGGTATGAGCTTACGGCTGACGGCGAGTTGAAGGAAACTGTTGACGGCACCTTCATACAATATCCGTTGCGTCTGGCGTGGGCCATCACCATCCATAAGAGCCAGGGTCTTACCTTTGACCACGCTGTGCTGGACATCAACCGCGCCTTTGCCCACGGCCAGACATACGTGGCGCTGAGCCGCTGCCGCACGTTGGAGGGACTGGTGTTGACCAAGCCGCTCTATGTAGGCTCGGTGATATGCGACCACAATGTGGACTCCTTTGTCAATAAGGAGTTGGAACGCTCTGTACACAGTGCCGAGCAGCTACCGCAGATGGAGCGCGACTACCTGGAAGCCCTGCTGGACGAGCTGTTCAACTTCACTGCCTTGGCCAATGCGCTGGAGGGCATGCTGAGAGTGGTCAAACGCTATCCGTTTTTAGCCCAGCAGGACTTTGTTGGTCCGCTGGAGGAGGCCGCTAAGTGGTTTACTATCGATGCTGCCGACATCTGTGCGCGTTTTCGCCGACAGTATCTGTCTCTGCTGGAGGAGGCTTCCCTCACATCAATGCCAGAGGCAATCAATGGCCGCGTGAAGGCCGCTGCTGACTATTTCATGGGGGAGGTGAGCGCCCTTGCTCTGCCCCTGTTGAGGGTGGGCGCCATTGCCTTTAGCAACAAGCTGGCTAAAAGCCAGTTTGACCGCGCTGTGAACGAGTTGAAGGCTGCTGTGGCTATCAAGACGGCCACCCTGCATGAGGTCAGCGAAAACGGCATGAGCATACGTGGCTATCTTGATGCAAAGGCCAGATCGCAGTTGCACCTTCCCATGTCCCCTGCAAGCCGCAGGACTAAGCGGAGGAATTAAGCTTCAAGGTTTCAAGTTTCAGTATTTAATTTTTAAATAATAATATAGATATGAACAAAATCAGAGTAGCAATTGTGGGTTACGGCAACATTGGTCGCTATACCCTGCAGGCCATTGAGGCCGCCGAAGACATGGAGTGCGTGGGCGTGGTGCGCCGTAACGGTGCAGAGAACAAGCCCGCCGAGCTGGAGTCCTATCCAGTAGTTAAGAATATAAGTGAACTGAAGGACGTGCAGGTTGCCGTGCTGGCCACTCCCACTCGTAAGGTTAAGGAGTATGCCCTGCAGTGCCTGGCATTGGGCATCAACACCGTTGACTCCTTTGACATACACACCCAGGTGGTAGAGCTGCGTCGCACCCTCGGCGCCGAGGCCAAGAAGCACGGTGCCGTCAGCATCATTTCAGCCGGGTGGGACCCGGGATCAGACTCCATAGTCAGGACGCTGGTGGAGAGCCTCGCTCCTAAGGGTGTGAGCTACACCAACTTCGGCCCCGGCCGCTCAATGGGCCACTCAGTAGCCGTCAAGGCCATCGAGGGAGTGAAGGACGCGCTGTCGGTGACTATTCCCGTGGGCACCGGCATCCATCGTCGCATGGTGTATGTGGAGCTGGAAGAAGGCGTTGATTTCAAGGCTGTGGAGGCTGCCATCAAGGCCGACCCCTACTTTGTGGACGATGAGACACACGTGCAGCAGGTGAGCTGCGTTGACGACCTCAACGATGTGGGCCACGGCGTCAACCTGGTGCGCAAGGGCGTGAGCGGAAAGACTCACAACCAGCTCTTTGAGTTTAACATGAAGATTAACAATCCCGCCCTTACCGGTCAGGTGCTGGTGAATGTGGCACGCGCATCGATGCGCCAGCAGCCCGGATGTTATACGATGATAGAGATACCGGTGATTGACATGCTGCCTGGCGATCGCGAGGAGATTATTGCCCACCTTGTGTGAAGGGTAGCTGCATAGCAGACGGGGTGTATAAATACGAACTTTCCCCAGGACACCAAGACTAAAAAGTAGGACTGAGAGATTTTTTCTCTCAGTCCTACTTTTGTCAAAATGTCTTCAGCTGCCGCCCTCCCTTAATGTGTGGGGGAGCGGGTTTTACTGAGCGTCCTGGTCGAAGCGGACGGGATGTCCCTTGGGCAGGGGCAGTATCTTGCCCGACTGGGGCGTGACGGCTATCTGCTGACCGATGTTGTCCTTATACTCAAATATAAAGGTGCCCTTGTCAGTGAACGGCTTAGGCGTAGCATTGTCGGCCAGCACGGAGCTGAAGGTGTGGATGGTATAAGCTATTTGCTGGCGGTCGAAACTGCCGTCGATGGGCTTTGCAGTATATTCACCCACATACTCCTTTATTTCCTTGACTCCAAAGTCAGGGCCTGTTATGAAGTGCTGGCATACAAATTTCCAGTCGCAGGTGAAATGGAGAATCACCTTGCTGCCGTCGCTCTCATTGTGTACAAACTCTGTCTGGCTGACGGTGTTGAGCGGTACCTCAGTCTCGCGGCCGTTGCTGCTGATGGCTGCTATGCCGAGGTGTTCCTCGTAGCTCTGCTTCTTGAATGAAACGATATCCTTAAGATCCGGCAGCGGCCAGCTGGCTTGGAAAAATCCGCGGCGGCTGATGGCATCGAAGACATCAAGAATCTGTACTCGGCCGTCCTGACGCAGCATACAGAGCACGGGATTGTAGTCCTGGCCGATATCGCTCAGGTGGAGGGATACGATGGGCGTGTCAAGGTTCTGCACTTCGTAGGTGGACTCGTTGAGACGATAGTCCATGCCCTGGCCGACATAGGTCTTGACAAACTTGTCGGCATCAACGCTGACAAACACCTTGCCGCCCTTAATCTCTGCGGAGATGCCGAAGTCTTCGTCGCTACCGCAGTCGTAGTCGGTCTTGGTGACATAGTCGAGCCCGGGCGCTGCCACTGCAGCAGAGTCTTGTCCGGCGGCATTGCCGGCCTTGCTCCCACAGGCGCACAGCAGCAAGGCTGCCATGGCGGTGATGAAGAGTTTCAGTCGTTTCATGATGGTTTGTTTTTTGTGGTTTGGCATGTTGATGCTTCAGAGAGGCTACCCCTTGACAATCTCCATTGTGTCGGAGGCCACAAGCAGTTCCTCGTCGGTGGGAATGACGCATACGGTCACGCGGCTGTCGGGGGTAGAGATGGTACCCTCCTGGCTGCGGTTGGCCTTGTTGAGGGTGGGGTCGATGACGATGCCCATGTGCTCCAGACCGGCCATGCTGCCGCCGCGTATTTCATACTGGTTCTCACCCACGCCGGCAGTGAAGATGATATAATCGACGCCGCCCATAATGCCTGCGTATGCGCAAACATATTTGCGTATGCGGTAGTTATACATATTGATGGCCAGTTTACACAGGCTGTCACCTTGGGCAGCAGCGGCTAGTATCTCACGCATGTCGGAGAAGCGGCCGGTGATGCCAAGCATACCCGATTGCTTGTTGAGCAGATTGCTTACCTCGTGGGTGGAGAGGCCCAGCTTGTCCTGCAGGAAGAGAACGGCTGAGGGGTCGATGTCGCCGGTGCGGGTGCCCATGATGAGGCCCTCCAGCGGAGTGAGGCCCATGGAGGTGTCAACGCAGCGTCCCTGCTTGATGGCGGCAATCGAGGCACCGTTGCCGATATGGCAGGTGATGACGTTCTTATCCTCGGGACGGAAACCGTAGATCTCGGCGGCGCGAGCCAGCACATAGCGGTGGCTGGTGCCGTGGAAACCGTATCGGCGGATGCCGTACTGTTCGCAGATGTCATGCGGCAGGGCATAGTTGTAGGCATAGTCGGGCATAGTCTGGTGGAAGGAAGTGTCAAACACACCCACCTGCTTAACCAGAGGCAGCTTGGCAGTTACAGCATTGATGCCCTTGAGGTGGGCGGGGTTGTGCAGCGGAGCAAGGTCCTCATATTTTTTCCATTCGGTCAGCACCTCGGGAGTAAGCTCCAGACTCTTGGTAAACTTGCCGCCGTGGGCAATGCGGTGGCCGACGGCATTGATTTCGTCAAGGCTGCCGATGACGCCCTTGGCTGGGTGGGTGAGAATATTGAAGATAAGCTCCACGCCGACATCGTGGGTAGGTACGGGCGTGGTGATGACCTCAGCCACAGGCTGCTTGATTTTCAGGAAAGAGTCGTCGAGGCCAACCTTCTCGATGCCTCCGGCGGCGATGACACTCTTGTCATCCATATTATAAAGCTTATACTTGATAGATGAGCTTCCGCAGTTAAGAACTAATATTTTCATAAGTTAAAGTTTTAAGGGGGGGACCTCGTTAGATTTGTTTTGCAGCAATGGCCTGGTTGGCGGTGATGGCAATCATCTTGTAGATGTCGTCAACATTGCAGCCGCGTGAAAGGTCGTTGACCGGTCGCGCAATGCCTTGCAGCACGGGACCGATAGCCTGCGCTCTGCCCAGGCGCTGCACCAGCTTGTAGGCAATGTTGCCGACCTCCAGGCTGGGCACAATCAGCACGTTGGCCCTGCCGGCCACGTGCGAACCCGGCGCCTTGAGCTTAGCTACCGTTGGCACAATGGCACAGTCAGCCTGCAGCTCACCGTCAATCTGGAGGTCGGGAGCCATCTGGCGGGCAATGGCAGTAGCCTCAATCACCTTGTCCACCACCTCATGCTTGGCTGAGCCGTAGCTGGAAAAGCTTAGCATGGCCACGCGCGGTTCCTCAAAGGCAGCCACTGCCTTGGCAGTCTGGGCGGTGCACACTGCAATCTCAGCCAGCTGGTGAGCATCAGGCACCGGGGTTACCGCCACGTCGCCCATCACCAGCACGCCGTTCTCGCCGTACTCTGTAGTGTTGGTCAGCAGCAGCATGGCACCGCTGACACAGCTGATGCCTGGAGCCGTCTTGATAATCTGCAGGGCAGGCCTCAGCACATTGCCCGTAGAGTTGCGGGCCCCGGCCAGCTGGCCGTCAGCCTTGCCCAGCTTAATCATCATGCAGCCGTAGTAGAGCGGGTCCTTCACTTTCTCCCGGGCCTCGACCAGAGTCATGCCCTTGCGCTTACGCAGCTCCGCCAGCTGCTCGGCAAAGAACTCCAAGTCGGGCGACTTGCGTGGGTTGATAATATACTCAGGCGCAATGTACTCCAGTCCCAGCAGGCGGGCCTGCTCCATAATCTCGTCCTCCTCGCCCAGCAGCACAATGTCCGCAAGACGGTTTCCGATGGCGCGGTCTGCAGCGCGGAGAGTGCGCTCCTCCGTACCCTCGGGCAGCACGATGCGCTGCCTGTCGCGCTTGGCGCGCTCAATAAGAGTCTTGATAATATCCATGGTAAATAGTTTTAGTTGACGGTTATAAAAGTTCGAAAGTCCGAAACTTCGAAACTTCGAGAGTTGGAAAGTTACCGGACTTGGCATCTATAGCCTTTAACCGCTAACCTCTAACCTTTGAAAATCATATTGGGATGCAAAATTAGCAATAATTTTTATAAATCCCGACAGGCGAAGCATTAAAATTAGGCTTCCCCAAGTTTTGTCCTAATCCCGCTATACTTAAGACCAATCCCATTGAAATGAAAGACGAAGCCTTCGCGAGAATAAGTTTTTTTCGAGCAAAGCCCTCTTTGAGCGAGAATAAGTTTTTTTCGAGCAAAGCCCTCTTTGAGCGAGAATAAGTTTTTTTCGAGCAAAGCCCTCTTTGAGCGAGAATTTTGTCGGCCCGCGCCTGTAGCGCGCCCACTGACGAAATCTTCATGAATGCATTATTTGTAATTTTTACGGGCTTCGATTCCATCTTCACGCAGAAAAATTTCTGCCCCCCTCTCTGATATAGAGGGGGGCTGCGTAGCAGACGGGGACGTGTGATAGTAACTTTACCGGGCAGCAATAAAAACCTTACAGGTAAAAGTGTAAGATTTCCGAGAGAGAGGTGTTTATGCGTTCAATTCCTTATATTCCGGTATCTCCTGCAGAAATGCCGAGGTCATATGCTCATAGTCAATGTGGCAACAATAGTGCTTGAGTCCGTTGCTTATTATTATATAAGGTACGCGCAATACATTATTATATGCCATAGCCTGCTCAAAAGTTTTGCGGCTGATGGTTACGTTGGGGGCTTTGTATTCTATGATGACCAGCGGCTGCAGCTGGCGGCTATAGACTACAGTGTCGCAGCGGCGGCTCATGCCGTTGAGCGTGATGCTAATCTCATTGGCCATTAGTGAGGTAGGGTAGTGCTTGTGGTTGGCGAGGTAGCTAACGAAGTGTTGCCTGACCCACTCCTCCGGCGTGAGGGCTACGTAACGCTTGCGCAGGGTGTCGAAAATGACGGTCTTTTGGCCTTCTTTTTTGATATTTGTCTCTATGGAGGGCAGGTTTAAGGAAAACATTTGTTACTTTTGCAGTCTATTAGTCTGCAAAGATATTATAAAAAGACGAAAAATCGCGTTATTAATGGCAAAAGAATTAACCTTCGAGGAGATTTTGAAGGACATTAATGCTCACAACTTCAAGCCTGTGTATGTCCTGATGGGCGATGAGCCTTATTTCATTGACAGGCTCCTGGACGGCATTGTCAGCAACGCGCTGCCAGAGGAGGAGCGTGACTTTTGTCTCACCACTCTCTATGGTGCCGACACTACGGCTAACGCTGTCATCAACATGGCCCGCAGTTTTCCTATGGGCTCAAGGATGGTGGTGGTGGTAAAGAATGCCAACGAACTCAAGGATATTGAGGAACTGTCGGTCTATCTGCAGAATCCCCAGCCGACGACGGTGCTGGTTCTTGTGAACAAGAATGGCAACTTTGACCGTCGCAAGAAGTTCGTGAGCCGGGCTGCTGCCATCGGCGTGGTGTTTGAGTCCCAAAGAGTGAAGGAGTCGCAGCTCGGTGGAATTATTGCTACGTTCTTCCGCCAGAACGGTTATACTGCCGACATGAAGTCGGTCAGCCTGATTGCCGACTCTATTGGCAGTGACCTCACGCGCCTATATGGTGAGATGACTAAGCTGGTCAACTCGCTGACTGCTGATGTGAGAGTCATCACCCCCGAGCTGGTGGAGCAGCATATAGGCATCAGCAAGGACTTCAACATCTATGAATTCCAGAATGCCCTCATCGCTAAGGATTCGTTCAAGGCATTTCGTATTGCGAAATATTTTGACGAGAACCCAAAGCAAAATCCTATCCAAGTTGTGTTGCCTTCTCTCTTCCGTCTGTTCTCGCAGCTGATGGTCGCATACTATTCTCCCGGCAAGGACAAAAATTCTGTGGCGCAATATCTGGGCATTCAGTCCTGGCAGGTCGAGCGCAACATCTTCCCCGCCATGAGAAATTATTCCGCGGCGAAGGTGCTTTCAATTTTGTCAGTCATCAGAGACACGGATGAAAAATCTAAGGGCTTAGGAGGCTCAAAAGTCTACAATGGCGACCTCCTAAAGCAGTTAGTTTTTTTCATTCTGCACTGATTTCATCACCCAATTTTTATCAATTCGAAGTAAAATAATGTCAGGATTTTCTGGAATCACAGAAAATCCTGACACGTTTTTTTTGGCACTTTTCCCAATAGGGGAGGGCAAAAAGCCTCCTTTTCCAACGCCTGAGAATCGCTCAAATTTTTTCTCCTCGCAGATTGGTCGTAACCGCTGCAAAAATCAGAAAAAATCGTCTTTTGCAGTCAGCCAAATTTTGAAATACAATTTTTAACACTTCCAAATCCTAAATTTGAAAACACAAATCTAAATCAAAAATTAAGAAACGAAAAGGCAAGAAGTGAAAGTGTAGAAGGGTAAGGGTGATTTAGGAATCAAAATTCACACAATTGCAAACCCGAACTTTCGCCTTTTGAAACCCAAATTCAAGTGTTAAGCGGAAAATCTCAGCATTACATATCTCTTAAAATCTGCACTTTATGCAGGTAAGATAAACCAAAGCAGCATAAGTTTAGCCAAAAACCGAACGCCTTGTAAAAATCAGGCACAAAATAGAGAAATCCAGTAGAGTTTACACACAAGCAAGTCAGTATGTTGCGATTTTAAGTTAAACATAGACTTAGCATGCCAAAACCGGGCCTCATCGCCTGTTTAGAACACGAAAGCAGGAAATTCAGCTGGCGAAACACTAAAAAACTAAATTTAGATTTACAAAACCAAAAGTGTGACATTTTGAAATCAAAACGCAATTCGCTTTGCCATTCCAAATCTTTGTTTTAACTTTGCAAACTCAAAAAAATACCCAAAAATGGCCGTTTTCTGACAGCCTCCTAAAAAACACAACCATGAGAGAGCGCATCAAACAGATCCAAACTATGACCAAAATGTCGCAGCAAGATTTTGCAAAAGCGATAGGAGTATCACCAGGTTCACTGTCGAGTGTTTACTCCCAGCGAACACAGCCGACCAACAACTACGTGGAAGGAATTCACAAAGCCTTCCCCGAAATAAATATCAACTGGCTCATGTTTGGCGAGGGAGAGATCTATAATCATCAGCCGGAACAGCACCCCGCCTCCCCCACCAGCGACGACACCCCCTCGGCCGTTCAACCCGGTCGCGCTGACGCCAACCTCTTTGACCAGCCGGAGGAGCAAATCGGTGGTGACGTTCTGCCCTTTGCCGCCCCCAGGGTCACCCCCATCCAGCGACCCCAACCGTCACCAGTTCGCGAGCAAAACTACGGTAGCCAGACTCCACAATACACCCCAGTATCCGCTGCGAAAGATTTTGACTTCAAAACTCGCAAGGTTAAAGAGATTCGTGTCTTCTTTGACGACGGAACATACGAGAGCTTCCTGCCCTCAAAGTAATCTGAAATTAGGCGAAAGGAGTAAGGAAATTGAAAATTGAGAATTGAGAATATTTGAAATTTGCCAAGTCCGGAAGAGGACGATTATAACTACGAATTATACGAATCAAACAAATTAATTAAGAAAATTTGTGTTTAAAAAGAACACGAATAACACAAATTAAACGAATAAAAATTTCTGATAATTTCTGTGCCGCTTCGCTCTCAAGCTTTCTTTATATGTTGGTACCGGCTTCGCCGACAGCCAACGAAAGCCTTCGCGATGCCTTCGGCATTCCTAATTCCTAATTGCCGCTTCGCTCTCGCAGCTCTTTGATATCGGCACCGGCTTCGCCGACAGCCGATGAGCTGTTCGCGATGCCTTCGGCATTCCTAATTCCTAATTGCCGCTTCGCTCTCGCAGCTCTTTGATATCGGCACCAGCTTCGCCGACAGCCGATGAGCTGCTCGCGATGCCTTCGGCATTCCTAACTCCTTACTCCAAACCTTCCAGACTTGGAAACACATATCACATACCCAAAAAGGATTGAAGAATTTAAGAACGGAAGAATTAAAAAAGAACTTACATTTTTCAATTTTTAAAGCACTTCAATTTTTCAACTTTTCCATTCTTCAATTATTCTAAAAGCCTCGAAACGAAATCTAAAAGCCTCGAAACGAAATCTAAAAGCCTTGAAAATGACAGCTCCAGGCTTTTAGATTTTTTCTTCACGGAGTTAGTTTATTTTTCCATGGGATTAAAAAAATTTTCAAGGGGCTCAGTTTGAACTTCGACAGGCTCAGTTTAAATTTTCAAGGGGTTCTGTTTTCGTTAAGTCCACATTTCCCGATTTTATCTCCACATTAAATTTTCTAAGGTCCACGTTAGATTTTTTTAAGTCCACGTTAGATTTTCTAAAGTCGTTGTTAGATTATTTCTACTCCCCTTTAGGGGGTAGGGGGCCTCGTTTTCTCTTATGTAGAGGCTAATCTTTTCTAAAAATATCGGTTTATCTACCACTATCTACCACAAAAAAGAGCATTTTTTTTGGCCTTATCTACCACTAAATGTTTTTGTCTTTTCCCTTGTTATTCAGTCTTTTATCTATCGGTTAGTGGTAGATGACACTTTTTCCTCGAAAAAAACTCACGCTCGCTCGCGAGGAAACTGTTGTCCTTTACCTAATGTGTCTTTTGAACATATTGCGCGAGGGTAAAATCCGATTTCAGACTAGCAGGAAATCTTGTGGAAGGAGAAAAAGATACCGCCGACACTCATGTAAGGTGTCAGCGGTATCATAGTTATTATAGGAATGCTATTCCTCGGTGTCGTCCCAGATGCCTTCGGTCTGGAAAAAAGACTTGGATTCGGCATTTCCGTCTCCACCATCATCGCCTCCTCCGCTGACGTTGCTTGTTTGCGGAGCCTTAAGCAGGGATGGCAACTTGACACTTTGCATTGCGGGAGATTGATATGTCTTTTTCATGTTGCTATGTATTTTACTTGATTAATATTTTCTTTGTCTTGCCATTGCTGAGCTTCACGATGTTGAGGCCTGGCTGCAGGTCGCTCTGCTGCTTGCCGTCAATGCCGTAGATGCCCACTACCTTGATGTCGCCCTCGCCGGTGAGTGCGCTGATGGCAGTTACGTCATCCTCGCCTGCGGTAATGCTGAAGCCATTGGACGGGGCGGCACTCTTGGGCACGGTGAAGTATGCGCGGAACGGATTGACGGTTAGTTTCTTCGTGGCGTGCATGAATTTGCCACCCGAGATGTAGTAGTACTCATTTGCAGCGTCGGTGGTCACGTCATCAATGACAGTCTTCTCAAACGAGCCGATGAGAGTGATGTCGTCGGTAGTGACACCCTCGCTCTGCACAGAGGTAACCACGTTCACGTTTGCGCCATTGGCTGCGAGCGAGTATTTGCCTTCGCTCTCGCTGTGCGACTTGTAGATAGCGGGTGTGCCTGCGGCAAGAGTCTCGGTGGAAGTAAGGGTCAGCACGTCACCGCTGATAGTGCCGGTGGTGTAGTAGGTGACGTCGTCATCGCTGCTCACCTCGTAGGGCAGACATACCGTGCCCCATGCGTTGCTCAGATTGCTGCGCTCGTAGGTGGCGGTGGTGGCGGTGAAGGGTGTGGGGGCTGCGAACGGCTTTCCGTCGGTGATGACAAGATTGTCGCATACTCCGCCAATGGCTACATTATCGGTGTTGGCAAGGGTGGTACCTGCGGGCACATATATGATGCAGTTGCCATTGGTCGGGATTTCGATGCCGTCAGCAATGGATGTGGCACTGGTCAGGTCAATGCTGTTGAGTTCTGTGTTCGTAAAGAAGTCATTAAGAGTGCTGATTGTCTCTGCGGTGATGTCTCCATCGAGAGCATATTGCGGCTCCGTAAGGACTACCACGACACACGTGGCTGTGGCGCCGCTGGGCAATGACGCTGTTATGGTCGCAGTACCCGCGCTTACGGCAGTAACTGTTCCGTCGCTGCCTACAGTTGCCACATTAGTATCGCTGCTCTCCCATGTGAGCCTGCTGGCATAGCTTGTGGGATCGACAGTTGCCACCAAAGCCTGCGCGTCACCGACATACATACCTATAGAAGTGTAGTCTAATGCCAGCGAGATAGGTCTAATGTCAGCAAACTGCTTCCAATAACTTGCTGAAGAATAGGTCGTGACAGCAGCAGCAGGAACATAGAGGGTTGCCGTGAATGCACCAGTAAAAGCATTGGAATTGTAAGTTGGGGGTGTCTGTCTTTCTGCGATAACCTCCGTTAGGCCAGAACAGTTGTAAAAAGCATACTGCCCCACTTTAGTAATAGAGTTCGGAATAGTGACTGATGTCAGACCGGTCCAGCCATAAAAGGCATACCCACCTATTGATGTCACTGAACTTGGTATGGTGAGCGAAGTGATTTCTTCTCCATTCAAATATAGATGTTGTGCTCTATACAAGGGATTTCCAGTCTCGCCAACGAAAGATATTCCGCACCACGCTGTCAAATCTGAAATATGAACCTCGGTTAAGTTTGTACAGCCATCAAAGGCGTTGCCTTTTATTGATGTTACGGAACTTGGAATGGTGACTGACGTTAAACTCGTCCAGCCATAAAAGGCAAATTTGCTTATTGTAGCCACGGAACTGGGAATGACGAGCGAAGTGATTTCTTCTCCATTCAAATATAGATGTTGTGCTACTTGCAAAGGATTGGCTTTTATGCTATTAAAAGATATTTCGCACCACGCTGCCAAGTCTGAAATATACACCGCAGCCAGAGAGGAACAGGATGTAAAAGCGTCATCGCCAATATATGTTACCGAACTGGGGATGGAAATTGTGGCCAAGCTGGAACAGTTCTGAAAGGCCCCTTGATTTATTCTCGTTACTGAGCTGGGGATGGATACCGAAGTTAATCCGGTACACCCACTAAAGGAATAATTTTGGATGGTTGTTATCGAGTTTGGAATAACAATCTCATTTAGGCTTGTACAGCCATTAAAAGCATGGGAGGAAATTGTTGTCACAGAGCTGGGAATATCTATTGATGTCAGTTCTTTACATTTGCCGAAAGCATACGTACCTATTGATGTGAGTGAACTGGAAAGGGTTACTGATGACAATTTGGAACATTGGTAGAAGGCATAGCTACCTATGCTTGTTACGGAGTTGGGGAGCGTGATTGAGGATAATTTTGAACATGAGGCAAATGCATAGCTGCCGAGGGACACTACAGAGGCTGGAATTGTAACAGAGGTTAACCCACTAGAACCATTAAAGGCAGCATCTATTGATGTAACAGAATAAGTTACATCGTTATATGTGACGGTACTTGGTATTACGATATCTCCAGTATAGGAACCAGAACTTGGTTTAACAACTTTGACTTCACTATCTGAAGTGGTAGTATACTTCATACCATCGACAGTGAATGATGTTGCAGCGAATGTGCATAGTTGCCCTATCAGCAATAAGGTAGTCAGGGATAGTTTGAATGATGTTTTTTTGTTTTTCATACTTATTGGATTTTAGCTGGTTGTTATTTTTTTATGTTTGGTGATAATACAAAAAAAACGCGGACTTAAACTTTGTCTACGTTCTCCAGGTATCGCCAAACACCTAACTACCATATCCAAGTAAAAGCCCACGCCTTGTACAGCGTGAGCATCCATACTTTTACTCTTGTAGGTTTCTTTAATTTGGCGAATTTCAGAAACAAGAACTCAAGCGGACGCTTATATCTTAAATATCTTTGTTTTGTGATGCCACATAGGCAGTTATTTATAATTTGGGTGCGAGGTTAGTGAAATTATTGTAATAACCTGTACTGTTTTTTTAAAAATAGCCAATAACTGTTAACTTTCGGACTTTTATGGGGAGCAACAAGGAGTGGCAACTTTAATAGTGTTTGCTTCTTGTGTTTATATCTGCAGTTGGTCAAGGATGTTGATGTATGTGCTGATGGCGTGGTCGATCTCTGTTGTGGTGATGTATTCATCGGCAGTGTGTGAGCGTGCAGAGTCGCCGGGTCCGAGTTTTAGTGAGGGCCATGGCATGAGTGCCTGGTCGCTGAGTGTTGGCGAGCCGAATGGGGTGAGTCCGAGTTGTATGCACTGTTTCACGATGGGGTGTTGGGGGCTGATATGTGAGGACTCCAGACGTGTTGAGCGTGCCTTGACGTCTGCATCGAGCTTGGCGGTGAGGGTGTCAAGGATTTCTTGGTTAGTGTAGCAGTCGGTGGTGCGTATGTCGAGGGTGTAGGTGCAGTTGTCGGGTATGCAGTTGTGCTGTGTGCCGGCGTTTATTATTGTGGTGGTCATCTTGACCTCGCCCAGGGTGGGTGACTGTTTGGGGAATCGGTAGTCGCGCAGCCACTGTATCTGGTCCATGGCCTTGTATATGGCATTGACACCCTCGTTGCGTGCGGCGTGGCCGGCCTTGCCGTGGGTTGTGATGTCAAGCACCAGGAGGCCTTTCTCTGCTACGGCGGGCTGCATGGCTGTGGGTTCGCCTACTATGGCTACGTCTATCTTTGGCAGGCTGGGCAGCATGAGGGTGAAGCCGTTGGCTCCTGACACTTCTTCTTCAGCCGAGAGGGCATAGACGAGGTTATACGGTTGCTCCTTTTCGCTGAGTATGCGAAAAACCTGCAGAAGGCTTACCAGTCCTCCACCGCAGTCGTTGCTGCCTAAGCCGTATAGGCGGTCGCCCTCTGTTGTCGGCTCAAAGGGCTGTCTTGTCCATCCGTCGGCTGGCTTCACGGTGTCTATGTGGGCGTTGAGCAGCAGGGTGGGGCGGTCGGCACTATGGCTCTGCGCCTGGCATATAATGTTGTTGCCTATGCGCTGATGGGCTATGTCTCTGGCTGCGAGGTATGCGCACAGGGCGTCGGCGGCTTCTGCTTCCTGGCGGCTGAGCGACGGTATGGCGATAAGTTTCTTTAGCAGCTCTATAGCCTCGCGCGTGTATATATTATTGGTGTCCATTTTATCTCGGTATTGTTTCTAACTCTTCACTCTACAATGGTACTCCATAAGTCCCTCTATGGGGCTTTGCCTGATTTTACCTATGCTATAGCCCATGTTGTTGGCTACTTCGGCAATTATCTCCTTGTAGTAATATGCTATGGAGCCCACGAAGTTTACAGGTAGGTCAGGCCTGTTATAGTTAGCCACATTGCGTTGGAAGAAGGCCGTAAAGGCCTCTGCTGCCATTGCCCTGACATCCTTGTGATTCAGGTTGCGGTGTATCAGCGGTGCCAACGATGCCAGCCATCTGTTAGGGAACGGCTGGCGATAAACACGGTTGATGATGTCGGCAGTATCCATTCCTGTCTCTTCGAAGAAGCGGTTGACTATCTCTTTCGGCATTTGCCCTTTCAGTACATTGCCTACCATCATCTTACCCAGATGGGCTCCACTGCCCTCATCGCCCAGAATAAATCCTAGCGGCGGTACGTTGGCCACTATTTCATGGCCGTCATATAAGCATGAGTTGCTGCCAGTGCCGAGAATGCATGCGATGCCTTCTTCCTGCTGGCACAGGGCTCGGGCGGCCCCAACCATGTCAGACTGCACCTTAACGTCACATTGCTTGCCAAACACGGCCCTTAAGGCCATTGTTACGTTTTGTGTCTTCTCGCCGGGAGTACATCCTGCTCCGTAGAACCAGAGGTGGCTTATTCCCCTGTCGGCAATCTTCTTGAGCGCAGAGTTGTTGATGCTGCAGACCATTTCGTCGGTTGTCTGCATATAGGGATTAAATCCGCAGGTGTGTATCCTGCTCACGCAGTGCCTTTGGTCTATCAGCGCCCAGTCTGCCTTTGTGCTTCCGCTGTCAGTAATGAGAATCATGTTGATAGTTTTCTTCACGGCAAAAGTACAAAAACTTTTCTATCTTGCAGCTAATATTGGGTCGCTATTAGCGTGTGGAGGTAAAAAAACGTCCTATTCTTTTGGCTGTGTACGAAAAAACACCTACTTTTGCACTCGCAATTGCGGCATGGGTCTTTTTTATGTCGGTCAATTGCCTAAGGTTGACTCGCTAGCTCAGTTGGTAGAGCACATCCCTTTTAAGGATGGGGTCTTGGGTTCGAGCCCCAAGCGGGTCACAGAGAAAGACAGGCTCAGATTTATCCGGGCCTGTCTGGTGTTTTTAGAAGGCATCGACCTTTATGCCGAGTGAGAGCGAGAGGATATCGCGTAGGGAGAGGTAGCGGTTGGGGACGTAGGAGACCAGATATAGGTCGGAGGCTGAAACCTCGTAGCAGAGGGAGATGGCTTTGACGAATTTGCGCTTGTGCTGGGGAATCTCGTAGCGGAGCCGCTGCCCGAGAAAGATATGGAATCGTACGGCGGAGGAGAATCCATAGTATTTGTTGGGGTAGCGTGATGGTTCGCGTACCCAGAAATCTTCACCGAAGATGGTGTTGCATATCAGTCCTGTGGACAGTGGCTCGTAGGCTATCCAGTTGGTCAAGCGCAGACGGAAAGGGATATAGCTCTGCCTGAGCGTGAACGTGAGGTGT
Organism: uncultured Bacteroidales bacterium; assembly: GCA_902788275.1. Taxonomy (GTDB): domain Bacteria; phylum Bacteroidota; class Bacteroidia; order Bacteroidales; family Bacteroidaceae; genus UBA6382. Next base: position 23,152 of record CADAJV010000015.1, on the reverse strand, counting down.
CCCTCTGATGCGCTTCTCTTAGGCACGAAACCAAACATAAAGTCACTCTCCCACAGTCGTTTGTCACGGCCTCCGTAGTGCCATCCGAGTCCGATGTTGGCAGCTCCGACTGAGCCGGCATACTGCACACGGGCCTGGTTGGGGATGAGGCTATGCCAGAAATGTTTGTACCGTTCTACACGATATTCATAATACTCGGGGCTGCCCTTGGCGGGTTTTGTCTGCAGGCTGTCGCTTTGCCCGGCTGCCGATGGCTGGCATAGCCCAATGAGGCTCAGGATTACTAGTAGTCCCCTACAGCTGTACAATCTCATAGGTGTATGAATTACGTGTTACGGTGTAGATAATGTAGCTACAACTCTTGGCATCATCACACTGGTAATATGTGGTGCCGTCATCGCCGAAGGGGTGGAAGATCTCAAATCTGTGGTCATGGCCACAGATGCAAAAGCGCAGGTCGCGGTAGTTGAGGCACTGTTGGTTGAAATAGTCTGCCACGTTGTCATTAAAGAGAAACATGCCCGGAGCCACGTGCATGGCGATGATGGTGGAGGTGACACTGTCGGGCAGTGAGGCGATGTCGGCCTTCATGAAGGCGAAGTCGGGAATGTTCTTTGAGTAGTCATACTCGTAGGCGTTGGTGTTGAGGCTGACAATGTGTAGGAAGGATGCGTTGAGGCTGAAGTTGTCATCGCCAAACATTTTGTGATATGCGGCTTCGCCTGTTCCCAGGCAGTCATGATTGCCGATTGCGGTGATATAGGGAATCTTGAGAGTGTTGAGTATGCGGCGTTGCCACACATATTCCTTGGGGAGGCCAAAGTCTGTCATGTCGCCTGTATGTATGACAAAGTCAATAGTGTCGCGATGGTTGATATCGTTGACTATTTTTTCTGTCTCGTCGTAGAAACGCTGGGTGTCGCAGAGGTGGGCGAATCGCAGGGTGTCTTTGCCGGCGCACAGTTGCTCTATTAGGGCGCAGTTGGTGCGGGTGAGGTTAGTAGGGCCGTCAATCTTGACATCATATGGGTGGTATTCCACCATGTCGCAGGCGGTGAGCAGGGCCATTATTAGGGCGTAGGTGATTTTTTTCATTTGACGTGGTGGATCTGAGATGTGGCAACTGATTCTTTTAGCTTTAACTCTTTAACATGGCGGTTAGGGTTATAGCAAGCGAAGACCGTCGTCGGTGATGGTGATGATGCGCTCTTTATAGAGTGCGCCGACAGCTCGCTTAAATGTTTTCTTGCTTACGCCGAAGTAGTTGTAGATGTCTTCGGGGTCGGAGTCGTCGTTGAGGGCTATGAAGTGATTGGGCTTTTCCTGTAGGCTACGAAGCAGGGTTACGGCGAAGTCCTCGGTGTGCTGACGACCGCTGGTCTGCAACACGAGGTCCACACGGCCGTCGGGGCGTACTTTCTTGACATAGGCCTTGAGCTTGTCGCCATAGCTGAGTGGACGGAACACCTCGTTGTGGTAGAGCAAACCCTCGCAGTTGGGCCCCATGATGATGGCTTTATAGCCAATTTCAGTCTGCTTGTAAACAAGTATCTCCACCTCGTCGTGGGGTTGTAGGGAACAGCAGTCATCGCTGATATGACGACTGAGCTTGGCTGTGCCGACTATGCGGCCGCTTACCTCGTCAATATATACGTATACTATATATCTCTCACCTTGCTGCATCTTGGTGCGCTGTTCACTATAGGGAACGAAGAGGTCTTTCATTAGGCCCCAGTTAAGGAAAGCTCCATGCTTGTTGTGCCACGCCACGGTCAGACAGGCAAACTGGCCGACCTTGGCCAGTGGCGTCTCGGTGGTGGCCACGGGGCGGTTCTCCTGATCCAGATAGACGAAGACTCTCACCTTGTCGCCAGGGTGCATGTCGGGGGTGGTGTAACGCCGGGGCATCAAAATCTCCAGTCCATCGCCGTCAAGATAGGCACCGCTGTCAGTGAAGCGAGTGATGGTCAGTGTGTTATAGTCGCCGAGTTTTACGTTCATAGTATAGAGTCTATGGGAGTGGCTGTTTTTGTATCTTGATTTGGTGGGCAGATCTTTCCATCCTTGAGGTGTATGGTGCGATCGGTGATAGCGGCAAGCTGCTCGTCGTGGGTAACGATTATGAATGTCTGGCCCATCTTGTCGCGAAGGTCGAAGAAGAGTTGGTGTAGTTCAGCCTTGTTCTGACTGTCGAGGCTGCCTGAGGGTTCATCGGCCAAGATTATGCTGGGGTTGTTGACCAATGCTCGGGCTACGGCCACACGCTGACATTCGCCACCACTGAGTTGACGCGGTTTATGGCCTGCGCGGTCGGAGAGGCCCATGAAGGTGAGCAGTTGGTCGGCCTTACGCCCTGCCTCCCGTCTGCCAGTGCCGGCTATGAGGGCAGGAATCATGATATTCTCTCGAGCGGTGAACTCGGGCAGCAGTTGGTGGAACTGGAAGACGAACCCTATCTGGGTGTTTCTCACTTTGGCCAGTTCCTTGGCCTTGAGGTTGGTGACGTTGTGCCCGTCAATGAGCACTTCGCCAGAGGTGGGCTTGTCAAGCAACCCCATAATCTGCAGCAGGGTGGTCTTCCCTGCTCCGCTGGGGCCAACGATGCTGACTACCTCGCTTTTCTCTATGGTAAGGCTGATGCCCTTGAGCACCTCTAAATTGCCGAAACTCTTAGTTATATTGGTGATAGAAATCATTGGAATGAGGAGTTTTTAGTTAGTCGCAAAGTCGCAAAGCCGCAGAGTCGCAAAGCCGTGAGAAGTTTTTAGTTAGTCGCAAAGTCGCAAAGCCGCAGAGTCGCAAAGCCGTGAGGAGTTTTTAGTTAGTCGCAAAGTCGCAAAGCCGCAGAGTCGCAAAGCCGTGAGAAATTAGGAGTGAGGAATTTTTAGTTAGTCGCAAAGTCACAAAGTCGCAGAGTCGGCGCTTCGCGCTCAGTCAGCTATCAATTATCAACTATCAACTATCAACTATCAATTATCAACTATCAACTATCAATTATCAATTATCAATTTACTTTATTCCGGTTGAGAATGCTTTGTTGTGATTATCCACGCCATACTGGTCGGGATAGATAATCATGACGCTGGTGTTACTATATTCTGAGGCCACTATGCTGGGCAGTCTGCTCATCTGTGGGTGGTATGATGGCGAGCCGCTACGACCGGCAATGAAGATAATCAGGTGGTCGTCGTTGATGTCGGACTTGAGTTCATGTATGCGGCTATAGTCGCGGAAGGGATGCAGGAAAGTCTTGACGGTTGCGTAGTGTTTGCGTTGGCGCTCCTGTATGAGTGTCCATTCCTCATTGCTGCAGTGGAAGGCTATCTGGCAGTCCAGTTGTCGTGCCAGCCTGAGCACATGGTTGAGCCAGCGCACGAACCCAGTTTCTTTCTCAGCCATGGGTGGCACGACCACATGGATGCGACGCAGGGTGTTGAGGGGCTGTGTGATATGCATTATGATTATTTGCCGCGGAATGGTCGCCAGCATTTCCGATGTCATACTGCCGAAGCTGTCGGCTGCTTTGCCGTCGCTAAGGTGATAGCCCATGATGATCTCGGAGGTCTCGAAGTCTTTCATAAGGTGAGAGAGCCCTGTGATAAGATTTACGCTGGAGCGTACCACCTTCTTAAGGTTCACTCCGGCAGAGGCGGCTATGGCAGCGGCATCGTTCACCAGCAGCCGAGCCTGTTGCAACTCGCGTTCATTGCCCACGGCATCCACCACCAGCCTCACTCCCACCAGTGGCGTCGTGCTGCGGTGAGGGCGCATAAGGATGGAGGCATTCACCAGGCTGGGCATCGACTCCGGCCTTGACATAGCCACCAGCATTTTGTCTTCCACGCCTACCTGTTCCTCCACGCTCACCTCGCGCAAACTGATGCGGCGCGAGGCAGTGGTCGTAACAAAGGCGCTGAATACGCAGCTGAACAGTATGAGCATCACCACGGCGTTGAGCAAGACGGAGCCCACCAGTTCACTGCCGTCGGGCAACAGTAGCCTGCGCCCTACCATAACAATAGCCAGCGCACCTGCGGCATGGGCTGATGTGAGGCCGCACATCATCAGGCGGCTGTCGGAATCGATACCGAAGATTTTAGCGGCGGCGAAGGCACTTAGGCATTTAGATAGCAGGGCTACACCCACTATCACGGCTGTCACAGTCAGCGCGTCCACGCTTTCCACCATCAGTCTGGCGTCAATCAGCATGCCCACGCCGATGAGGAAATAGGGGATAAACAGAGCGTTGCCCATAAAATCGATGTGGCGCATCAGTGGAGCAGCTTCTGGTATGTATCGGTTCATCACCAGGCCGCAGAGGAATGCGCCCAGCACCCCCTCCAGCCCCATGGCATCGCACACAGCTGCACAGAACAGCATGACACACATCACGAAGATATACTGCAACACATCGTCAGAGAGTTTGCGGAAAGCCAGCCTCGTCAGCCTGGGCAATCCCCATAGTGCGGCAGCGGTAATCAAGACACATTTACCAGCTATCATCGGCCACAGCCACACACTGCCGCTGCCCTGCCATGAGCCACTAAGGGCAGCCAGTATGAATAGCGAGAGGAGCAGTGATAGCATAGTAGCGGCCACTGAGAGCGTAACGCCGTGATGGCGTGACAGGCCGTAGCGCCGGGCGATGCTGAAAGCCACCATCGTATGACTGGACAGTATGCATGCTACCACTATGGATGCAGCGCCGCTCATGCCAAGGCCCCAGTAGGCAGCACCGTAGCCCAGCAGGAAGGGCACTCCGAAGCTTAGCAAGCCAAAGGTGAGCATCTCGGTACGCTGTTTCTTAAGTGCGCTTATGTCCATAGACAAGCCTGCCGTGAACATGATATAGTACAGTCCCACCAGTCCCAGTGTCTCAAAGCTGCTGTCGCGCTCCAGTATGTTTAACCCCGAGGGTCCTACAGCCATGCCAGCCAGCACCATGCCCACCAGTGGCGGCACCTTGATGCGTTCCATCAGCAGTGGCACAGCCAGGATGAGGCATAGCACGCTCAATATAATCCATTTTGGGTCGGCAAGTGGGAAAATCATTGGTGAGGTTGTGTTGGGCTGTGTTTGTCATGCCATTTAGACGTGCAAAGTTAATGCTTTTTGAAAAAAGAGAGCCTAAAACCACACTTTTGTGTAGCAAAAAAGGTCTTAAAGTATGTTCTTCAATCCTTTTCTTGCGGAAGTAGGAGCACAATTTCCTTTTTTCTGACTATTTTTGTACCGATTATTCACCTAACAAAATCAAAGGCAAATACAATGAACGTAGCAATCGTTGGCGCCAGTGGCGCTGTTGGACAGGAGTTTTTGCGCATTATTGCAGAGCGTAATTTCCCGATAGACAACCTCAAACTGTTTGGCTCCAAGCGTAGCGCGGGCCGCAAGTACGTGTTCAAGGACAAGGAGTACACCGTGCAGGAACTGAGACATGGTGATGACTTCAAGGACGTGGACGTGGCCTTCACCTCAGCAGGTGCAGGAGTGTCGAAGGAATACCGTGAGGACATTACGCGCTATGGTGCAGTGATGATAGATAATTCCAGTGCCTTCCGCATGGATTCCGATGTGCCCCTGGTGGTGCCCGAGTGCAACCCCGAGGATGCTCTTAAGCGTCCGCTTGGTGTGATTGCCAATCCCAACTGCACTACAATTATTATGGTCGTGGCCCTTAAGGCGATAGAGAACGTGACCCATATCAAGCGCATCCATGTGTCCACCTACCAGGCAGCATCAGGTGCTGGCGCTGCAGCTATGGACGAGCTCTATACGCAGTATCGCCAAATACTCAATGGCGAGAAGCCTACGGTGGAGAAGTTCCAGTACCAGCTGGCTTTTAATATGATTCCGCAGGTTGACGTGTTCCTCGACAATGACTACACCAAGGAAGAGATGAAGATGTTCAATGAGACGCGTAAGATAATGCATAGCGATGTCCAGACTAGTGCCACTTGTGTGCGTGTTCCATCATTGCGCAGCCACTCGGAGGCTGTATGGATAGAGACAGAGCGTCCTGTGAGCCCCGAGGAGGCTCGTCGCCTGTTCGGACAGCAGCCTGGGCTCAAGTTATGTGATAATCCTGCCGAGAAGCAATACCCCATGCCACTTTTCCTGGCAGGAGAGGACGATGTGTATGTAGGGCGCATACGCAGCGATCTCGCCAATCCCAATGGACTGACCTTCTGGCTGGTTGGAGACCAAATACGTAAGGGTGCGGCTCTTAATGCTGTGCAGATAGCAGAATACCTGATTAAGGTCAACGGATTATAGAATCTAAACATTGAAATTCTGTCTCCCAAATCTGTAAACCGTAAACTAAACTCCTATTTTCCTTTTTCTAAAATAATATTCCGCTTATGGCCAAAGACAGGACAGCATACGTGTGCACAGAGTGTGGTTATGACTCTGCCAAGTGGTTGGGCCGATGCCCCAGTTGCGGAGCATGGGACAGTTTTAAGGAGGTGCGTTTGGGTAAAGCACCTGTGGCGTCCTACCGACATGCTGATGCCTCTGCCAGTGGTGCTGACAGCTCACATCGTGTTAAACGCCTGAGCGAGATAGAGCACACCGACGAAGTGCGTCTTGACACCCACGACGAGGAGTTCAATCGCGTGTTGGGTGGCGGCTTGGTTAAGGGTTCGCTGGTGCTGCTTGGCGGCGAGCCGGGCATTGGCAAGTCAACGCTGCTGCTGCAGACCGTGCTCAAGATGCAAGACCTCAATGTGCTCTATGTCAGCGGAGAGGAGAGTGAGCACCAAATAAAGATGAGGGCCCTGCGACTGGGCGGTGGCGACATCAGCATACTCTGCGAAACATCGTTGGAGAAAATATACCAGCAAGCTGAGCAATTCAATCCCGACATAATCATAATAGACTCCATACAGGCCATCTCGTCAGAGCAGGGCGAGGCATTCCCAGGCTCAATGACCCAGGTCAGGGACTGCGCCGTCAGTCTGCTGCGTTATGTCAAGGAGACAGGCAAGAGCGTCATCCTGGTGGGCCACATCACCAAGGACGGCTCGCTGGCCGGCCCCAAGGTGTTGGAGCACATCGTCGATACTGTACTCCATTTCGAGGGCGACCGCCACTATATGTACCGCGTGCTCCGCGGTCTTAAGAACCGCTTCGGCTCTACCTCCGAGTTGGGCATCTATGAGATGCAGAGCGGAGGCCTTAGGGCCGTGAGCAATCCCTCCGAGATGCTGCTCAGCCGTGGCAGCGAGGGGCTGAGCGGTGTGGCCGTGGCCGCCACCATTGAGGGTGCGCGCCCCCTTCTGATAGAGACACAGGCGTTGGTCAGCTCTGCCGCTTACGGCAATGCACAGCGCTCCGCCACAGGGTTTGATATTCGCCGCCTCAATATGCTGCTGGCCGTGCTGGAGAAACGGGCCGGATTCAAGTTGGCACAGAAGGACGTGTTCCTTAATCTGGCCGGAGGCATCAAGGTCAGCGACCCTGCCATAGACCTCAGCGTGATAGTCAGCGTGCTCTCCAGCACCTACGATCAGGCCGTCAGCCCTGGCACCTGTATGGCCGGTGAGGTGGGGCTGAGCGGAGAGATACGTTCCGTCACCCGCATCAGCCAGCGTGTGAGTGAGGCCCAGAGGCTTGGTTTTCGTCGTATCATAATTCCGCAGATGAATATGAAGGGGCTTGACATTGGCAATGGCGGCATAGAGGTGATACCCGTCGGTAAGGTGCAGGATGCTCTCAAGGAGGTGTTCAGGAATTAGAAACTGTCTTTGTTTGACAATTCAATTGGACTATTTTACTATTGGCAGGCAGTTGGCTCCGGACTTGGCAATACCTAATTCTTATTTTTGGGAGTTAAAACGGGGAGTTAAAACATGCCGTTACTCATGACTATTGTCCTCTATTTCCTTATAACTTCTTCTATCTCCTTATCTCATAACTCCTTCTCTACCCACTAATCATCTTTCAAAACCTTAATCCATGATAAAAGAGCTCAACATACGCGTTACGCCCCGGGTGGCAGCCACCGAGTCCCTGCTGCGTCAGCGTGTTGCCGACGAGCTGGGCATAGAGCCGCGCCGCATACAAGCTGTCAGAATCGTGCGCAGCAGCATAGATGCACGCCAGCGTCAGGTCATCGTCAGCCTGTCGTTAAACATCTACATTGACCAACCCGCCCCCGTGCGTCCGTATGACATTATCGACTATCCACATGTAGAGCACGCCCCCCAGGTCGTTGTCGTAGGCGCCGGCCCAGCCGGACTCTTCGCCGCTCTGCGCCTCATTGAGCTCGGACTGCGCCCCGTGGTGCTGGAGAGAGGCAAGGATGTCCACCAGCGCAAGAAGGACATAGCACTCATCTCGCGACAGAGCATCGTCAACCCCGAGAGCAACTACGCCTTCGGCGAGGGAGGCGCCGGAGCCTATTCCGACGGCAAACTTTACACCCGCTCCACCAAACGCGGAGACGTTGGCCGCATACTCGGCATCTTCTGCCAGCATGGCGCCAGCACCGACATCCTCTCCGCCGCCCATCCCCACATAGGCACCGACCGCTTGCCGCGAGTAATAGAAAACATGCGCAACCGAATCATAGAGCATGGCGGCGAGGTCAGATTTCAGACCCGTGTCGATCAGCTTATCATACGCGCCGACCAGGTTATAGGTGTGCGCACAGCCCAGGGCGAGGAGGTGATCGGTCCCGTCATCCTTGCCACCGGTCATAGTGCACGCGATGTCTATCGCATGCTCCAGCGTGAGGGAGTGGAGATGGAGGCCAAGAGCCTCGCCATAGGCGTCAGACTTGAGCATCCCAGCGAGATGATAGACCGCATAATGTATCACAGCCCAGAGGGGCGCGGCCCCTACCTGCCAGCCGCAGAGTACAGACTCACAGCCCAGAGCGGTGGCCGGGGCGTCTATAGCTTCTGCATGTGTCCGGGCGGCTTCGTCATACCTGCCGCATCAGGCCCCGGGCAGTTAGTCGTCAATGGCATGAGCCCATCCCGACGCAACTCCCCTTGGAGCAACTCTGGCATCGTAGTCGAAGTCCGCACCGACGACCTCCCCCAGATATATTCTCAACTAACAACTAACAATGCCGAAGGCATCACGAGCAGCAATTCTCAATTCTCAATTGTCAATGCCGAAGGCATCGCGAGCGGCAACTCCCAACTATCAACTATCAACTATCAACTCTCAACTAACGCCCCTCTCGCCATGATGCACCTGCAGGAGGAGCTGGAGCACCAGTGCTGGCTGCAGGCCAACCGCAAGCAGACAGCCCCCGCGCAGCGAATGGCCGATTTTGTTAACCGCCGCCTCAGCGCCGACCTGCCCTCCACTTCCTACGCCGCTGGACTCATAGCCTCGCCCCTCCATTTCTGGATGCCGCCCTTTCTTACCGACCGCCTACGTGAAGCCTTCCTCCTCTTTGGCAAGCATCATCATGGCTTCCTTACCAACCAGGCCACCGTCATCGCCATCGAGACACGCACCTCGTCGCCAGTGCGCATCACGCGCAACAAGACAACACTCAACCATGTCCGTCTGCGCGGACTTTATCCCTGCGGCGAGGGAGCAGGCTATGCCGGCGGCATAGTCAGTGCAGCCATCGACGGAGAGCACTGCGCTGATGCAGTAATGAGTAACCTTCATCAATAAAAAACGAACGTTTTGCCTCGCGCTCAGGTAAGAAAAACTAACTGCGACGTTATACAATCTAACGTGGAGATAAAATCGGGAAATGGGGACTTAACGAAAGATAATCCCCTTAAAAAAAGTTTTAATCCCGTGGAAAAACAAACTAATCCCGTGAAGAAAGATTTTAATCCCGTGGAGCTGGCGTTTTCCACGGGATTAGATTTTGTTTCAAGGCTTTTAGATTTGCCGCCAAGGCTCTCAGATTTCTTAATGTCGGCCCGCGCCTAAAGAGGCCAGCCTCTTTCAAGACGGCGCGACCACCGACGAAATCTTCGCGAAGGCTTCGCCTTTGTCGGCCCGCGCCTAAAGAGGCCCAGCCTCTTTCAAGACGGCGCGACCACCGACGAAATCTTCGCGAAGGCTTCGCCTTTCGTTTCAAGGCTTTTAGTTTGCGGCTGCAGGGAATGGGTTTTGCGTATAGGTTTGTTGCTGCCGGATTATATCAGAATTTTTGGCTATCAACTTGTCATCTTGTCACCCCGTCAGGTTGTCAATTCAAAAAAAACGGTCTTTTTCTTTGGTAGTAAGCAAAAAAGATGTATTTTTGCAGCGCACTATTGGAAGTGAGAGGTCCTCAGGTCGGGCTTCTCACTTCTGCATAAAGGACTTATCTTAACTTATAGGAAAGACTGATGATTGAGAAACAGAATGTTGCGACCCTTGTAGAAAGGTGGCTGGAGGGTAGGGACTACTTCCTTACTGACCTCACGGTGAGTGATGACGACCGCATTGTGGTGGAGATTGACCATAAGGAGGGTGTCTGGATTGACGACTGCGTAGATTTGAGTCGGTTCATAGAGGCTAACCTGGACCGCGATGTGCAGGACTACGAACTGGAGGTGGGCAGTGCGGGTATCGGCCAGCCCTTTAAGGTGCGGCAGCAGTTTATTAACAATGTCGGCAATGAGGTGGACATTATCCTCAATGACGGCACCAGGCTCAAGGGTGTACTCAGCGCTGCCGACGATGACGGATTTACCGCCGTGGTGAAGCGTAAGGTCAAGCCCGAGGGTGCCAAGAGGCCCAAGATGGTTGACGAGGATATCAGGCTTGCCTATGGCGAGGCTAAGGAGGTGAAGGCCGTGATTAAGTTCTGAGGGCCGGAAAGTTCGAAAGTAGCACAAGCGTTTTAGTTGCCGTTACTCATGACTATCGGCTTAACCTCTTACCTTCTGAAATCTTCTAATTTCAAATCTGTAAACCGTAAACCAAACTCCTAATTCCAATTGTCAAATAACAATAACAATATATAGCAATGGCAAAGAAAAACGAAGAAACTGTTAGCTTAATCGAGACGTTTGCGGAATTTAAGGAAACCAAGAACATTGATTATGCTACAATGGTGAGCGTGCTGGAGGAGAGCTTCCGCAGCGTTATCGCCAAGATGTATGGTTCTGATGAGAACTATGATGTTATTGTCAACCCTAATAAGGGTGATTGCGAGATTTACCATAACCGCATCGTGGTGGCCGACGGCGAGGTGACTGATGCCAATAAGGAGATTGCCCTTAGTGAGGCGCAGCGTATTGCTGATGACTATGAGATTGGCGAGGAGGTGAGCGAGCGTATTGACTTCTCAACGTTTGGCCGCCGGGCCATCCTCAATTTGCGCCAGACTCTGGCCAGCCGCATACTGGAACTGGAGCATGATGCCCTTTACAACAAGTATAAGGACCGTGTAGGCGAGATTGTCAACGGCGAGGTTTATCAGGCTTGGAAGAATGAGATTATGCTGGTGGACGATGAGGGCAATGAGCTCATCCTGCCCAAGTCTCAGCAGATCCCTGGCGATTTCTTCCGCAAGGGCGACATTGTCAGGGCTGTGATTTTCAAGGTTGACAATGCTAACAATAATCCCAAGATATTCCTGAGCCGTACGGCTCCCGAGTTCCTGCAGCGACTGCTGGAGGCCGAGGTGCCGGAGATTAACGACGGCCTTATTGCCGTAAGGAAGATTGCGCGCATTCCTGGCGAGAGGGCAAAGATTGCCGTAGAGAGCTATGATGACCGCATCACTCCTGTGGGAGCCGTGGTTGGCGTGAAGGGGAGCCGCGTACACGGCATTGTGCGTGAGTTGCACAATGAGAACCTGGATGTCATTAACTATACCGCCAATCCGTCGCTGTTCATTCAGCGTGCGTTGGCTCCGGCCACGATATCCAACATTGTCCTGGATGAAGAGAACAAGTCTGCCCAGGTCTATCTGAAGCCAAAGGAGGTTTCGCTGGCTATTGGCAAGGGCGGTCTCAATATCAAGCTGGCCGGCATGATTACCGGCTACAATATTGATGTCTTCCGCGACACTGATGACGAGGAACTCAACAGTCAGGATGGCGATGTCTATCTGGAGGAGTTTACCGATGAGATTGAGGCTTGGATTATCGAAGCCCTCAAGCATGCCGGCTATCAGACTGCACGCCAGGTAATGGCTGTACCTCGCGAGCAACTGGCAGAGGAAGCTGACCTGGAACTCGACACGGTGGATGAAATCCTGAAGGTTTTCCACGCAGAGTTTGAACGCGACGAGGATGCTGAGGAATATGAGACGGAGCAAGCATAAAACCTAAATAACTTGTGAAGAATGAGCGTAAGATTAAATAAAGTATTAAAAGAATTCAATATAGGCCTGCAGACGGCTGTGGAGTGCCTGGCCAAGAAGGGACATAATGTTGAAGCCGACCTCAATACCAAGATTTCTGACGAACAGTATGAGGTAATCCGTCATGCCTACGGCACTGACAAGAGCCAGAAAAAAGCTGCCGGGGACCTCAGCTCTAAGCGTGCAACGGAGAAAAAGACTACCCAGCCGAAGCCCGCGCAGATAGAGGAGATAAAGACTGTCCTGCCTGAGCAGCCGCAGTTTAAGACTGTTGGCAAGGTGGACTTGGACAGCCTTAACAAGCCTAAGGTACAGAAAGTAGTCAAGCCCAAGGCACAGAAAGTCACCGAGGAACCCAAGGCGGAACCTGTAGCCAGCGAGAAACCGGAGCGCATAGAGATGCCTGCTGAGGTTAAGCAACCCGAGCCCAAGGTTGAGGTTAAGCCGGAACCGGAGCCCGAAGTTCCCACAGAGGAGCCGAAGAGGCCGGATGCCGAGATTTTCCGCGTGGCAGAGACTCCCACCATCGAGGGACCGAAAGTGCTGGGTAGCATAGATCTGGGCAGCATCAACGAAAATACCCGTCCTAAGAAAAAAAGCAAGGAGGAGCGCAAGAAAGAGCGCGATGAGAAACTGCGCCAGCAGCACGCTGCCACCTCTGCCAAGAAGAAACGCAATCGCATTCAGCCCAACAAGGTGGATGTAAATGCCGAGGCCAAAAAGGTTACCGATGACGGCCGACAGGACCGCGGAGCCGCTGACCGAGGCGGCAAGCAGGGCGGACGCAGCAAGCGTGGCAAAGGTAATAATGCCTTGTTAAATAAAAACAATATCTCAGACGAGGACGTAGCAAAGGAGGTAAAGAAGACCCTTGCCCGCCTGCAGAGCAAGAAGGCCTTCGCCAGCGGAGCCAAGTATCGCCGTGAGAAGCGCGACCAGATACGTGAGCAGATGGAACTGCAAGCTAGCGAGGAGGCCAGCGAGAGCAAGACCCTAAAACTGACGGAGTTTGTTACTGCCAACGAGCTGGCCAGCATGATGAATATACCAGTCACCAAGGTCATCAGCACCTGCATGAGCATTGGCATGATGATTAGTATCAATCAGCGCATGGATGCCGAGACCATCAATATGGTGGCAGAGGAGTTTGGCTTCAAGACAGAGTATGTCAGCGCCTCTGTGTCGGAGGCTGTCCATGAGGAAGAGGACCAGGTTGAAGACCTGCAGCCCAGAGATCCTATCGTTACTGTGATGGGTCATGTGGACCACGGTAAGACATCGCTGCTTGACTGGATTCGCAAGAGTAATGTCATTGCCGGCGAGGCTGGCGGCATTACCCAGCACATTGGTGCATACAATGTGACATTGGAGAACGGCCGACACATAACTTTCCTTGACACCCCAGGTCATGAGGCCTTTACCGCCATGCGTGCCCGCGGCGCTCAGGTTACCGATATTGCCATCATCATCATTGCAGCCGACGACGACGTGATGCCTCAGACTAAGGAGGCTATCAGCCATGCACAGGCTGCCGGGGTGCCCATGGTTTTTGCCATTAACAAGATTGACAAACCTGGTGCCGACCCTGAGAAAGTCAAGGGCTCTTTGGCCAACATGAATCTGTTGGTAGAGGACTGGGGTGGCAAGTATCAGAGCCAGGACATTTCTGCCAAGAAGGGCATTGGTGTCAACGAGTTGCTGGAGAAAGTGCTATTGGAGGCCGATATGCTGGAACTTAAGGCCAACCCCAACCGCAAGGCCACCGGTACTATTATCGAGTCATCGCTTGACAAGGGCCGCGGCTATGTTGCCACGATTCTCGTCAGCAACGGAACCCTCAACATAGGTGACCATGTTATTGCCGGCACATGCTATGGTCGCGTCAAGGACCTCACCGATGAGCGAGGCCGTAAGATTAAGACTGTTGGCCCCTCAAGGGCAGCTACACTGCTCGGCCTTAACGGTGCACCCCAGGCTGGCGATACCTTCCACGTGATGGAGTCAGAACAGGAGGTCCGCGAGATAGCCACCAAGCGCCTGCAGTTGCAGCGTGAACAGGGCATCCGCACACAGCACCGCATCGGCCTTGAGGAGATTGGTGCCCGCATAGCAATGGGTGGTGTGGAGGAGCTCAACATCATCGTCAAGGGCGATGTTGATGGCTCTGTTGAGGCACTCTCAGACTCTCTTATAAACCTCTCCACCGAGAAGATCCAGGTTAATGTTATCCATAAGGCTGTAGGTCAGATATCTGAGAACGATATCGTTCTGGCGGCAGCCTCCAAGGCCATCATTATCGGCTTCCAGGTGAGACCTAGCAAGGGCGCTCGTGCCGAGGCCGATAAGCAGGGCGTGGACATCCGCCTATACTCGGTCATCTACGATGCCATCGAGGAGGTCAAGGAAGCCATGGAGGGCCTGCTCAAGCCTATCGTTAAGGAGGAGGTAACTGCCCAGGTCGAGGTGCGTCAGGTTTACCGCATCAGCAAGGTTGGCCTCGTAGCCGGTGCCTATGTTGTGGATGGCAAGGTGTCGCGCACCAATAAGGCACGCATCGTGCGTGACGGTATCGTGGTCTTTACTGGCGAAATCAACGCTCTCAAGCGATTTAAGGACGATGTCAAGGAGGTAAGCACCAACTTTGAGTGCGGCATCTCACTTACCAACTGCAATGACATCCGCGAGGGCGACATCATCGAGACCTATCAGGAGGTTGAGGTAAGGCAGAAGTTATAATGAGGGAATCTCCCAATTTTCAGATATAATCGTGTCTTCCGTAGATATAATAATAGTTCTCATCCTGCTGTGGGGTGCGTGGCGCGGCTGGCGCAGCGGACTTATCAAGGAGATTTTTTCCACGTGTGGCTTTGTGGCCGGACTGGTGCTGGCTGCCATGTTCTATGGTGTGGTGGGCGAGCATTTCGCCCCGGCCCTGGGCTCAGGCAGCAAGGCTTCGTTTGCGGCCTGCGTGCTTGCCTTCATATTGATATGGGTGGTGGTACCGATAGTTTTCGGCCTAGTGGCCAATGCCCTCACCAAGACCGTCAAGGCTCTCCATGCCGGTCCGCTTAATTCGCTGCTCGGCATGGCGGTGGGTGCAGCTAAGTATTTTCTGCTCATCAGCGTAGTATTCAGTGCTATGGCCTACGTTGGAATCCTCTCCGAGGAGAAGCGGCAGCAGTCGTTGCTCTATCCCTATGTCACAGTGGTAGGTCAGGCCATCTATGAACACCGCAATATTGCCATTGACAGCGGACGGCTGGACGACGACACCGTCTATGTCAGCAATCCCAACCATCGAGCCAACCCCACCGAGTAATGCCACAGAGTCAAGACAACGCGCTGGTGCGCGACATAGCCAACCGCGACTACGAATACGGCTTTACCACCGACATTGAGACCGAGGTCATCCCCCGCGGCCTCAATGAGGACGTAGTGCGCCTTATCTCGCAGAAGAAGGGCGAGCCACAGTGGCTGCTCGACTTTCGCCTACAGGCCTTCCGTCACTGGCTCACCATGCAGCAACCCACTTGGGGGCATGTTGACCTGCCTCCCATTGACTATCAGGCCATCTCATACTATGCTGACCCCCGTGGCCGTAAGCGCCAGGGCAATAGCGGAGAGATAGATCCTGAGTTACAGAAGACCTTCGACAAACTGGGCATACCACTCAACGAGCGCCTCGCCCTCAGCGGCGTGGCTGTCGATGCCGTGATGGACTCCGTAAGCGTCAAGACCACCTTCAGGGAGAAACTGGCCGAGAAGGGTATCATCTTCTGCTCTATCTCAGAGGCCGTCAAGACCCACCCCGACCTTGTTCGCCAGTACCTGGGTACAGTGGTGCCTTATCGCGACAACTTCTTTGCCGCCCTCAACAGCGCCGTCTTCAGCGACGGCTCGTTTGTCTATATCCCACGAGGCGTACGATGCCCCATGGAACTCTCCACTTATTTCCGTATCAACGCCATCAACACTGGCCAGTTTGAGCGCACTTTGATAGTGTGCGACGATGGTGGCTACGTGTCCTATCTGGAAGGTTGCACGGCTCCTATGCGCGATGAGAATCAACTGCATGCAGCCATAGTGGAGATAGTGGTCTGCCAAGATGCAGAGGTCAAGTACTCAACCGTGCAGAATTGGTATCCCGGTGACCGTCAGGGCAAGGGTGGAGTATATAACCTCGTGACCAAGCGCGGCTTGCTCCGAGGCGACCGTAGCAAACTCTCCTGGACTCAAGTGGAGACTGGTTCTGCCATCACGTGGAAATATCCCTCCTGTGTTCTCAAGGGTGACGGCAGTAGTGCCGAGTTTTATTCTGTGGCTGTAACCAATAATCATCAGCAGGCAGACACTGGCACCAAGATGGTCCACCTGGGCCGCAACACACGTAGCACCATAGTCAGCAAGGGCATTTCGGCAGGCCGCAGCCAGAATAGCTATCGCGGCCTCGTCAGGGTGGCTCCACAAGCCGAGGGTTCACGCAACTACTCCAGTTGTGACTCTCTGCTGCTGGGCAATGCCTGCGGTGCCCACACCTTTCCCTATATCGATGTAAACAATGACAGTTCGGTGGTGGAGCATGAGGCTACCACTTCCAAGATATCCGAGGACCAGCTGCTCTACTGCAACCAGCGAGGCATTCCGCCTGAGGAGGCTGTGGCACTCATAGTCAACGGTTATGCTAAGGATGTGCTCAACAAACTTCCTATGGAGTTTGCCGTTGAGGCACAGAAACTGCTGAGCGTCTCTCTTGAGGGTTCGGTAGGGTAAAATTGAGAAGTGAAAAAAGATTAAGTTAACCGAAACGACCATCGTCCTGTTAACTCCTAAAATAGTAAGTAATACAATGTTAGAAATAAAGAATCTGCACGCCACCGTGGAGGGTAAGGAAATCCTCAAGGGTATCAATCTTACCGTCAAACCAGGTGAGATACACGTCCTGATGGGCCCCAACGGCAGTGGTAAGAGCACACTGAGTAATGTGCTGGTGGGCAACCCGCAGTACACCGTCACTGAGGGCTCAGTAACCTTTCGTGGCAAGGATCTGCTGCAGATGCCTGCCGAGGACCGCAGCCACGAGGGATTGTTCATGTCCTTCCAGCAGCCTGTGGAGATACCTGGCGTGAGTATGAACAACTTTATGCGTGCTGCCCTAAATGCCAAGCGCAAGTACCAGGGCCTGCCACCCATCGGTGGCGGCGATTTTCTTAAGCTCGTCAAGGAGAAACGTGAGTTGGTGGGACTGGACGCCAGCCTTACCCGCCGCGGAGTGAACGAAGGCTTCAGCGGAGGCGAGAAAAAGCGTAATGAGATATTCCAGATGGCTATGCTTGAGCCTGTGCTGACCATTCTTGATGAAACCGACTCTGGCCTCGATGTTGATGCGCTGCGCATAGTGGCAGAGGGATTCAACCGACTGCGCACCGAGAATACCAGCGCCATATGCATCACCCATTACCGACGTATGCTCGACTATATCAAGCCCGACATTGTCCACGTAATGCTTGCAGGCCGCATTGTCCGCACCGGAGGCCCCGATCTGGCCTATCGCATAGAGGAAGAGGGCTTCGACTGGCTGAAATAGTTTAAGTCCACCGACAGCACTATCGGCTTAACTTCTTAACTACTTAACTTCTTAACAACTAAAAAAGTTAGTATCACTACGGATTCTTTACAGCAATATATTGACCTTTATCAGCAAAACACGGCATTGCTCCAAGGGGGCAGCCATCCGCTGATTGACCGCCATCGCGCCTCTGCTCTGGCGCAGTTAAAGGCAGAGGGTCTTCCCTCGCGTAAGGTGGAGCGTTATAAGTACACTGATGTGCGTGCCATGCTGGAGCCAGACTTTGGTCTCAACTTCAGTCGTCTTCCTCTACGCTTCGACCCTCGCAGCCTTTACCGTTGTAAGGTGCCAGGTCTAGGCAGCACCCTCCATTATGTGGTGGGCGATATGGTGGAGCACAAAACTGGCGGACAGCAAGACGGCTCTTTCTTCGTTGGTTCTATGACTGAGTTTGCCAAGCGTAGCCCCGAGTTGTTCAGCACCTATTATAATAAGGTGGGAGGCGACAGCCTGGCTGCGCTCAACACAATGCTCGTGCAGGACGGCCTGGTAATATGGATCGGCAAGGGCCATAAGGCGGATAATCTCATTCAGGTGGTTAATCTGTCGGTAGGCAGTGTGCCCATGATGGCCAATCGCCGGCAACTCATCATTATGGAGGAAGGGGCCGAGGCCTCCATCCTTTGCTGCAACCATTCCTCCACTGCTCAGCCTCATCTGGCTACCGAGGTGGTGGAAGCCTTTCTTGGCGAGGGCAGCCACTTGCAGTATTATCAGATCGAGGACTCCGCAGAGGCTTCCAGCCTGCTTGGCACGGCCAATTTTGTCCAGCAGGGTGCCAGCCGGCTGGATTATGCTTCCGTCACCCTTAGCGGCGGCACCTCGCGCCGCACGGTAAATGTCTCGCTTGAGGGTGTGGGAGCCGATTTGGTTATGTCCGGGCTGGTGATAGCCGATGGCAGTCAGCACACCGACAACAATCTCCTGGTCACCCATTGTGCACCGGGTTGCCATAGCGATATGCTCTATAAGTATATACTCGATGGCTCCAGCACTGGGGCCTTTGCCGGCAAGGTGATGGTACGCCCTGGCGCTCAGCAGACAGACTCGCAGCAAACCAACGCCAACCTATGTGTCTCGCCCCAGGCTCACATGTACACCCAACCCATGCTGGAAATCTATGCCGACGACGTGAAATGCAACCACGGCTCCACTGTGGGCCAGATGTACGAAGCGGCTCTTTTCTATATGGCACAGCGGGGCATCGGCCCCGATGAGGGACGCCTGCTCCTGCAACAGGCCTTTGCATGGGATGTGGTGCTACGCATTGGGCTGTTGCCTCTGCGTCAACGACTGATGAGCATGGTGGAAGAGCGATTTCGTCGCGGCACCAGCCTATGCGGTGACTGCGCCATGTGCCAAACTCCTAATTCCTGAATCTATAATGCTAGACATTAACAATATACGTGAGCAATTTCCCATACTGTCCACTCAGGTCTATGGACGGCCTTTGATATATCTGGACAACGCCGCCACTACCCAGAAACCGCGCTGTGTTGTGGAGGCCGAGCGTGAGCAGTACTATACGGCCAATGCCAACGTTCATCGTGGCGTACACTACCTTTCCCAGCAGGCCACCGATCTGCTGGAACAGGCCCGCCAAAGGGTGAGCCGCTTTATCAACGCGCCGTCGGAGCAGCAGATAATCTTTACCCGTGGCACCACCGAGGCCGTCAATCTGGTGGCCGCTTCCTATGGCTCCATGCTCAGCGAGGGCGATGAAGTTATCATTTCCGAGATGGAGCACCACTCCAACATCGTGCCCTGGCAGCTGCTCCATGAGCGCCAGGGCGTAAAGTTGCGCGTCATCCCCTTCAATGACAGGGGCGAACTGGACCTTCAGGCTTATGCTCGCCTCTTCACCGAGCGTACCCGACTGGTGAGCATTGCCCATGTCAGCAACGTGCTTGGCACCGTCAATCCCATTAGGGATATGATAAGCCTTGCCCACCGCTACGGTGTGCCAGTTATGGTTGATGCTGCCCAAAGCGTGCCTCATTTCAGGGTTGACGTGCAGGATCTTGACTGCGACTTTCTGGCCTTTAGTGGCCACAAGATATACGCCCCTACAGGCATCGGCGTGCTCTATGGCCGTCGCTCTCTGCTGGAGCAGATGCCACCCTATCAGGGTGGCGGCGAGATGATTAGCACCGTCAGCTTTGATAAGACCACTTTTGAGGGCATCCCCTATAAGTTTGAGGCTGGCACCCCCAACTATGTCGCTGCCCACGCTCTGGCTGTGGCCCTTGACTTTGTTGACGGCATAGGCTTTGATGCAATATATACCTATGAGCAGCAGCTCACGGCTTACGCCACCGAGCAGCTTAGCCGCATCACCGGCCTGCGCATCTTCGGGCAGTCGGAGCAGAAGGATGCCGTGGTTTCATTCCTGGTGGGCGATATCCACCATCTTGACATGGGCACCCTGCTCGATCGCCTGGGCATAGCCGTGCGCACTGGCCACCACTGTGCACAGCCGGTCATGACTCACTATGGGGTGGAGGGCATGGTGCGGGCCTCCTTCTCCTTCTACAATAACGAGGCCGAGGTTGATGCCTTGGCAGAAGGCATACAGCGCGTGGCCAAGATGTTTTGAGAGTACGATAGTAAGCAGTTATTTATTATTGATCAATGTTAAGATCTTGTCTCATTCCCGATTTGTCTGAGGCTGGCTGTGACGAGGCTGGTCGTGGATGCCTGGCAGGCAGTGTCTATGCTGCTGCCGTCATCTTTCCGTCCGACTATCAGAATGAGGCCATCAACGACTCCAAGCAGCTCACCGACCACCGCCGCCATGAGCTGCGCAGCATCATTGAGCGCGATGCTCTCAGCTGGGCTGTGGGCATTGTTACCGCTGAGGAGATTGACCGCATCAACATACTCAATGCCTCCATTTTGGCCATGCACCGAGCCCTCGACCAGCTCAAGGTAAGGCCTCAGTCCATCATCGTGGACGGCAACAAGTTTCGTCCCTACCACGATGTGCCCTACCATACCGTGGTAAAGGGCGATGGCAAGTTTCTCTCCATTGCAGCGGCCTCCATTCTGGCCAAGACTTACCGTGATGACTACATGGACACTCTCGATAAGGAGTTTCCACAGTATCAGTGGAGGCAGAATAAGGGCTATCCCACCCAGGCTCACCGCGATGCCATCCGAGCCTATGGTCCCTCGCCCTACCACCGCATGAGCTACAATCTGCTGCCGCCCGTGCAGCTTGACCTCTTTGAATGATGTCCGCCGACGAACTCTATATGCACCGCTGCCTGCAGCTTGCCCTCAACGGCGAGATAGGCGCACCGCCCAACCCGATGGTCGGGGCCGTTATCGTTTGTGACGACCGCATCATCGGTGAGGGATTTCATGCACGTTGCGGCGAGGCTCATGCTGAGGTCAATGCCTTTGCCTCTGTTAGCAAGGCTGACGAGAGGCTGCTGTCCCAGAGCACTCTCTACGTCAGCTTGGAGCCCTGTGCCCACTACGGCAAGACGCCGCCCTGCGCCGATCTTGTCATCCGCAAGGGGGTTAGGCGCGTGGTGGTAGGGTGCATAGATCCCTTCGCCAAGGTGCAGGGACGTGGCATCCAGATGCTGCGCGATGCAGGCATCGATGTCACCGTGGGAGTGCTGGAGCAGGAGTGTCGCTGGCTCAATCGTAAATTCTTCACGTTCCACACCCACCATCGCCCCTATATCACTCTCAAATGGGCGCAGACCGCCGACGGAGTGATGGGGGAACTGGGAGGAGGGCCTCTCCTCATCTCCAACCCTGCCACGCTGCGCCATTCCCATCACTTGCGGGCTACCAACAACGCCATCCTGGTGGGGTGGCGCACCAACGTGAACGACAGCCCCTCGCTCACCACGCGCCACTATTCCGGGCCCAACCCCAGGCGCATAGTCTACGACAGTCATGCCGAGACCATTCCGCAGTTGCTCAGCCGCCTTTATAGCGAGGGCGTGCAGTCGCTCCTGGTAGAGGGCGGCGCAGCCACCCATAGCCAGTTCCTCGACCTTGGCCTCTGGGATGAGATACATCAGGAGTTAGGAATGCCGAGGCATCGCGAAAAATTGCTCTTGAGCAATGCTCTCTTTGAGAGAGCAGCTCATCGGCTGTCGGCGAAGCCGGTGCCGATATCAAAGAGCTGCGAGAGCGAAGCGGCAATTAAGAGTGAGGAATTAGGAGTTAAACCTCAAACAAAAATAATCTGCGCTCCCAAGCTTGATTTGCTGCCTTCATGGCAGGAAACCATTGGCACCCATAGAATACTACATTATTATAATTATAAATAAAAGACAATGAAACGAACAGCTAATTCTCAATTCTCAATTTTCCATTTTCAGTCCTGCTTGACGTTTGTCGGTTGTTGTCTGATGCTTGTCGTGATGACCTCTTGCGGCGGCAGCAAGACCGAGACTGATGCGCAGGCTATTGACGAGGAACTCAGCGAGATTGTTGAATCTAACGAGTTTCAGGAGAACGGTCTTATGAAACAGCGCCCTGCCGAGCTGGTAATCGACACCCCGGCCGGTTATAAGGTGGCCCTCTTTGTAAGGCCTGACGAGGGTCTGCCGCGCGTGCCCAATGAAAATTTCGGCACCTATTGTGACAACCGCGCTACCGTCATGGCCTTCACCGATGCCGATACCCTTGTGAGCCGCCAGTTTACCAAGGCCGACTTTACCGATGCTCTCGACGACAACCTCAAGACTAATGCCGTCCTCGACAATATTAGTCTCATCACCGCTGAGCCTAAGATCCTAACCCTTGAGGCTTCAGTTAGCGTGCCCCACAGCGATGAGCAGGCCGTCTTTACCGTTACTCTCGGCATTGACGGCAGTCTCACTGTGCAGAAGAATGCTCCGGTCAACGACTCTTTTGCCGATGAGGAAGTGGAGGATTAGCACTTAGGAAATATCCGCCTTAAGCCAATATAAAAGGCAACAATATAGCAGTTGGCACAGATTACAGTCTCTGCGAAATAGTCATGCTCTCTCTGCGCCAACATTTGTGTCATTGCCTATAAAAAATTAAAATGTTTTTTGCATACATTCCTGCATTGTTTCGCTTAAAGGCTTGAAAAACAGACGGTTTAATATGCAGGGTAATTTGGTCCTGTGGAAGCCAAATCTAAGAGCCTCGAAACCAAATCTAAGAGCCTTGAAACGAAATCTAAGAGCCTTGAAAATGACAGCTCGAGGCTCTTAGATTTTTTTTCCACGGAGTTAGTTTATTTTTCCACGGAG
>CADAJV010000014.1 GCA_902788275.1 uncultured Bacteroidales bacterium | reverse complement strand
TAAAAATAAAGTTAAATGGTATGAGCCCCGTACAATCACGGATAAAGTTCATAAAGAAGAACAATATGTTTAACGTCCAACTTTAGGGGTTCACTTCAATCTTAGAGGGGGAGCTTGCAAGCCGTTCTACCGCAAGCCGTTCTGCTTTTGATGGCAAGGATACGATTCCCCCTCTAAGATAGAGGGGGTGGCAGCTTGCTGCCAGGGGCGTATGAAAGTAACTATGACCGACGGGGGCGTATGAGAGTAAATTTAATTAGGGGGCGTATGAGAGTAAACTCTACTTCTTGAACGGGGGATTGAGGACTGAGCCGAGGAGGTCGGCGGCCTCGGGGTGTTCGCGCACGTAAGAATCGATGTGGCGTACGCGCTTCTCGGCCAATATCTCATCGACGGCAATAAGGATGCCTGTTTCCTCTACGTTGCCGAACTCATGATTGATGGCTGTGCCAAAGACCTTCATGGTGGGCGAGAGGCTCATGTAGGCATTGACCAGCGGCGGGATGTTGAAACCGAGCTTCCTGACCTCGCCGTTGAGCAGACGATAGTCGGCCTTGAAGTCGTCCTCGGTAAGGATGGAGGCAAGGTATTCGGGGGCTGTGTCGATGAGCAGCGGCTTGACAGCGGTGACAAGGTGGTCCTTATCGCCGAAATGCTTGTGGAGGAAATAAAGAATAAGGTCGCGCCCCACATGGCTGAAACTGGGGTACATGGTCATCTTGCCGAAGAAATAGCGCACGTTAGGCATCACGACGGTAAGGGCTCCGAGTCCGTCCCACAAGTTGTCGAGGGCAAAGAGGCTCTTGGCCAGCGAGCGGCCGGTGTTCTGATACTCGAGGGTTACGAAGGAGCGCCCCAACTCGATGGTCTGAGGCATATAGTCGCGGATAAAGCGCTCGGAGAAATGGAACATATGGCCCGTGGCAAGCTGGGGCTGGCCGTCGGCATTGAGGGTTATCTCGTTGCCGGGGAAATAGCGGTAGCCGCCAATAATCTCTTCATCCTCGGGATTCCAGACGATGAGTTGCTTGTAGGGATTGGGGCAGGTGTCAAACTCGTCAAGGTCGAGGGCCTTGCCCGTGCCGCCGCCTGCGGCGCGAAAGGCTATCTCCCTGAGTCGGCCAATCTCGCGGAGCACGTTGGGCGAGTCTTGCCAGGTAACGATGTATATCTCGTTGTTACTCTTGTTGGTCTGACGCAGCTTGCGCTCGGGAGTGAGCTCTGCCTTGAGCACCTGCTTGTCAATGGGCTGGATGATTTGTTCCATAGGGTTTATCTCATTTCTCTCGGTATCGTTTTATTGCAGCTTTGTTTCTTTCTGTTCTGCCAGCTGATAGACCTGGCTGCGGAGCCACTGGGCCCATTCGGCATGTGAGCACTCGGCGGTGAATGTCTGCCAGGGGATGGGCTTGCCGATGGTCACGGTGAAGGGCTTGTGCATATTGCGGTATAGCTCATCAACGAGGAAGAGCATGGCCACGTTGACCTTGAGGCCGAGGGCCTTGCTGAGGTTGGCTATACGGTAGAAACGGTTGGAGTTCTGGCCGCTGAAATGTACTGGCACCACGTCGCGGTGGTGCTGCACGCTCTTTTGCACGACGGCCTTCTTCCATGGGAGGTCCTGCACTCGACCCTTGATCTTGCGCGAGCATAGCTGGGCAGGAAACATGATGAGCTGGTGGTTGGAGGCGAAGACCTCCTCCACCTTAAGCATGGCCTCGCGGCCCTGCGAGCCGGTGACATTGACCGCCACGCCCAGCGGGCGCAGGCCCGGCAGGTTCATCAGTATGTCGTTGAGCAGGTAGCGTATGTTGCCGTCGTAGTGCTCGCCAAGTATGGCGCCGAGGGCCACGCCGTCGATGCCTCCCAGCGGATGGTTGCTGGCAAAAGTGAAGCGCGCCCCGGGGTCGGCTGGCAGATTGTCCAGCCCCTTGACGGTGATGCGCATATCGGCATAGTCCACTACGCTCTTGAGCCACTGAACGCCCTCCTCGTCGGCGTGAGCGCGAAAGAAGGAGTTCATGTCGTCCTGATGGATAATTTTCTTGAGCCACCTCACCACAAAGCGCGGCACCCAGCGGGCCTTGGAGCCCATCTTGTCGCGGAGCACCTTCTCAATGTCAATCTCCACGCTTTTAGGGTTGGGATTAGGGTGCTGGGGTTGCTGTTCTGAGGTTTGCGGCTTGTTGCTATCGTTGTCGAGCGCCATACTATACCAAATTATGATACAAAAGTAGTGTTTTCTTTCCGTTCGCACAAAAAAATGGTAGCATTTATTAACAATTGGCAGAAAAATTCCCAATTTGCCGTTTCTTGGTTTGCCGATTGCGTTTTATTTGGCCATTTGGGTGGCGCTGAGCGAAAATGTCATTACATAATTTGGGGGGCACGAAGAAAAGTAATATCTTTGCAGAGACTAAAGACCTATGAGACTATGAGCAATGGACGACTGCTGTGGGTTGACGACGAGATTGAGCTGCTGCGCGCCCACATCCTGTTTCTGGAGAAGAAAGGCTACGAGGTGGTGAAGGCTACCAACGGAGCCGACGCCATCGACCTCTGCCGCCAGCAGGCCTTCGACCTGGTGCTGCTTGACGAGCACATGCCGGGCCTGAGCGGCCTGGAGACGCTGACGCGCATCAAGGAGCGCAGCGTGTCGCCGGCCATGCCCATAGTGATGGTCACCAAGAGTGAGGAGGAGGACATCATGGAGCAGGCCATCGGCTCGCAGATAGCCGACTACCTGATTAAGCCCGTCAACCCCAACCAGATACTGCTGACGCTGAAGAAGAACATCCACAAGCAGGAGATTGTGAGCGAGGTGACGCAGACCGGCTACCGCAAGGCCTTTGCCGACCTGGCCATGATGATAGAGAACGCCCGCACGGCGCAGGACTGGATAAGCACCTACCGCCAGCTGGTCTATTGGGAGCTGCAGCTGCAAGAGGCGCAAAGCGACATGAGCGAGATGCTGAAGATGCAGAAGCAGGAGGCCAACGGCGGCTTCGCCAAGTTTATCCGCCAAAACTACGAGCGCTGGATAGAACAGAGTTCGAAAGTTCGAGAATTCGAAAGTTCGAAAGAGAAGGCTGAGAGTCTCCCCCCGCTGATGAGCCCCGACGTAATAAAGCAGAAGGTGTTCCCCCTGCTGGACAAGAAGGAGAAGGTGTTCTTCGTCATCTTTGACAATATGCGCTACGACCAGTGGCGCACGCTCTCCACCGAGCTCAGCAGCCTGTTCAATATCGACGAGGAGCTCTACTTCAGCATACTGCCCACTGTGACCCAGTACGCACGCAACGCCATCTGTTCGGGCCTCATGCCCTCCGACATCAAGGAGATGTACCCCGACCTGTGGGTGGACGAGGATGAGGACGAGGGCAAGAACCTCAACGAGGAGCAGCTCATCCAGACCCTGCTGCAACGCTACCGCCGCAAGGAGCGCTTCAGCTACAACAAAATCAACGACTCGCAGGGCGCCGACCGCCTGATGCAGCAGTTTAGCAACCTGATGACCAACGAGCTCAACGTGGTGATCATCAACTTCATAGACATCCTCTCCCACTCGCGCAGCGAGCACCAGATGGTCCACGAACTGGTGGGCAACGAGGCCGCCTACCGCAGCATCACGCTCAGCTGGTTTCGCCACTCCAAGATCAAGGACCTCTTTGAGCGCATAGCCCAGAGCGGCTACAAGGTGGTGGTGACCACCGACCACGGCTCCATACTGGTGGAGAACCCCGTCAAGATACTCGGCGACAAGGACGTCAATACCAACCTGCGCTTCAAGGTGGGCAAGAACCTCGCCTACAAGGCCAAGGAGGTGTTTGAAATCAAGGACCCCCGCCGCGTGAAGCTGCCGCAGCCCAACCTCAGCTCCACCTACGTATTCTGCTACGGCGACCACTTCTTTGCCTACCCCAACAACTACAACTACTATGCCTCGCACTACCGCGACACATTCCAGCACGGCGGCGTGTCGATGGAGGAAATGATTATACCACTCATTACCCTGGAGGGGAAGTAGCCCCCCTATCCCCCAAAGGAGGGGAAGATAACTACATAATGCAGCAAATTATAATAAAAGATATTGCCGACCTCGACCGCGCTGCTGAGGAGTTTCTGCCCCTGCTGGCGGAGCACCGCATCTTTGCCTTCTACGGCGGCATGGGCTCAGGCAAGACTACGTTTATCTCGGCCCTCTGCCGCAGGATGGGAGTGACCGACGACATAGCATCGCCCACCTTCGCGATAGTCAATGAATACCATGTTCCGCAATCGTCAAATGGTCCAACCGTCAAATGGTCCAACAGCGTGGTTTACCACTTCGACTTCTATCGCATCAAGTCGCTGGCCGAGGCCTACGACATCGGCATAGAGGACTACTTCTACAGCGGCAGCCCCTGCTTCATAGAGTGGCCGGAGCTGATAGAGCCCCTGCTGCCCGAGCAGACCGTGGCAGTGCACATCACCGTCAACGACGACCAGTCACGTACACTTAAAATAAATAACTAACCCCTAAAACCTCAGCTTTATGAAAAGACTGTCTTTATTATTTGCTGCCATCATTGCAGCAGTGTCAATCAGCGCACAGGTCACCAAGATCTACAAGGGAAACAGTTCCTATGTCGGTGACATCCTCTACACCTGGGACGGCAAGAAACTCTATCAGGGCAACACCACCTATGTGGGCAGCATCCTCTACACCTGGGACGGCAAGAAGCTCTACAATGGCAACACCACATACGTAGGCAACGTCCTCTACACCTACGACGGCGGCAAAATCTACAAAGGCAACAGTTCCTATGTAGGCGACATCATCTACACCTGGGACGGCAAGCACCTCTATCAGGGCAACACCACCTATGTAGGCAACATGCTCTACACCATCGGAGGCAAAAAGCTATACAAGGGCAACAGCACCTATGTCGGAGACATTGCGTTCACAATAGACGGAGTGATACACCCTATCCTGCTCGCTGTCATCGGAATGATCTGACAAGCCCTACAGCTACAGAAAAAGAGGTCCTCATTCAGGGCCTCTTTCTCTATTATTTCTGTCTCCTAAAAGTTCGTTTCGCACGCCCCGGCCCTACAGGCCCCTCGCTGTGCGAGGATTACCTTTCCTCTTCTCCCCCTAGGGGCTCCGCTTATAGGTGGTGGCCCATAGGGCCGGGGCTTATGAAAGTAAACGTGTGATTCTGCCTACTTGCCCATAAAGAACTCCAACGTGCCACCCTTGACTATGTCGGCATAGTCTATATAAGTCTTCTTGTAGGGGCGGCCGTTGAGTTTCACTTTCTTAATATATATATTGTCCTTCGAGTTGTTGTGGGCAACAATTGTGAAAGTCTTGCCCTGCTGCGTCTTGAATGAGGCCTTGGTAACCAACGGACTGCCAAACTGGTAGCGGCCGCCGCACGGCTCCACCTGATAGAAGCCCATGGCGGTCAGTATGTACCACGCCGACATCTGGCCCATGTCCTCATTGCCAGCCAGGCCGTCCTTGTTGGTGCCATACTGACTATAGACTATCTCGCGCAGAATCCTGGCCGTCTTGTCCTGGCGACCGGCATAGTTATAAAGGTAGGCAATGTGGTGGCTCGGCTCATTGCCGTGGGCATACTGGCCCACCATGCCGGCGATGTCTGACTGCGCATCCTCGCCAGTGTAGCTGTCGGCAGTGAAAAGGGAGTCGAGCTTGCTGACGAAGGCCTCCCTGCCCCCCAGCAGCTCTACCAGACCCTCGGCATCATGAGGTGCCAGCCAGAGGTACTGCCAGGCATTGCCCTCGGTATAGTCGCGGGTCTGGAAGTTGGGGGCAAAGCCCTCGGCAGAGAGGAAATTGCCCTGCTCGTCAATGGAACGCATGAAGCGCAGTTTGGGGTCGTAGAGCTTCTTGTAGCCCAGGCTGCGGTTGTAGAAATATTCGTAGTCCTCGGTATGTCCGAGCTTCCTGGCCACCTGTGCCACGCTCCAGTCGTTGAGGCAATACTCCATAGTCTTGCTTACGCTCTCGTGTTCGCTGTTGGGTATATAGCCCAGCTTCTTCATCCACTTCAGCTCGCGGAAGTCCATAAGCATGGTATGCTTCATGGCCTGGAAGGCCTCCTCCTGCTTGTCTTCAGGCACATAGCCCTTGAGCACCATGTCGGCCAGTATCGGCACTGAGCTGATGCCCACCATGGTATGGGTCTCGTTGCCCAGGAACTGCCATACGGGCATGAAGCCCTGCTCGCGGTTGACAGCCAGGATAGATAGAGCCCAGTCGCGCTGCATCTGCGGCAGGAAGAGGGTAGCCAGCGGATGGAAGGCACGATAAGTGTCCCACGTGCTCCAAGTGGTGTAGTTCTTAAATCCGTCAGCCTTGTGCACACGGCCGTCAGAGCCGGCATACTCGCCGTTGGCATCGGTGTAGAGCCAAGGGGTCATCATCATGTGGTAGAGAGCTGTATAGAATATGGTGCGGTCAGCTTCGTTGGTGAAGTCGGCATCAATGAGGCCCATCCACTTGTTCCACTTGTCGCGGGCGGCGGCACACACCGAGCTGAAGGTGTCGGTGGGCCTGGCCTCGGCACGGAGGTTAGCCATGGCACCCTCCACACTGGCTCCTGAGATAGCCAGGCGCACAACCACGGTGTCGTTGCCGGCATAGTCAAACTTCAGCTCGCCATAGGCATTGGTGCTGCGCAGCGACTTGCCCGGCTGCTCGCGGTCGTCCTCAAAACAGCGCCACTCCTTGATGGGTTTGCTGAACTCAGCCACGAAATAGACTGTGTGGCGGGCTGCCCAGCCGGTGGAGGTGCGGTGACCGCAGATGGTGTGGTCGTCCACCCAGGCAATCTCGCAGTCGGTGGCGCGGTCCTCAATGGAGTTGTGCAGGTCAACGAGTATGCGCTGGTCGGTGGTTCCTGCGGGCCAGGTGTAACGCTGCCATCCCACACGCTCGGTGGCCGTCATCTCGGCCTGGATGCCCCATCGGTCGAGCATCACGCTGTAGTAGCCCGGCCATGTCTGCTCGCGCTCATGACTGAAGAAGGAGGAGTGGCCTGAGTTGCGCTCGCTGGCGCGGCCCCTCCACTTATACACCCCGCCCGTGGTAGGCATGAACAGGATGTCGCCAAGGTCGCAGCACCCGGTGCCGCTGAGGTGGATAGGGCTGAAGCCGATGAGGATGCTGTCGCCATAGCAATAGCCAGAGCAGTAGTCCCACCCCTGCCCCATCTGCACAGGGCCCATCATCACAAGACCGAAAGGCACACTGCCACCAACTGCCACATGGCCGTGGTTGTCGGTACCAATCATAGGGTTAACATAACTGGAGTAGTCTTTGAAACTTGAGGTTTGAGCCGTAGCAGCAGCAGCTATCACAAGGGCTACAGCTGCGAAGAAGTTACGCATTTTCATAGTGATTATTGTTCTAACTGGTTACGAAGATAATAATTTTTTCTGAAAACGGACACAATACTACCCCTATTAGGTATAAAAACCATATTTTTTTATATGCATGATCAGCACTACGGTAACAAAATACACAAAACAATCGCAGCAACGCCCCTGCTTCCGCCAAGTGCCTCCCGTCCTGTACTTACCGATCGCTATTCATTGTTTCTTTGGCGCGTTGAGCGGGTGCTCGTCAGCCCAGCGGATACCGTCAAGAAATGCCAATGCCATCTTGCAGGTATACCCAGTCCTCTTGAGCGAGTCAAACATATCAATCTCTCTCTGCGAGATGCCCAGTAGCTTTGCCATGTCGCTCTCGTCAACATATTTTTCATTCAGCTTAAACCCATTCATAGAGCAAACCACTTCTTGCTTATCCTTAACCCATCGAGTCCCTATTTGGAAAACATGGTATTTCTTCCACCCACGCACTTCAAAGTAGTGATTGACAAGCCTATAGTCCATAATACCTCTAATATTTTGGCAATGACTAATCAAAATATCCCAAATAAAACTGGGTATATTTCTTGGTCATTGCTTATTTTTTGTAAAAGTAAACCAAGAACCTTTCATAACAAAGGCTGCTATTCCTATTTTTATAAAAATGTGTTCTTTTGTTCAGGTAGCTTAATCAAACGTGAGCTTTTCCCCTAAGATGTGTATCTCTGCTTTTCGGAGCAACTCAAGGTCGATAGTCGGTTCCATTCCACCGACAATACAGTTCCGGCACATCATCAGTATCTTGCCGATGTTGTTCTGACCACGCCATTCTCCGATGCTGTCTATCTTGTTTGTTTCCACGTTAATAAGGCGCTCCAGATCCTTCTTCCTCATATTGGGATTATCATTAGCTAGCTTATCGGCAAGTGTTTTGCGCGCATTGACCAACTCACGGTTACGGCATCCCCATATATCTGCAGTGCCACCATTGTCAGTAGTCGTGTTTTCCAACAGCACTACATCATCCGGCACCTCCAAGAGCCGTTTGCGAAAATCCTCGTTGCCCTTACATTTCTGCCACACCACATACAGCATCCACTGCAAGCGGAATTGCAAGAAATCCTTCCTTACAAGACTTTTGTACTTTGCCTTCACAAATCGCTTGGCCGCATAGCCACTCTTTGCTTTCTTCAATTGACGCTGCACCTCGCAGTGCTCCTCTGTGTTATTCGAAAACTCACCGCACAGATACAGTCGCTCACTATCCTCCCACTCGCAGCTTCCAAAAATAAAGGGATAGCCACCCGCCATATTCGACAAGTTCAGATTGATGCCGTGCACAATATCATCAACTTTCTTAAAACTCCATACACTCGGCGAGGCCTTATACACTTCCTCCTGCCCTAGAATCAGATATTCGTTTTTCATAACAATATATTGTTTAGCAACTATTTAGGTGACTATATAGGGATTTGCTTACCGTGCAGTCAGAAATGGCTGCGTTTTATGTTGGTTTCTTCGCAACCACCTTTTCTCGCCATGGCAGACTTGATGCAAGCATCATTCTGCTCATTTGGCTTAGCGAAAAGGTTCGTTTAATTTCATCAACAAACGTTTCTCCGCCATAACATAAAGCAGGCATTCTGAGCAATATTGCTCTTTCGTTGCTGTTGTGATGTGGAGTTCATTCATTGTGTTCATTATTTTTGCAAAGATATGGACAATTTTTAAAACACTTAATATTTAATTAATTGTTTTTATCTACTCCGGCTTCACAGGTTATTACATTCAGCAGTTCCCTCACAAAAGGCGACGAGCTGCTGACAGGCTCCTTGCATGCTAGGGCGAACTCCACAATGGGGAAGCTATAGTTCTGCAGCTGCTGCGCAAACACTCTGGCCACCACACTCGAATCATTCCTGAAGGCACCGCAACCCCACGCACCCAGAATGAGAGCCTCCACCCTCTCCCTGGCTGCCACGTCAAGTATCTTCTTGATGCGCGAGGCAATCACAGCCTCGTAGTTGTCAGGCCAATGGCGCACCCTGTTCATCTCCGGGGCAGCGCAAGTGATTACATCGACCTTATACCACTCGTCCCGTTCCATCAAACGTGGAAGGATAACAAAGTTACGCTCGTCGGTCTTAAACACCACCACGCCCGGAGTATAGATAAGATCATCATTACCCATGTTGCCAATCTCTTTTCGGCTGAACTGCCTTCTGTGCCTATCGTAGAACCCCTCCTTCATCGCCACCAGGCAAGGCAGCAGTGTTGAGCAGCGACACAGCGACTCTTCCTGTGCACCGGCAGCGAAAGGGGCTCCACCTATCGAGTGGTTGTTGGCAAAGTTCAGCACCGCCACCTTCATTCCTCTTTCGGCATACTGCTTGGCAGCCTCAAACGATCGTTTGCCCGACACCAGGTATTTATTGCCCCTGGCGTCGGCATGCGGCTGGTCGATATTCTCCTCCTGAGCAACCATATACTGCAGCTCTATTGATTGCCGCACAGCCTCCTGCAGTGCAGC
The DNA here is from genome assembly GCA_902788275.1 of uncultured Bacteroidales bacterium. Lineage (GTDB taxonomy): Bacteria > Bacteroidota > Bacteroidia > Bacteroidales > Bacteroidaceae > UBA6382. The sequence goes on along the minus strand of CADAJV010000014.1, from coordinate 29,027 downwards.
GTCGCTCCTGTAGTGCTTTTGGGTGTCAAGCATTACCTCGCGGTTCAGTTGTCCGTAGTTTACCATATGCTTCTGCCTTTCAATCTTCTACCTCTTCCGCGTCTACCACCTCGTTGGCCTTGCGAGCCTCGTCAAACTTGGCCTTCATGGTGGGGTTCTTGCGTGTCAGCTTGCGGACGGAGAGTTCCTCAAGCTTATCGCTTGCCAGTCGCAGATTGTTCTCGCTGCTAATAAGATTCTCCTTCACCTTTTGCAGATGATCAATTGTCTTGTCTATCTCGTCGACAGCAGTCTGGAATTTCTTGCTTGCCAGTAGGTAGTTCTTTCCAAACTTCTCCTTAATCTTCTCTACTTGATTCTCGAAGTTGGTCACGTCCACATCCCTGTTCTGCGCTGCCACGAGCGCCTTCTTGTACTCCAGGCTCTTCTTCGTGGCCTGTACCAGCATGTTGATAAACGGCACGAAGAACTGCGGACGGATCACATACATCTTGTCATGCACGTGCGATTTGTTGACGATGCCTACGTTATACAGCTCGCTCTCAGGCTCCAGCAGGCTTACCAGCACTGCATACTCGCAACCCTTCTTCCTGCGGTTCTCGTCAAGCCTGTCGAGGAAGTGGTCGTTCTTCGTCTTGGTCTTGGTGGTGTCCATCTCGTTCTTCATCTCAAACATGATGGACAGATACTCCACCCCGTCCTCCGAGTCGCGAAAGATAAAGTCACCCTTGGTGCCTCCCACCACTTCGTTGTCCTTGACAAACGTAGCATTGGGCATTAGCGGACGGAGATGCAACTCATACTCGTCGCTGCAGTGCTGCTCCAGGCTCTCGCCTACCATCTTCGTCGACAGCCTGGTCTTCATGTCCTTGTAGTAGTCCACCTGCTCCTGCATCATGCGGCGTTCCTGCTCGTGCTGTTGCAGCATATTGCTCTTCTCCAGCTCAGCCGCCTGCTTCTGCACCTCCATGTCAGAGCGCAGTTTGTCTATCACCTTGTCCTTGCTCTGCTCCAGCTCGTGAGCCTTGTTGCGCTCCTCCATCAATACCAGTTGCGTCTCGCTGTTGCTCTTGGCGATAGCGGAGTGGAGTTTCTCTATCTCCTGATCCTTCCTGGCCAGCGCTTCAGTCAGCTCGCTCTTTTTCTGGCTCTCTATCACCTGCAGCTGGTTCTGCAGACGCACGATTTCTTCGTCTTTCCGGCTCAGCTGCGACTGCAGCGTATGCTCCGCCTTGGCCTCGGCCAGTTGCTGCTCCGTCTCGTGCTGACGCTCGGCCTCCCTCATACGACGCTCCAGCTCTGCTTCAAACTCGGCATTCCTTACTTGGTTGGCTATTGAAGCATAGTCCGCTTCGTCAACCTGAAACACATTTCCACACTTGGGGCACTTAATCTCCTTCATGTCTGTAAATTTTAATGTTAATATAATAGTTAATCATTCTCCCTTGTCGTGTCAAGGCACGTTTTTACGGAAAACAAGCCAGTTTCTGTCGCACCTCCTCCAGGCTGTAAGCGTCGTACATCTGCTTCGCCTCGGTGTAGCGGCAGTTGATCTTCCGGAAACTGCTCCACAAGAGGCTAAAACTTCTGGAGCTGAAGTTGAACCACTCGCCGTCAGGCCTTACGGCACTGCAAGAGTTCATTCCGCTCAGCGGACTCCCTGCAAACGACACTGTCAGGGCAGGCTCTCCCTCCACGTCATGAGTTATGTCGACAGGGCTGTAGAGCCACCACTCCAAATAGACTCCCAGGGTGGCGTTTCTCAAGCCACTCTCACCTGTATAAGCCAAGTTGTTGCCCATATCCACCGGAGCCAGAAACATACGGCTGTCGTTCATTATCCGCGCTGCGTTCTTGTAGAACAGAAAAGCATTCTGCACAAACAATTCCATGTGTGCCTTCCGCGCTGCGTCCAGCTCCTTTGGAGTAAGCGCAGGCCTATTCTTCAATCTCAGGTAGGTGCCGGTCGTGTCCAGCTTCAGGTCGTTGCCCTCTATCTCCCCCGGCGTTGATGCCTTGGGGTGGCAGGTCAGCTCTGTGCCGTCCACCAGCACTATCTTCCCTTCGGGAAAGCCCCCCTCAGGCACTGATGATAAAAAGTCTTTCTCCATATATGAAATTTTTGCCAAGAGTCAAGAGTCGAGAGCGTTTTTGAAGTTATCGCAGCATTGCTGCTAGAAGTTTTCGCTTCGCTCGGAAGTCTGTTTAGCGTTTTCGCGCTTCGCATTCAGTCATGACTCACGACACTTGACTCTTGGCTCATGACCCTTGACTAAACCAATCTCTCGTTTTCGTTAGAACCCTATCGACCTGCGCGACGACTTCAGGCTCTCACCCCGGCACATGCTGCGCATACCCTCGTAGCTGGGAGTCTCCTTGCTCAGTATCGCCTCCATTACGTACTTGCGCACCACGTTGTCTATCTGTCCGCCCGACATGTCAAACTCTGCTGCCAGCTTCTCTATGTCGCGGTCGTCCAGTTCCGAGAGCTTTGACTTCCAGATAGCTTTCTTGGCCTCCAGCGTTGGGTTGTTAAACCTTATCTTGAATAGGAACCTGCGCTCAAAGGCGCCGTCGAAGTTGTCCACCATGTTAGTGGTGGCAATCAGTATGCCCACGAAGTTCTCCATTTCCTGCAGCAGTATGTTCTGCAAGGCATTCTCCATTTTGTCCACCGACCTCAGGTTGCCCGTCATTCGTCGGCCTATCAGGGCGTCAGCCTCGTTGAACAGCAATATCGGCGTACGCTTCGAGCCGCAGGCAAGCCTGTAATACCTCTCAAAAATCTCCTTCACGTTCTTCTCGCTCTCACCCACAAACTTGTCCCTCAGCTGCGACATGTCTATCTGCAGCACGTCGCGCTTCGTCATATAAGCCAGCTGCTTGGCCGTCTCCGTCTTGCCGGTGCCGGGAGCTCCATAAAACAGGCAAGTGAACGCTCTGCCCAGCCCCTTCGCCTCCATAGCCTGACTGACCTTCCTGAGCGATTTCGGTGATAGCAAGTCCTGCAGCTGCTCCACCTGCTTGCGCTCCTCGGGGTTGTAGTATAACTGCTTGGGCTTGATGCTGGCGTAGCGTATCCTGTCCTGGTCCATCGCCATTCTCTGCTTGGGCAGTATCTCGCCAATCAGCTCCGTGCGCTTCTCGCCCTTGCACATCTCCACCTTGTCTTTGTCTGCCAGCCTGTCAGAGCAGTGATACTGAATAAACTTCTCCTTAAACAGCCTGCCATTCCCTGCTGCCAGACGTTCGTATATCTCACCCCACAACTGATGGCCATACCTCATGTCGTCCATATCTGATGAGTAGTCCCAAACCTTCCATCGGAAGAACACTTCGACGCACAGCATCATCAGCAGCACCACCAGATCCTCGTCGTCCAGGCTCAGCTTGCGCAGCTTCTCCACCAGCGGCAGCTCCTCGTTATGGTCCAGATAGAAGTGGATGTCGGCCAGCAAGTCCTCAGCGCCAATCCTCTCACGACGGATGGCTTCTTCCATAGACCTGCCGATTGCCTTCAGCAGTTGCTTGTCGTTGCTGAAGTGTGCGTCCTCGCCCTTATACGGCCTGTTCTCCGAGAAGGCATTCAGCACGGTGGGGTTCACGTTATACACCCCCTTCTCGCCGTAGCGCGTATTTTTCTTGATAAACCTCTTGGCTATCAGAGAGTCAATGTCCTTCTTCATTTGCAGTATCTTCAATATGGAGCAGTCGTAAGCCCTCGACAAATCCTCCAGCTTCACGTCCTCCACTCCCTCTATCAAGGCAGCAAGCAGTATCACCTCGTTCACACTAAGGTTCACCTTGTCAGCAACGTATGTCAGCAGCGCCTCATGCCTCTTCAGCCGTGCCTTGTCCAGCTTGCTGTCAAAGGTCACCTTGTTTACCTGCTCCATCAGCTGCAGGATATCCAGGCCCTCCATATCCTCTCTCGTCAGAGCCTGCTGCTCCTCAATCTCCTCCTCCAGCTCAGCAGGCTTGAAATTCTTGATTCTTCTTGGCATAAATAATAAATTTAAAGATTATACTAACAAAAACAGTCCCATGCGACAGCCCCTCGGTAAGAGAGGGAACTGTCGTTCTTTTCAGCGGCAAAAGTAAGCCGATGATCCGAGATAATAAAATCCGTTATACGTATTTTTTGAGTCGGGAGTCATGATTCAAGACGCTCTGCCCAGTAAACGGTAAACCGTAACCTAAACTGTGATTTCGGTTTCTCTTGACTGTGCTGCTTAGCTGCAAGCTGCCCATGGTTGAGTTAAGCTCGCTTAAACAGGTCTTGAACTTGCACCTATGGACAATGCTCGCAGAGCATGCAGCACAGACAAGCGCTTTCTCGGTTTTCTTTTCAGCTAATAAGCCATTAAGCCGCCTCCACGAAGGGAATGAGGTCCTGCAGCTCGCTGGACACCTCGATGTTCTCAGGCAGCAGGTTGGTGCAATAATACCTTTGGTTGCCATTACCTTCCAGCATGATGCCACACTCCTCCGGCCCCTGCGCCTCGCTTATCAGCCTGTTGCACACCGACTTGGCCTGACTAATCTCGTGGCAGCTGTTCTGCTGCATCTTCCCGTACCATGTGGAGAAGCGGTCGTCAGCGTCAGGAAACAAGACGTCATACAACCTCCTGAGCCACACCACGTCGTGCCAAGGCAGCTGCTCGTCAGCCACCCTACCCGTAGGCCTCTTGAAGACCGACCTGTACAGGCGGTTACCAGCCTTCTGGCAAAGCAGCGTGGCGACACACACCAATATCGCAGCCCTGCTACCGAAGTATATGGGCGTCTCCTCACCACCGGCGCAGATCACAATACACCACGCCCTGTTGTAGTGATAACGGTGACGCCTGATATTCTGCTTCTCAATGCGCACATACGGCTCTGCCGTCCATACGGGTGTCTGAAGCTTCTTGAAGCCTTCAGACTCAACTTCCCTGCGCTCCTTCTTGGCCAGGCTACGGGTTACTTTACACGGTGTCAGAGCAATCGAGCACTCCACACTACCCTTAATAGAAAAAATAGAAAGATTTTTCATAATCCTCTTTTAATTAATCGGTTAATACTCGTTAATTCGTATCTCTTTCCCACCGTGGCGATTATGTGCTCGGTTGGGGTAGCTCAAGGCTAACTCTTGATACTCTTTAAGTTAACTACACTCTCTGCGGCTTTTACGTTTTTAAAAGTTGCACTGATTGCGAAAAAATGGGGCGCGAAATTAATAATAATTCTTGACATAAGCAAATTTTAGGGCAAAAATGTGTTAAACTAGAAAAAATTATCCGCGCTTTGCTGACCGGTACTCGCAAATCGTTGAGCAAAATTACACGGCAAATTCGAAAAAAGCAAGCTCAGCTGTCTTAAAAAGTGTTAAGATCTTGCCAAAGTGCAACTTTTCTTAATTTCCCTTTGTCATGTCATTTTTTTTCTTATTTTATATAATCGCGCGCGAGACAGTCATGCGACAAACAAACCGCAACCACCTCATTATCAGCAACTCACACAAGCAAAGAATTGAAGAATTTAAGAACTGAAGAATTTAAGTGCTTTTTCCATTCTTCAACTTTTCAATCTTTCAATCTTTTGACGGTTGACAGTTGAAAGTCTCCGGGCTTGGCTAAAACGTCAAATTGTGAAACAACTTGGCTTGGCTAAATTTCAATGCCACAGGCATCGCGAGCAGCTCGCCAGTGGTCGCGCCAGGCGCGGGCTGGCATAAAAGAGCTGCGAGAGCGAAGCGGCAAATTTCAAACAATAACGATTATTGGTTCTTCCTCCGGGCTTGGCTATATTTCAAATTTCAAATAATAAAAGTTTTCGTTATATTAATCCGTTCTATCCGAATAATCCGTGGTTTAAAAATGTCAACTTTCAAGCAGTCCATAGTCCTCCAGCAGGTTCCACCCCCATCCGCAGTCAGAGCATGTGATGTATCCGTCCTCGTCGCCCATCGTGTTGCTAGACCCGCAGTTCGTGCAGCACGGCGTGCGATACAGCGCCTCTTCAATCACAGCCTCCCTCTGCTCGCGCAGCTCTTCCTCTTCATCAAAGAGCTCAGTCTTTTTCCGCCCTTGCTTCTTCATGTCAATTAGTCTGTTTTAGGATTTCAGTGCAATAGTCCTTCACGTATTTCTCCAGTTCCGGGGCATCCAGGATCTTGATGTGCGCCGCCAATCCGATGTAGAAGCGCCCGACGCCCTTCATGTCATGCACCTCGGTGTTGAAATACCACACATTGTTGTCCTTCTTGTCCGCAGACAGAAATTTCTCCGCCCTCGGAAACTCCTCTACCAGCAGATTTCTGGCAAACAAGTCCAGCTGCAGCGAGATGGGATAAGCCTTCTCCCCCGTCATGTGGAACACGTCCACCTTGATATCCTCGTGCTTAGCGGCGTTCTTCCAGCCCTCGTCCAGCACCTCCACGTAGTTGATGCGGTTCAGGTTGAACACCACACACCTCTCCTTGTCCAGATCATAACAGATAGCAAGGTCATCCTCCGGACATATCTCGTACGGCTCCACATTTCGGTCGGCAATCACCCCGCCGTGCGACGAGGCATATCCGTGCAACACAGCCTTCTTCTTGTTGGTGCAGGCATGCTGCAACAACGAGATTGCGGCAGCCTTATCCTTATTTCTGAGCATCTTCTGGTCAATAATCTCGCCCTTCATATTGTCGGGCATCAGCCTCGACTCCGCATTGATCCTTATGTAAGCCTCCCCGTCCAGTTCCACTATCCTATAGGGATGCGGCTTGACGCGGATGGCCACCACCCTTTCGTCACACATTGGCTCTATGGTGACATACTTAATGGCATCAATGCCAAAGCATTTGATAGCCCTGTCCTGCACATAACGCATATATGAGTCCAGATTGCCATGCTTAAGGTAACGCATATCGTTGTCCACGCCCGTCACATAGCCCATGTCGTTCACGCCCAGATACAGGGTGCCTCCCATATCCGAGTTGAGGAAGGCGCATATCCCCCTCATCACGTTCCGTGTCTGGGTGTTCTCGTCGGGCTGCATATTGTGTTCGGGTGGATACACAATCGACGTCTTAAACTCCTGGCTACCGCTCTCCACGCCGAGGTAAGTCCTTCCGTCAGCCTCCAGGTCTGTCTCGTTCTCTGTCTCCAGCGACAGAGTCTTGACAATCTCACGTTTAATTACATTGAGCGACGAGCCAGACAGCGAGCCCTGCATCATGTTGGCGGCCAAAATCAGTCGTGCTATCTTTGCCAAAAGAGGTATCTCCTCCTGGAAATAGCTGATGGCGTTGTCCAGCGTGCTAGAGTCCTCTTTCTTACCAAACTCCTTGAGCAGCTGCACCACCGACAGTCGTATCAGCGTGGATGTGGCACCCTTATATTCATCGTCAGGCTGCAGGCTTATCTCACTGATGTCCTCGTCGCAGGCAAACCTCACGAGAGCCCGCAGGTAAGTGGCGGCAAATCTCAGGTATGACACCGTTACGGGCTCGTCGATGATAGTGGCCATCACGGTAGCGTTGGCAAGCAGTTTGAACTTATCCGACGGCTTCAGCACCGTCTTCTGGTGCCTGTAGATAAACCTGATGAGCAGCATCAACACCGCGGGGTTCAGCGTCGCTGTCGTAGCCCCGTTGGCCTTGGCAGAGCCCTCAGCAGGCGACTCAGTCATAGTGGCAAAAGCCCTCATGCACTCGCGCCGTGCCTCCTTCTCATCAAACTCGGCGTCCTCGTAATCAACAAACTCTGCATATATCTTGCCATATTGTCTGCCGTTGCCATAGCTCGTTATAGACAGGCGCACAAAGTCACCCTTGACAAGCCCTCCAATTTTCCCAGTAAACATCGGCACACCAATCTCCGTCATCCATCCATAATACTTGGGATTATCGTCAATCAGCACAGCCCTGAAAAGATTATCCTCTTGTTCGTAATCCCTTGCCTCATCAATAAAGAAACTCCTTATCTGGTCCTCTATGCAAAACACACCATCCAGGGCATTCACCACCGTGGCAGGCAACAGGTCACCCACCTCGAAGTATTGGCAGAGCTGTTCTGGGTAATAGTATAGAAAGCTCTTGAAATTATATTGCAGAGTGCCTGTAATCTTCTCGTAATTCTCGTCCGTTGTTTCCACCGTCACCACGCCCCTGTAGTTGATATTTGTGATTCTCACTACAACCTTCGAGTCATCGTAGTATCTACGGACCATCTTTTTCTGCTCAGGCTGGCTACCCTGGCATTTCTGCAGAAACTCAATGACGTGGCTGTTTATCTTGTCCAGGTCGTTCTCTTCGGCCTTCTTCAGTTTGTCGGACGAGCTCACCTTCAGGCGTATGCCTATCCCCGTGTCCAGCGAGTCAGCCTCGGCGCTCGCCTTCTTAAGGATGTCCTTCCCCTTGTCGGCCATCAGCTGCAGGCCTCCGCCCGTCAGCAGTGCAGTGCCCTTGCCCGTGTAGATGAGAGGAGTCTGGAGCTCCTTACCATATTTGATGAAGTTGCAGACGTTGTTCGCGAACAGTTCTGTGCTCACCTTGTCCACGTCGGCCCATCCGAAACCCACGCTCAGCACCTCCTCATGTGTCAGTATGCCCATCGCAGTCTTGATGAGCAACTCCGAGTACTTGGGGGTCAGCTCCCTGAGCACATACATCAGCGTGACATGAGCCAGCTTGGCCAGTTCGCTCTTCCTGTCTGACAAGATATACGCCATCAGAATCTTCGCGTTAAAGATATTCTGTTCGCGCGGAATCTCGTCGTCAAACAGCTGCTGCGAGGTCAGCAACTCAATCAGATTTTCCACCCTCTCCTTCAGCAGCTCAATCGTCTCCGTGTAGAAGGTGTCCTCCTTTTTCTTGTCCGCGTTATCCTTGAGATACTCCAGCAGCTTCTCAAAGTTGTCGTCAATGTACTGAGTCTTCAGCTCCAGCCATAGTGGCGTTTTGTTATTGTTTGTATTCATCTTGTTCTCGGTTTTCGTTAAGATTATTCGTATGATTCGTGTGATTCGTGTTCTGAATCACCAGAATTTCTGATAAATTTCTGATAATTTCTTTCAGCGTTTCTGATGCGTTACCAGAAGCTGCTGGAAGTCATAGTCGCTGCGTATCTTGTCGAGGATACGCATCACCACGGCGTGTATCTCCTTCCCCTTCGAATAGTCCGCCTTGCACACAAAGTTCACGCGGTCCTCGTTGATGAGCTTCATGGCGGTAGCCATCTTCTTCTCGTCCCCATACACCGCTATGGAGTGACCGCCATGTTCCTTCACCACCTTCATGCTGGGGATGTCCGTCTCGCCGTCACCAAAATAGATCATCCTCTCGAAGGGTATGGGACGGTCCCCTTCCGCCACATACTCGTTGATCTTCTTGTTGTCGCTAATCTCCCTGATGCCCTTGTTGATTTTGAACAGAAACTGCGTCTTGGTCGTATAGTCCACCGCCACGGCAGGCCAGTAGGCTATGCCGTCCACATCGTAAAGGAACGAGCATGCATAGATATTCTCAAACCTCTTTGCTATCGTCGTGCCTTCTATCATCTCCCTCAGGCCCGAGGAGTTGATATAATGCTTGATGTTGATGCCCTTCGATTTGCCATACCTGTTGATCAGCGCAAACCACTGCTCCACTCCCTCAAACAGATGGATCATGGCTCCGAATCTCCGGAATGACTCCCGTCTCAATGAGATGCCGTTAGCCTTTGCCTCTTGCAGCATCAGATACATATAGCAGAGGATACCGTTGGCATCATTCTTGGCAGCCAGCTCTGTCGTCTTCTCCCAGAACCCCTTAGGGTCTTTACCTATCGCCTGTACGAAGCCGAACTCCTGCATATTTCCCGGAGCCAGAGTCCCGTCAAAATCATACACCAGCGCCACATCAATATTTCTCCTGTCTGCCATACGCTTGTTTGTTTCCATATGCTCCTCCTGTCCCATCAAGCAAGCAGCACCTTACCTATCTCGCATACTATGCCGCTTACCGGATAGTATATGAGCCGCTTAACCACATTCTCACCGGCCCCCTCGAGGGCAGTGGCATAGGCGTTGAGCTGACCGGCATAATTACCCGCGTAATGCTTGGAGGTAGGATCTGTAACGGCCTGCACCTGGGGGAAAGTCTTGAAGTCAATCAGTATGCTTCCCTTTTGGGTGCGATAGACATAGTCAATGCTGCCTACCACCATAGTGCCATTCTCCTGCAGCTGACGGAAGGGTCGCTCATGATAGACGGCCGTAGGCTCCCCGTAATTCTTTTTCAGGAATCCCTGGAGGTTGTTCCATGCGCGGATCACCTCACCGGCATTCGGTATCACCTCGCCCATGTCGTGAGAGCGAATCAGTTGCTCCACCTCCTGCTGCTCAAGGTGCTCTATGGCAGCAAACACATCATGTATGCAGTCGCCCACTTCCGAATACTCATGTCCATGCAGCTTGCCGGAATTTATCTTGATATACTCTTCACTGCGATAGACCACATCCACCTTGTCAGCCCTGCCCTCCACTCCGCTGGGAGCAACAGTAAGCCATTCGGCGTCTGATGGAGTGTCAGAATGATAGTCGAGCATTCGGCACTGCTTCGGCCCGGGCTCAACGGCAGCGTTGTCTTCTTCCTCTTGTGGATATTGAGCCTCAACAATTTCAAAATTCACCCCTATTCCCAGCACATCGCCATTATCATTGGTCTTGTCGGCGCCCTGCAGTCCCAGATGCTTGAACCAATCCAGTTCCTTCTTTGCAAACCAAGGCACAATCACCAGCACCTCTGCAGCACGTGTCATACCCACATAAAGCAGTCGTGCTTTTTCCTCCTTGCAATGCTTCTCCAGAGTGGCATATCTGTCAGAAGGAAACAAAAGCTGGCCAATACTGTCAGGCACATTCCTCAATGTACCAAATATCCAAGGCAGCAGCCTTATGCTCATTTCCGGATAGAGGTTGTCAGCCGATGGCTGTTCCGGGTGGAAATGATGGACTCCATAGAATTCGCGAGAGAGAATTTTCTGGTCATCCTTTGTCCAGTCCATCAGCACAAACACATACTTCCATTCCAGGCCTTTCGAGCCATGATAGGTCAGCAGCTGCACACCGTTGCCGCTAATAGGCAGCTTCACTTCATTCTCACTGAGAAATGCGGCAAAGCCTGACGGAGTGGCAGGCTGAGCCAGCTCACTGCTGCGCTCCTCATACTGCTTGGCAAACGCAATCAGAGTCTTCACGTCTGTCATACATTGCTCAATAGGCATATCCCAACGCTCCATTATGTTCTTCACATCCAGCTCCACCGCCAGTGTCTCCATCAGGGCGCCTATGCCCTGATACATCACAAACGGCCGCAAGGCGTCAACCCTTTTCACCATCTCCGTCTCGCCGAGCCAAGGCTTGCGCTCCTCTTTGGGCGTATCGTTATACTCCAGCTTAGAGTCAATGATCTTTCCAGCATCCATATTGTCCTCTGTCAGATAGGCAATTGATGCCTTGGCCAGGTCATCCTGCGGATTCACGGTCAGCGTGGTCAGCGCCATCATCAGCTGGCACGCCCTACTGTCCTTATTCAGGTCGGTCTCGCGGTCGCAGTCTATACCAATTTCCTTCAATGCCGCCTGCACTCTGTCAAGGTGATCGCGTGTTGAGCCCAGAACGGCAATATCCGACAGCTTGACACCCTCCTGCTCGATGACATTCTTGATATACTGGGCAAGGTCTTTGGCTTTATCTCCTTCTGCGTTCAGGTAGCGCAAGGGGTTCTTTGCCCTGTCCTTCAGCTCCACCTTAAACTCCGCCTGATCAGTCACCATCGCCGACTTCAGGGAAACCTGTTTCTTTGTCTCTTCCCCAAAGACAGGACTGAATATCTTTACGAAAGCCTTGTTGTTTGCTTCCACCAGCGCCGGCACACTGCGCCAGTTTTTTGCCAGGGTCTCCGTATGGCATCCGTCCTTACCCTCCTTCCTGCCAATCGCATCTGCCACGGCCTTGGTCAGCTGCGTATCGCTGCCGCGAAATCCATAGATTGCCTGTTTGTTGTCACCCACCCAGTAGCTCTTCTTTACCACTTTGGCCAATGCCATGAATATCTTTACCTGGATGGGCGAACAGTCTTGAAATTCATCTACAAACAGGTGGGTATATGTACGCCCTATCTCGGCAGCCACCTCATTGTCCTGCAGCAGCTTATGCATATAGTGCTCCATGTCGCAGTAGTCCATGATGTGCTTGTTTCGCTTGTATTCTGCATATTGCTCATTCCACTCCTTGGCAAGCCTGAAGATGGTCTTGATGTACTCCTCCTGGAGGTCATACACCTCCTGGCTGCGCCAGATGTCTATCGCCTTCTGTTTGGCTTCGTCCACACTGTCTGCGGTTCCCCTAATAGCAGGGGCTTCGCTCATAATCTTTCCAAAATCTATAATCCACTCAATATCTTCCTTGCTGTCGCCGTTCTTCCGTAGATTCTCAATAGCCTTGAGCGTGTTGGTTTTACTACCGGATTCCCTACATCCCTCCACCACCAGGCTGCGCAAATCATTCAGGACTTTATCACGGCTTTCGTAATCCATACTGAAATCTGACCCGTCACACAGTCCTTTCAGTATCTCCAGCGACTCTTCCTCGCTTTTACTATAATCTGCAATATCAAAACTGATGCCTTTCTCAATGATACTCTTGAGGTGGTCTTTCCAGAAATTCTCATCAGGCTTGGACTTACTATCCCTATCCACCACATTGAATATCTTGCGGAATTTGGCAAACAACCGCAGGTCATCGTCCTTCGGAATGTTGGCAATACTTTGGTTGACATACACATCCTTGGCGTTGTCATCCATAACGCCCTGCTTTGGCGACAGGCCTATGGCGTACCAGTATTTCCGTATCAAGGCAGACGCCACGCTATGTATGGTGCCCATCAGGGCATTGTCCAGCCTCGACGCCTCGTCATATTTGCCTCGCTTATACAGTTCGCTCTTGGCTTTCTCCCTAAACTCGCCGGCTGCCTTTACCGTAAAGGTGGTCAGTATCACCTGTTCCGGCTCAATGTGCTCAGGGTCATCCTTGTCTTTTGATATAAGGTCTGCCAGGATGTTGGTCAGCCTATAGGTCTTGCCGCTGCCGGCTCCCGCGCTGATATAGGTTATATTCTTTATATCCTTCATGATTTATGCCCTCCTTTATCCTTTGAATAGTTTGTAGTTGCTGAATCCGTTTGTCTCCTTCCTGCTCTTATCGTTATACTCAGGCTTCAGGGGGAAGAGGTTTTCCTGCTCCGTATCGTTGAAGTATTGCAGCTTCTCCAGGAGCTCCCCTTCGCCCATTTCTATCCTGCCCTCCATTATCTCGTTGCGGCGGTAGCGATATGAAGCCACTATCCTTTTGACAATGTCACCTCCAACGGCATCTTCTGCCAGCTCTACCTTTTCAGCCCATTTACTCTTGAAGTCCTCGGTGCTGTACAGCCTGCCCACAGGCATCAGGAAATAGGCCGTGGGCAAAGACCTGTCGCCCGTCTTCTCACCCAGCAGCTCCGCATAGATAGCCAGCTGCGATGAACGGTTCTTCTCCAGCAGCCCTTGATAGTAATTCTTCGAGGTTGTCCACTTAAAGTCGAAGATTATGCGCTGCCCTTCTTCACGCGCCAGCACCATGTCGGCATAGCCGTGCATAGTGGGAGTTTCATCATCATGCGCTCCGAAAATATCGCCGTCAAGCGGCTTCTCGCATGCCACCACGTGCAACTTATTCTTCTCTATAATATCAATAAGGTGGTCAATGCAGTCCTTCAGCTGCTCCTTCAGCTGGCGGCACTCAATCACATTCTCCTGCTGCAGCAGGATGGCGCCCTTGGTTTCCACCACCTTGTCAAACACATCCCCGTAGCCGGCTTCCACCCGTTTTTTGATTGCACCTGCATAGCCGCTCCTTTCGTCATCGGCAACATAGAACAGGTGCTCAATCACGCCGTGAGCCACATTACCCTTGGTAGTGGCCATGTTGCTCAGGTCGCTCTGACCGTTGTCCTTGATGTTCGCGATATACTCCATAGTGTAGTCCAGCGTATTCTGCATCAGCTTGTCTATCGATGTAGGACTCTCCTTCTGCATCCACTGTATCAGGTCGGTATTCTTGATTTCAGAGTATAGCCCGCTGCTGTTGTCGGTCAGCGCATCAACGGCCTTGTACGCCCCGTCGTCTATCTTCGGCGTATTAACCAGGTCCTTGCAGTTTTCCACCTGCTGCTCAATGCGCACCATCATCGGGTGTTTGTTCACCGTTTCATTGTTAGCCATGCCCACCATCGTGCCCACCGTCACCAGGGTCAGCTGCCTCTGGCAGAAGAGCAGCGGCAGCAGCAGCGTCTGTTGCTGCAGCCGGCGTGCGTCATCCCTACCCCACAGCCTCAGACTCCCTCTCAGTCCTTCCTCCTCCGTAGGCGTCAGGAAGTCGGTGGCAGGCAGCATCGGCTCAAAATCGTGCAATCCGGCCCACAGCACCCTGTCTGCCTTGGCGGCAACCTGGCCGGGCAACGCCACCGTAAACCTCGATGTCGCCTGCGCCCTATACTGCACAAACTCAGAGGGCTCATACAGGCAGGACATGTGTTTCTCCACCTCGCTGTATGCCAGCATTGCCGTCTGGTCTGCGTTGTCGGTCAGGCTCTTCAGCGTGTCGCAAAGGTCTGCCAGCGTGCACAGTTGCGCCGTGCGCTCATCGTCAGAGTTCTCCTCCGCAATTATGGCAGAGCGTTGCCTGCTCCACCCTGCCAGCTCGGTCAGAAATTGATGCAGTTTCCCTACCGTCAGGGTGTCTTCGCTTCCGCCATCAAAGTCAGGCAGGAATACCGATGCCTTTAGCTGCCGTTTCTCAAGCTCCTTCTCGTCAAGCGGCTGCCCCTTTTCGGCCTCTGCCTTGCCCTCCTTCCAGTCTTTCACCAGGTGATAGCAGTCGTCGCTATCTCCATCAGCAGACTCCGGCAGCCATCCGCCTTTCCTCGCCAGTTTCCCGGCCAGGCGGTATCTTAGGTCGCCCGGCAGCGGATGGATAGGTGCATACAGCCATTGCAGCAATACCCCAATGTTCAGGGGGCGGGCCATCATGCCCACGCCGGTGAAGAACAGCTGGATAATCTGCGGCGCACTGTTGGCCACCGACGAGCCCGTCACCGGCTTGCCCATCATGTGCAGATAGTTGTCGGTCAGCTTCGTATCCGGCTGGACAGCCACGTCAAAAGCATCCTTGCCCAGCATGGCCAGCTGCTCCTCGGCCTCCATGTTGTCCTTGAATTTCCATATCCTCACGGAGTCGTCGTCCTTGTCTAATTCAATGCTCTCAGCCTTCTGTGAGGTCAGCAGCCTTTTCAGTTTCGCCAGGTTGTTGTCACCCGTTATCTCGGGAGTGCAGAGCTGCTCAATCTGTGCGCCGTCAGCCTCTGCCAGTGAGAAAATCTCCTTCAGTACAGATGGCAGCAGCTCACGGCTGAAAGGCATCACGAAGGTCACATCCTTCATTACGCCCTTTCCCTGCTTCAGCCTTTCGATGATGGCGTCCTGCCGCATCCTGATGTCGGCGTAGCCCTTCCCTGCGAAGATCTCCTCCACGCCTTGCAGCACCTTCAGCCTGCGGCTGGTAGCCGGAGTATCCTTGCTCCATCCGCACTCCGCCAGGGCGTCGCGCCATTTCAGCATCTCGCGGCTGGTAGCCAGAGGCGACACCGTGTAGCTGGCAAGCAGCTGGTTCTCGCCGTCATCCTTATGCGCCTCCATATATTCGCGCACACACTTGTAGTAATCCACCAGCCTGTCCGTTCCCGATTGGGGAATGTCGTGCAGACCCAGGCGCAGTTCAAAGAAAGCCAGCAGCCCCTCTTTCTCCGTCACCATCATGTCCATCATCACCGGCTGCCCCTTCATACCGAGGAAAGCCTTGCCGGCCTTGTAGTCAAAACTGAAAAAAACTCTCATATCGTTCTCTGTTAATTAATTCGTTCGCAAGATAACCGACTGCAAAATTACCTCCAGCATTTGACCTGACCAAATCCGTTATACGTTTTTCTGCGGTTAGCGGTTAGTGTTTACCGTTTACTGTTTACCGTTTACCGTTTACTGTTTACCGTTTACTGTTTACTGTTTACTGTTTACTGTTTACCGTTTACCGTTTACTGTTTACTGTTTACTGCTTACCGTTTACTGTTTACCGTTTACTGGTGGATGAATTCTCTAATTGTCGCTTCACTCTCAGGCTCTTTTTTGTCAGCCCGACTTAGCCGACCACTGACAGAGCCTTCGCGATGCCTTTGGCATTCTTGATAATATCCGTTCAATCCGAATAATCCGTGGTTAAAGAATCTAGAATTAGAGAATTAGGGATAACGATAGCGAAAAAATCTGTGCTATCTGTGTAATCTGTGTGCCCTTTTTTCTGCGCTATCTGCTCCCATCTGCATCATCTGCGTGATGCCTTTGGCATTCGTCTAATTCGTGTTATTCGTGTGATTCGTGTTCAAAAAAGTTTTCGTTTTCGTTATACTTATCCGTTCAATCCGAATAATCCGTGGTTAAAGAATTGTCGTTTTCGTCAGATTCGTCTAATTCGTGTTCAAAAAAGTTTTCGTTAAAATTACGTATAACAATCATTGCTATTCCAGGCAACACTCTTATCTTTGCAATCGGAAACCAATAGAAACATTTTATATGGAGTACACATTTAAAGTCTGGATTGACGGCAACTATTATGAAGAGGACGAGGAGTTGGAGGAAGGAATAGAACTTTCGGATAGTGAAGTATCCACCATCAAGGAACTCATTAATAAATACAAAGACGACCTGTCGTGTGGCCTAATGCCCATTCTATATGAAGGCTCAGAAGAACTATATAAAAAGTTCTATGACGCCATCTTTCCACACGTATTCTTCGAGTTGTTTCAAAGAGACCCATGCTTCGAGCCTGAACCTGATGACGAAAACAGGATCTGGGACGAAGACGATGTAGAGTACCTGATGGATAAATATGGCGACAATTATGATTTTGACGATGCATATATTGTCTATATTCCTAATGAGTTGATGCCACCAAAGAAGCCCTTGAACGGAATGACGAAATAAGAAACTTAAAACCAATACAACTATGTTTATACCCTGTCAATGCTGTGGTAAGGAATACCCCGTAGATTGGACCTGGTATGTCTGCAACACCTGCGGCTACCGCGTCTGCTCTTTCTGTCTGAACAAGCACCAGGGCCGTTACGGCTCCGGCTTCAAATGCAGCCAATGTATGATGGGCTTCATGGAACTCAAGCAACGCCCATAGCAAACAACAAACCCCCGCAATCGAAGTAAAACATCTAAAAAAATAACAAAATGGACAGATTTGAAAATGTTCTTAGTTGGGCAAAAGAGTACATTGCAACCAAAGAGCGAACAAAATATTATAGCTTCAACAGTATGGATTCATCCTTTCAAGAAGCAAGTTTCTTAGAAACTCTTACAGATGAAGATGTGGCATACGTTCGTGAGCAGAAGGAAAAATACGGTGCAGACTTTGACAAGCATATCGATGAAATTCTTGATAAGATTTTTGACGAAGAAGAAATGGGATTTCTCCTTTCTGACTTAGAGAAAATCATCGATATAGATATAGACCATATCTATTATAAATACAAATTTAAGATTTATGAGATAGATGCCGACAAAAAAGTTTACACCTTATCACAGGATGTGGAACTCAGCGACGATGACTACGCCAAGTTGCTTGCCTGGATCATAGTCGATGACTTTCTCACTATGAATATACTCCGTCATCACGACCGCAACCTCTACGACACCATCATGCGAGGGATCGACGCTCACTATTATGACGGTGAGTGTCTTTACTGCGACAATCCGTATGTCGCAGTCTTCGATGAAGCACAAACCGATGCAGAAGCCATAATGAAACAGCACGACATTCACCGTTCAGGAGGCCATCTGATGACGCCACTCTATTAAAGACCTTACTATAATTTTACGACAAGCCCTCGCAATTTGCGGGGGCTTGTTTTGTCACACACAGACTGCCTGTCAATTGACAACTATTGTCAACTTTCTTCCAAACATGGCGTTTATGGTGTTCAGGATTTTCTGGCGGTCTTCGGTTCTTCCTTGTTTACACATATAGAAACCGCCACCAATATCTATGTAATTTTTCTCTTGGCCATAATCCACACGAGTAACGACCACATTATAACCCTGCACCTTAAGGTTCTTTCTCTGCACCTCAGCCGGGCCATAAAAATCAATCACGAACTGCAATGCGTCTAATAGACTAGAAAACTCTTTTGTCTGATCTTCTGGAAGGATTACAGAACACGTCCTCTTCTTTATTCCGCACTTCCTTCTCCGGCCGTCCCATATCTTGTCAATAAGATTGGAATAATCTGCCGAACTCATTGCAGGCAAAAGATTGCCATAGAAATCTTCACATTCTAGCGGCATCAAGCTCGTATTGTAACCCTGATCGATATGTATTCTTAATCTATATAGTAGTTGCGGATTCATAAGGGCGACAAGCTTTCCGTCCTTCATATATTCCGTTTCGTAGACTGTCAGTTCAGATATTGGCAGTGTTAGGTTTGGGTTGATAATCCTCTGCTTTTCTTCCTGGCTGATAAAATCATTTTCGATTGCTTGTAAACTATCCAGGAAGGCAAGATATGCCATATAATGGCTTGGAATGTCCTTGTACTGTATATGACCTTCCCAGCTTTCAAACATTTGCTCCAAAGTATTTTGGAACTCATCCTTCGTAGCACAAGCCTTCAACCGTGTTGCATATATGGTGCCTTTAATCCTCGTAAGGTAAACACCATATTGATACCTCAAGGTTTCTACCGTATTACGTGGTATGCCCTTTTCTATCAGCAAATTGAAGTAAACGTTGTAATACTTTGGTTTACTATAAGCGTCCCAGATGTTCATACGAGTGCAAAAACTATTGTTGCCACGGCCAAGTTCTACATAATGCACCAGCAAGATTCTCGTCGCGTTCTTTTATTTTTCTATGCGTCCACTCATTGATGGCGTCCATGTTCGCCCCTAATTCAATCATTTTAGCTTTCTTTTCGGCCAATGAGCTATTTGCCCATTTCGTCATATTTCTTGCAGACTGGACGATAAAGAAGTTTCCAAGTGTTTCTATCAAGGCTTTCCTTGCTGCCTCATCATTCGGATGATCTAAGCGAGGCCAGTTTATTGCATTCCTTGTAGAGGGCTTGGGCATCAGTTGAATAGCAGTATAATCATTGTATGCCCCATCTATTCTTCCACTTTTAGTTTCTTGCATATAAAAAATCAGTCTTGCCCTTCGTTCGTTTATAGAACCTTTCCATAGCGCGTCCCTGATTGCTTCCTCTGATGGTATGGCAAGGTTTGCATCTTCTCCTTTGCTATTAATATAATCCACAAATCCGTCTACAGTATTAGTGTAGTTATGTAACAGGTTCTCTGTGAACAAATCACTGTAGCTGTTGTTGTCAGACTTTGCCAACACGCGACGCATAACATATGCCTCCAGCTTACCGAATATCCTATTACGTTC
Organism: uncultured Bacteroidales bacterium; assembly: GCA_902788275.1. GTDB lineage: Bacteria > Bacteroidota > Bacteroidia > Bacteroidales > Bacteroidaceae > UBA6382. Next base: position 9,473 of record CADAJV010000014.1, on the reverse strand, counting down.
GGCAGTATCTTGCACATTTCGCAACAAGTATAGTACATATGGGGCAATGGAAGTATTATCTAAAGCGTTTATTATGCATGCAATACGCTTGATGCCAGGAGTGCTACCTATAGACTCGTCAAGTCGATTTTTGCCAAAGTACTTTTTATACAATTTTGCATATTCCATTATCTCAGCAATAAGATCATCCCTTGACATGCCGTGACGTGTCACAAAAGCCTTGCATGTTTCTACGACATTGTCCTCTTTTACATATTGTTTTCTTTGGAAGTCGGTGAGGTCGTCAAAGTCCCACATCTTTATCCTAACGAAAGCATGGAAAAACCTATCGACCAATTTGTATTTTTTCTTAGCTTGCTTTTGCTTTGCCGAGTCAGCATGCCAAAACTCTTTGGCTTCGTCTGTATCAAACATAGGTCTCCAGGTCTCCCTATATTGCTCTTCCATGTTCCTGTCATTAAACAAGAAATTCTTTATCAAGTCGCCTGTTGTAAGCGGAGCGCCAAGTGAATTTATCGTGTCAAAAATTTGTTGCTCGTCCTCAGTCTGCTGGAGGCGGATAAAAACAAAGCTAACTCTGCTGTTTATTGAAGATAGCAAGTCACTCATATCCATGCCATCGTCACGCATTTTTCTCAGATGCTCACTAAAGTAATTATATGCTTCATAAATATTGTTCAAAGGGGCTCCTCTTCGACCTTCAAGTCTTTCATGGAAAACGTCCAACCGCATTACAGCATTAAATGCAGCTGCATCTTCTAGGGAGTGTTTGATGATGGGAAAAACATTTCCATCTAACATATATCTATAGTTAAATCTATCTCCTTGACCTGTCATCATATGCAGAATCTTCATGTAAATACACAAAGTTGTTAAGCGTTGTTGCCCATCTATGATTGTCCTTCTCGAAGTTACACCTCGACTTCTATCTTCCTCTCTTTCTTCCTCCCTCAACTCTTCGTCTTTTAGAATTACCGCACCGAGGAAATAGTCTTTATCCAAGAATGGCGTAGATTCCATATCTTCAGCAAAGCGCTGCCAATTATCCTCGTCCCACACATAGCGACGTTGAAAGAAAGGGACACGCAATTCTACACCTTCTTCAAAAATTCCTGCAATTTTAGATTCATGTGCAATCATAATAATAATTATTTTTAGTTAAACATTGAATATCTCTAATAACCAGGTCGCTCATAGCGATATTTGTGCAAATATACCTTTTTATATAGAAATGACGAGTATTACGGAGTAAAAAAAGAAAAACAGCATAATTTTTGCACGATTTTTGTGCAATAGTACGACACAACCCTTACCTGACAAAATCCGTTATACGTTTTTCTGCAAAAAAAGCTGTTCCGTTATCGTTTCCGCTTCTTATCCCAAGAAAAAAAAATCTAATCGCGCCGAAGTTTATTCTGAACGCGCCAAAGTCAAATCTGATCGCGCCGAAGTACGAAACCTTTGCGGAGTTAGAAACAACCCTTTCGCAATAAGAACAAATTTCCGCGTTTACAGCATTTTGTTTAGTGACATAGGACACTAAGAGTTTTTAGTCTTTTTAGTCTTTTTAGTCACTTATTACTGTACATATTTTCTGCAACGGCGATTTTTCGGCAATTAAAAATGTTATTTCACTGATTGATAGAGGGTTAACTTTAATTCAAATTATATATTTAATATATAATTCTATAAGAGAGGTATTCCTATTTAGGGAAATATGTCTTTATTTTAGTGACTAAAAAGACTAAAAAGACATATTTCGCTCTGTGAAAACCTTGCCGTTTTTTCAGTCGGCTTTACCTTCCTTCGGAGTGATGAGCGACTGTATGAAGTTGGTGGTGCTCTCTATCTCCAGGGGGGGAAATATTTTTCAATGATGAAATATTGCGGTGTCGCGAAAATGCACTAACTTTGTAGCTGATTCTGCCTCTTTAAAGACATAAAATAAAATTAAGATATTATGCCAAAATATATAGACTTATTTTCTGGTTCTGGAGGATTTTCTTTGGGCTTCGATTGGGCTGGTTTTGAGAATGTATTTTCTGTTGAATATGACCATGAAATATGTGAGACATATCGACACAACTTTCCTAATCACAATCTCATTGAATGTGATATAACAAAATTAGAAGATGAAAAGATTCTGAGTCTTGTGAAAGACCAAGAGATTGATGTTGTTATCGGTGGGCCTCCATGTCAAGGATTTAGTATGGCAGGAAATATTGGCCGTAAATTTGCAGATGATCCAAGGAATCATCTCTTTAAGGAGTTTGTTAGAGTCGTGAAACTTGTAAAGCCCAAATGCTTTGTGATGGAGAATGTCGCTAGACTTTATACAAGGCTTAATGGTCGAACAAGGGAAGAGATTAAACAATGTTTTGAAAGTCTGGGATATGTCGTTGAAGCACGTATTGTGTGTGCATCTGATTATGGTGTTCCACAAAACCGCTATCGTGTATTGTTTATTGGCAAGTTGACTGATAATTTCATGTACAAAATACATTTCCCTGAAAAGGTCGAAGGAGAGCCACCCACAATTAAGGATGCCATCGGTCACTATCCAAAATTGGAGAGTGGCGAGTCTTCAGACATCCCTAATCATGAGGCTATGGTTCATTCTGCGCAAATGCTCAAAAAAATGTCTTATGTCAAAGATGGTGGTGGTAGAGATGATATTCCAGAGGATATTCGTCCTCAAAAAGGAGATATTCGGAAATATATCAGATATGACAGTTCTAAACCGTCTATTTGTATAACTGGAGATATGCGTAAGGTTTTCCACTATGAACAAAATAGGGCACTGACTGTAAGAGAACTGGCTGCCATTCAAACCTATCCAGATTCGTATGTCTTCCTTGGAAATAAAATCAAACAACAACAAATGGTGGGCAACTCTGTCCCTCCAGTCTTAGCAAAGGCTATTGCTGAAGCTGTAAAATCTATGTTATAATGAGTTATCCAACAGTAAATTATATAGGTAATAAAGAGAAAATAGTGAACTGGATTTCTTCACTAATTCCAGACGATGCAACATCCTTTTTAGACGTGTTCTGTGGAGGATGTTCTGTCGGTTATATGGCGAAAGAAAAGGGACTTACCGTATATGCAAATGATATTCTAAAGATAAACTACTATATTGCTCAGGCATTGATTGAGAACAATGGCAAAATCATTGATGCGACGGATGTTGATAGAATATTTAAGGGAGAACCTTGTGAGGGCTTTATGTTTCAAAATTTTGCTAATCAATTCTATTTCCCAGATGAGTGCAAGCAACTTGATATGATTCATGAGAATATCATAAAGATTAAGGATAAGTACAAGAGAGCTTTAGCCTTTACATTGATTCGCAGGTCTATGATTCGGAAAATGCCTTATTCTCGATTTACAATCAAATGGGAAAAGGTTGTTGAACTTAGAGACGAAGAATTGAGTTATGCAAAATATGGTAGAAGACGTCATTATCATAATCAAAGTTTTCAGTTCCATTTTGAAGACAACCTAAAAGAATACAACGATGCAGTTTTTGATAACGGAAAAAAGAACAGAGCATTCAACCTTGACGTATATAAAGCTATAGAAAAGATTGATGCCGATATAATATATCTCGATCCTCCATATGCAGGAACAATGAATGATTATTTTGGATTCTACGGCTTGCTAGATGCATATATAGAAGGTAGAATAGTAGAGCCATTCGATAATAATTTTATTGACAAAAACACTATTGTCAAGCAATTTGATCAGTTATTTAGCAAACTGGGGAAATACAAATATTGGATGTTGAGTTATAACAGTCGCTCCAAACCTTCAAAAGAAGAACTCTTGGTGCTTTTGGAAAAATACTCCAACAATATTGAAGTACACGAAATGCCTTACGCCTATAGAGTAACAGGCAAAGAAAAAAAACAGAAAGATATAGAATATCTATTTGTTGTCAAGAACGATAAATAAATTATGCTATTTAATAATATACTAGATATCAAGACTATAAAGGTATGAGAAATCGAGTAAATCAAGTTTATGAAGAGTATTGGAACTATACTGCAGCCTTTACTGATTTTGAGGGCAGCCGATTTAGAGGTGTCTTAGCTGCATGTGTTGAGTTTATTGATGCCCATAGAGCTGAAGACTATTCGCCTGAGAAAAACAAAGAATCGTGGAAATTTCTCCAAAGCAGATACCCTTCTTTGGCAAAGAAAGAAGAGGATGCATGGGTTACTCAACGTAAAAAATGGAATCAGTTGGTTAAGCTAGGCTTTATCAGACCATTTCTTTCAGGCTATCCCATAGAAACGCGAGAATATTTAAATGCAACAACAGCGCGCAAAAGAAAAAGCATACTGTCTAAAATAGTTTATAAATACGCTAATTTCTTGAACTCTACAACAAATGATATTCACACAAAGCAATTAACATTCTTCATCAAGTCATTGGAGGAAGTTGGTTCTTTTAGTGAAAAGGAATTAGCGACATTGATGACTATCGATATTCAAAGATTTAATGGAGAATTTGTAACCAAAGAAGACTTAAATCGTCAATATGCAAATGTTGATGTTGAAGATTTCTTTCTAAGGAAATATAATCAAGTTAGACATTTGAAAAATGTGCTAAGCAAACTTAATGATTTGACTTTACACGATAATGTGTTATATTTCAAAACTGATGCAGATAGACTCTTCGGCGATGAAGAAACCAAGAAAAATGTTCGTGATCCATACCTTCAGAGGGTATATAAGTCAGAATTAGAGGAAGAAAGCTGCATACATTTTGAGTGTGAAACTCCAAAGTGTATGTTGGAAGGATTGAGCCATCCTGTTCTCATCGCTAGTCACATTAAACCATATAGTCATTGTAATAATGACGAAAACGCTCAATTTGATGTAAATAACGGTTTGTTACTGAGCAAAAGTTTAGACTCTTTATTTGATTTAGGTTACATGACCTTTGATGATGAAGGCACTATTAAACCTTCAAGAGTCCTTAATGAGGATATGGTTAACTATTTGGCTCAATTTAGACTCCATCGTGATTTTATAAATCCTAAACGCATGGAATATATGGATTATCATAGGAATGTTGTTTTCGAGAAAAGATTTTCTACCAACAACGTTAAGAAATACGTTTTACAAGAAGATATTTATCTTTCGATGGCTGCAGAAGATACATCATTCAATTATAAAGCAAGATAATTTATGGCTCAAATATCAAATATATAATCAATGCTAGAGTTTATATTAGCCACTTTTACAAACAAAATAATGAAACACCTAACAATATCCCTGCTGGCGCTGGCACTGCTATGTGGCAGCGCAACAGCCAAGAAAAACCCCAAGGTATTTATCTGCACTGGCAAGACTGCCAAGGCCTATCATATCAACCGCAACAGCGAAGGTCTGGGCAACTGCAAGGACGAGATCAAGCAAGTCAAAATGAAAGAGGCCGTCAAACAAGGCCGTCACCTCTGCAGCTATTGCAAGAAGAATGTCTGACTGATCGAAGGAATTTGAACTGACAAAAAACAAAGCTATGACTTAGTTGTTTAAGCCCCCCCCTCATTCGGGGGCTTTTTTGGTATCTGATTGTGTCTTAGAGGGATGAAAAAAAGTGTGTTTTTTGACTGAAAATAATGCACGGATATGAGAGAAAAAGTTAGGGGATTTTCCTAACTTCGCAGACTGAAATGACGCCATAACGATATAATGTCATTACGAAATGACGTCATAACGATATAACGCCACAATGAAATAATAAAGAAACGATGGAAATCAATCGCTTTGGATATTATTGGCTGGACACGTGGGTTCTTGCCAATGTTATACAGCTGGCGACGCAGGATTTCTGTGGGCGTTTCCTGAATCATACTAACGATCCGTGCGGACGGCAGTACGACCAGATGACGCAAGCAGCTCGCTCGGCACCTGCGAATATAGCTGAGGGCAACTCACGCCACTCCACCTCAAAGGAAACGGAGATGAAACTGACGGACGTGGCCCGTGCAACGCTTTCGGAACTGGCCAACGACTACCTTAACTGGCTGTTGCGTCAGGAGAGCATACCATGGTCAATCAATTCCCCGGAGTATAAGGCCGTCAGTGACATACGCCTGGACAGACCTGACTATAGTGATGATGTGCAACATAAAAGCAGCATTCACATCCTTGCCCAAAAGCATAAATTTGACCACTGGCTCAAGAGCGAAGATTCGCTTGTCGTGGCTAACTGCCTGTTGGTGCTTTGCAACCGACTTACCATGATGATTGGTCGCCAGATTGAACGCCAACTGGAGGTGTTCAAGGTTGAAGGAGGCTTCGCGGAGGGTTTGACGGCAGAACGCCTTTCCTACCGTAAGCAGCAAAGCGTGCAGGCCGATGCGCCCCTCTGTCCTGTCTGCGGTAAGCCGATGATTAAGCGCGTGGCGAAGAAAGGTGTCAATTCAGGCAAGGAGTTCTGGAGCTGCAGCGATTATCCCAGGTGTAACGGGACAAGGCCCGCATGACGGGATGACGGAATGACGGGATGACGGAATGACGATATAACGTAATAACGTCATAACGCTTCTTCTCTCTAATAACGTCATAACGCTTCTTCTCTCGCCTTGGCGGGGGGATTTTTCTTTTTTTTCGTAACTTTGTAGGCGGAAAACAAACAAAATTAAATCGAATGATATGAGCGAACCTAAGAGTGCGGCGGAGCTGCTGCAGGAGATTGAGGCCAAATATGGCAAGGAGGCTGAGACGAGGATGACCTACGAGGAGGCCAAGCTGGCGCATGACCAGGCTATTGGGTGGGGCAGCAGCCATGACTTGCCCGTGCAGGATTTTATTGCCGAAAACTGCTTCTACGACATAAAACACACGGAGGACGGTGAGATTGAGGAGGCTTCGTATGTAGCCAAGCTGCTGGAGTCGCTGCGCGCGGTGGACGGACATCTGCGCCGCGGCAAGGAGCTGGGGCTCTCTGAGCAGGAGCAGACGGTAATTGATTCTCTTTTCGGCGGCGTGCCGCACGGCTATTTGGATAATTACGTGGCTTGCGCACGAGAGCTGAGCGCGTTTATCACGAAGACGCTTCCGCCCCCGGGCTCCAGGGACAGGGAGGCTTTCATAAAGTTTTTCAAGAGTGTGAGGGCTGAGACTTTGAGTCTGGCCAAGAAGCATGATGTCTATATCAGCACCGACGGGTATAGCCTTAGCCTTGGTTATCTGGAGGTGTGGCTGAGGGATTTCTTTGATTTGAAGAAGAAATGATGGCTATGAGTGACACCAATCCCATGTCTCAACCGGTGCAGCGCCGCCAACGGATGATGCAGCGCGATGCTGACCGTATGTTTTCCCTCGGCTGGCTGCGCAGGCAGGCGTGGAAGGAACTGCAGGCTCTGGCAGACAAGGCCATGGCCGCTGACGAGGGGGAATTCAGCAGTGCTGTGCAGGACTCGCCTGAGGCTGACTTTGCATTGCAATATATCTTGTCTTTCCGCTCTTCGCTTGAAGCAATCAAGAAGATTTGGAAAAATCCCATCGGCCGCAATCCGGAGGATGAGTTGAAGGAAAAGCGCTATGGGCTTATTGAAAAATTTGCTTCCTTGGGAATAATAAACGGCTTTGAGGGAATAAAGGAGAATAATGACAATTGGCGAAGGTTTGCGCGCAGGATAAAGGGTGAAGATACTCAAAGATTTTTCGGGCTGCTCGACGAGATAAGCATCATTACTGACATCTTGAACGGACAAGGCTCCCGATACGAGCAGAAAGAAGATTACACTAATCACGGAAACACTAACGAGGAGATAGGCATCCCTGGAGAACCGTCGGCGAAGGAGGAGGAAAAATTAAATTACTTTGCCCCCACCAAAAATCTGCAAGAGTTGCTGAAGATGGGTTGGCTTAAGGAGCTGAGGGCAAAAGCGGAGTATGATGAGCAGTGGACTGACAATTTCATTGCTGCGTTGATGGGCTCTGAATGGAAGGATGACATCGCGCGGGACTGGGCGATAAAGGGTAAACGGGAAAAGAAGACTCAGATAAAGGGTCATGTTATAGGGTTGCTGGTGGATGCCGGAGTGATAAAAGGCAGTTACCAAAGCGTAGCAGCCCAAGCCGGTGTCACAGATAACGACCGGACCTTTGCAAGATACATGGGCGAAGGGAAGAAACAACCCTTTTCGGGGTGGGTAGAAGAATATGTGACAGGCGAAAAAGAAGAGTAAAACATAGTCGTTTTGCGATTGAAAATGCGATTGAGTGCTTAGGCGTTCGATCGCATATTTTTTTTGAAAAAAATTTTTCGCCCGACTGACAAAGGGTTTGCGGACGGTTTTGCCTGCGATTGAAGATGCGATTGAATTTTTTCTTTTCAGTCGCATAATCGCTGCGCTATTTTGCCATCAGAAACCTCAAGGGGAGAAAGGACGTCCCTCCCTGAGAGGTAAGGACACCTTATTTGTTTTTTTATATGCAAAACTTACAGATTTTCAATCATGAGATGTTCGGCACTGTCCGGACGATGACCAACGAGAGGGGCGAGACCTTCTTCGTGGGCAAGGACGTGGCCAAGGCACTGGGGTACAAAAACCCACAAAAGGCTTTGCGCGACCATGTGGATGAAGATGACAAGGGGGTAACGAAATGTTACACCCTTGGAGGAAACCAGAAGATGACCATCATCAACGAGAGCGGACTCTACGCGCTGATCCTCTCGTCGAAGCTGAAGGAGGCGAAGGCTTTCAAGCGGTGGGTGACCAGCGAGGTGCTGCCGCAGGCTATCAACGCCATGATGAAAGTGTACCGCCAGTCGGTGATGTGCGATACATACGACGAGATCTGCCGTAACGTGGTGATATTCTACGAGGACATCGAAGGCACGGACACCCGAAATAAAACGGTACAAAGAAAGAAAAAGAAAAGTAACCAAAAGAAAATAGTAAGAAATAATAATAATAATAAAATAATAGAATTTTTCCGAAAATGAAGAAACAATTGAAGTATGACGAGCAAACGCTCACCTATCTGAATCTCTACAACAGGGCCATTGACATCAGCGAGAGCTATCTGGGCATCCGCAGCATGATGGCCAAAGCGCGTACCGACGTGGTGGACAGCCGCAAGGTGAAGGGCTTCCGCTACCTGATGAAACACTATCCCGACAGCGTTATCCGCGAGGGCATCTGGCGGATGATGAGCAACCCCTTCTGCAACGGACGACGCAAAGGCTATGCACGCCCCGCACAACTGAACTGGCTGATTGACCCGAAGCACCCCGAACGATTCTACGACCTACTCGAGGGAACGCTGTAGATACAAGGGGAAGCCCCCAAGCCCCCTAAAGGGGAGTGTGACGGGATGAGGAAAAAGCTGTCACTAAAAAAGACAATATTTTTGGTAATGATATAGATGTTGGCACAGATTACTCATAATGCAGCCAATTCTGACTGCGTTAGTTATATGTTTATTGCATAGCAGCGTTGATTAGAA
>CADAJV010000013.1 GCA_902788275.1 uncultured Bacteroidales bacterium | reverse complement strand
AACCTTTGTCAACCCTGTCCACGAGATGGCAAAATAAAAGCCCTCAAAATTCTCCGCGGTAGAAATGCGTTGCAAAGGTAAGCGGATTTTTGAGAACCATCAAAAAGCAAGTCCGAAGTGTTAAAATCTAAAAGTAGTTGATATACATAGACTTATCTCTATGTATTTTTCATTGTTTGTGGTTGTTTAGAGGTCTCTAAATACAACCATAGAATGTATACAAAAAACAGCCTTATTTTTTTATAGGCAATGACACAGATGTTGGCACAGAGAGAGCATGACTATTTCGCAGAGACTGTAATCTGTGCCAACTGCTATATTGTTGCCAAATTAACCATGCCAGCGCAGCAAAACTGCGTGGCATGGTTGGAAATCCGCACAGCCGAACTTCGCTCTATTATTGTTGTGGAATTAATATTATTGTGGTGGTGGGATTATTCTACCACCTCGGGGGGGAGGGGGTGCATATTGTAGTTGGAGGACATGGTGCGACCGTAGGCTCCTGCCGAGAGGATGGCTATCAGGTCGCCGCGTCTCATCTCGTGCAGGCGTATCTGTGAGGCAAAGACGTCACTGCTCTCACAAATGGGGCCTACCACATCGTAGGTGTGGAGCGGGCGTTGCTCATCGCGGCCGGTGATGTTGATAATCTTGTGGTGGGCCTGATAGAGAGCGGGGCGTATGAGCTCAGTCATGCCTGCGTCGAGTATGGCTATGTCATGGCCAACGGCTTGCTTGACATAGAGGCAACGGCTTATGAGTCTGCCGCACTGGGCGCTGAGGGCTCGTCCAAACTCAAAGTGGAGCTCCTGGCCCGGACGCAGCTTGAGATTGTCAGTGTAGGCCTTATAGTAGGCCTTGAAGTCGGGGATGGGGTTGGACTCGGGGTCATAGTAGTCCACACCAAGGCCACCGCCTACGTTGATGGAGACGGTGTCGGTGATGCCTGCGGCCTCCATGCGGTCTTGTATCTGATTGATGAAGCGGGCCAGATGGGCAAAGGGGGTCATGTCGAGTACTTGTGAGCCGATGTGGAAGTGGAGGCCGAGGTAATGGGTGTTGCTCAGGTTGTGGGCAAGCTGTATGGCCTCGAGGGCTCTGATGAGGGATACGCCAAATTTGTTTTCGTCAAGGCCGGTGGTGATGTGTGCGTGGGTGCCGGCATCTATGTTGGGGTTGACGCGGATGGCTATTTTGGCTATCTTGCCGCAACTGGCGGCTATCTGGTTGATTACTTCCAGCTCAGGAATGCTCTCAATGTTGAAGCAGCCTACGCCGACCTCAAGTGCCAGGCGTATCTCGCTGTCAGTCTTGCCTACGCCTGCAAACATTATCTTTTCGGCGGGTATGCCGCAACTGATGCAGTGGGTAATCTCTGCTCCGCTGACGCAGTCGGCACCCAGTCCTGCCTTGGCGGCAATGGTGATAAGCTCGCGATTGTTGTTGCTCTTAACGGCGAAGTGTATGTGGGCGTTGGCTATTTGGGCGGCCTCGGCCTTGGCTGCATTGATGGTGGCAGTGAAGAGGCCTTTGTCGTAAATATAATATGGGGTGTTCATGGTTGATATGTCGAGGGGAGTCCGCATAGCTTGACTGCTGCGCGGCACTGTGATTACTGAAATATTTGTTTACTGAGTTCCTTGAGGGCTGCCTGCTTGTCGTCCTGATTGACGAGAAAGGAGATGTTGTGTTCGCTGCCGCCGAAGGATATCATGCGGATGGGTATGTTGCGCATGGCATTGGTGATGGTTGACTCAAAGCCGACATTCTTGCTGCGCAGGTCGCCAACGACGCAGATGATGCACATGTTGTGGTCAACGACCACGGTGCCGTATTGCTTGAGGTCGTCAACGATGTTGGCAAGGTAGTCGGTGTTGTCGATGGTCATTGAGATACCCACCTCTGAGGTGGTGACCATGTCGATGGGGGTGTTGTATGTCTCAAATATTTCAAACACTTTGCGCAGGAAGCCTGTCTGGGCGAGCATACGGGTGCTGACAATCTTGACGGCGGTGATGTTGTCTTTTGCGGCCACAGCCTTGATCTGGCCCGGGTCGAAATGGTTGTCTATGAGGGTGCCTTCGGCTTCGGGCTGCATGGTGTTGAGCAGTTTCACGGGTATGCCTGCGGCTTTGGCTGGCAGTACGCAGGTGGGGTGGAGTATCTTGGCTCCGAAGTAGGCGAGCTCGGCGGCTTCCTCAAAGTGTAAGTGACGAACGGGTTTGGTGCCCTCTACGTAGCGGGGGTCGTTGTTGTGCATTCCGTCGATGTCGGTCCATATCTCGATAACGTCGGCCTTGATGGCTGCACCAATGAGTGAGGCTGTATAGTCGGAACCACCGCGCTGCAGATTGTCAACCTTGCCCTCATGGTTTGTGCATATAAATCCCTGGGTGATGAAATAGGGTGTGTCGGCATTGCTCTCCAGCAGCGGGATAAGGTTGGTGCGCAGATAGTTGAGGTCAGGCTCGTTGTCCTCACCGATGCGCATGAAGTCGAGGGCATTGAGCAGTTTGGCCTTGATGCCTTGCTCCTTGCAGAAGTTGGCCACCATGTTGGTGCTCATGATTTCGCCAAGGCTGACAATGTCTTTCTCTATCTGGGGAGTAAAGTCGCCTTTGGTGTACTCCAGCAGTTTGGCAAAGATGTGGTCGTTGAGGAACTGTAGGGTCTGTTCCTTCATCTGGGGGGTGGAATACAACTCTTCCACCTGTGCCTTATAGCGCAGGTGGAGCTTGCCGACCAAGGCGGCAGCACTCTCTTTGTTGCCTTTGGCAAAGTAATCGGATATCTCCAGCAGAGTGTTGGTGGTGCCGGACATGGCTGAGAGGACCACGAGGCTGCTTTTGTTGGCGGTGAAGAGTTTCACCACTTCTTTCATCCTTTGGGCTGTGCCGACTGATGTGCCGCCGAATTTCTGTATTTTCATAGGGTAGGGGGGAGTAAGGGATTAAGCTGATAGTTATCTTGAAATTGAAACACTTTAATTCTTTAACTTATTCAATTTCAAATAGTCTAACCTGACTAGGCGCTAGATATCAATTCTCAACAGTCAACTGCTTGTCGCAGCATTTGAAGACGGTGGCGTTGTTCACTTGGTCAAGCAACTGGAGGTTATGTGAGGACATAATGACGGCAGTGCCTTCACTGCGTATCTCATCAAGGAGGCGTACAATGCTGGTGCTGCTTTCAAGGTCAAGGTTGCCGGTGGGCTCGTCGGCCAGAATGATCTTGGGCTTGTTGAGCAGGGCACGGGCTATGGCCACACGTTGCTGTTCGCCGCCAGACAGCTCATAGGGAAATTTATCAGCCTTGTCGAGAGTTTCAACTTTGCTGAGCACCTCCTTGATGCGTTCCTGAATTTCGTCTTTATCCTTCCAACCGGTGGCCTTAAGGACAAATTCCATATTTTTCTGCACACTGCGGTCGGTGAGCAACTGGAAATTCTGAAACACCATGCCCAGCTGCTTGCGGAGTTCGGGCAGTTGTCTGGGCTTTATCTTGAGCATGTCGAATCCAAGCACTGTGGCTTCGCCGCCGGTGGGGCACAACTCGCCGTAGATGGTGCTGAGCAGGGTGGACTTGCCGCTGCCTACCTTGCCGGTGATAAAGACGTAGTCGCCCTCGTTGACGGTAAGGTTGACATTGCTGAGAATCAGGGCATCATCGTGCCTTATTTCTACATTATTATAATGGAGTAGCATAGGAGGGGGGGGGATTTGAGGTTTGAGGTTTTTTGTAGTTCCAAAGTCAGGCTTAGTGCTTCTTCCAGCCAGGATTGTGACGCTCTTGCAGTTCTCGGGCCAGGTCTTCAATGCGCAGGCCTTTGGCGGTGAGCAGTACGATGAGGTGATAGAAGAGGTCGGAGCCCTCATATACTAATCGTTCATTGGTGCCGTTGCATGCCTCGATGACGGCCTCCAAAGCCTCTTCGCCCACTTTCTGTGCCATACGGTTGAGGCCATCCTTGAATAGGGATGTGGTGTAGGAGCCCTCGGGCATTTCTTCATGACGCTTCTCAATGAAGTCTTGTAACTCGCTGAGGAAGAGTAGGGGATTGGCTTCGTTTTTTTCGCCCCAGCATGTGTCGGTGCCTTTGTGGCATGTGGGGCCTTCGGGGTTTACAAGCACCAGCAGGGTGTCTTGGTCGCAGTCAACCTTGATGTCAACCAGATGTAGGTAGTGGCCGCTCTCTTCCCCCTTGGTCCATAGGCGCTGCTTGGTACGGGAGTAGAAGGTTACTTTCTTAAGCTCAAGGGTTTTGAGGTAGGCTTCTTCGTTCATGAAGCCGAGCATGAGCACTGTCTTGGTGGTGGCATCTTGAATGATTGCCGGCACAAGGCCGCCCATCTTCTGGAAGTCAATAGCTGTCATCTTAGATTATTTAATGTCTGTAAAGTCTGTTTGTCTTGGTATTGCTCTCACAGCCTGACGCTTATTCCTTCTTGGCTGAGGTAACTCTTGAGCTGCGAGATGCCTATCTCACCATAGTGGAAGACACTGGCTGCCAGTGCGGCATCGGCCTTGCCCTGCTTGAACACATCGCGGAAATCCTCCATCTTACCGGCACCGCCGCTGGCTATGACGGGAATGGAGAGCATGTCTGCCAGGCGGGCCAGGGCTTCATTGGCGAAGCCATGTTTCACACCGTCGTGATTCATGCTGGTGAACAGTATCTCACCGGCTCCACGCTGCTCTACCTCCCTGGCCCAGTCAAAGAGGTTGCGGTCGGTTGGTACTCGTCCACCGTTGATATAGCACTGCCAGTGGCCGTCGGTCTCCTTGGCGTCGATGGCCACCACGCAAACCTGTGAGCCAAAGTGGCAGGCAATTTCGTTGATGAGCTGCGGATTGCGCAGTGCTGCGGAGTTGATGCTGACCTTGTCGGCACCGGCATTGAGCATGGTGTCAACGTCTGCCAGCTCATTGATGCCCCCACCCACGGTGAAGGGTATGGACAGCTCGGCGGCTACCCTCTGCACCATGTTGGTGAATGTCTTGCGTCCCTCGTAACTGGCGGTGATGTCAAGAAACACAAGCTCGTCGGCATTCTGCTCGCTGTACGCCTTGCCCAGCTCTACGGGGTCGCCGGCATAGCGCAGATTGACGAAGTTTGTGCCTTTGACGGTCTGGCCGTCCTTGACGTCAAGGCATGGTATTATTCTCTTGGCGAGTGACATTGGAGCGATGTTAAAAGGGGTGTTGCTGATTTGTGGTCAGAAATTGGCTGGCCAGTGATTGCAGGCTGACCTTGCCTTCGTAGATAGCCTTGCCGAACACTACGGCAGGTATGCCGGCATTGTTGAGGGCGTGGATGTCCTCCTCGCTGCTTACTCCGCCGCTGGCTATGAGCTGCAGGTCGGGGAATTGCTGCATGATTTCCTGATATAGCTTTACGGCGGGGCCTTGTAGCATACCATCCTTGCAGATGTCAGTGCATAGCACGCGGTGGATGCCACGGTCGTAATAGCTCTTAATGAATGGGATGAGCTCCTGTCGGCTATCTTCCTTCCAGCCATTGATGCTTATGCAGCCATTGTTTACATCGGCTCCCAGTATCAGGCGGTCGGCTCCATAGCGGCTAATCCACAGCTCCATTTGCTCTGGTTGCTTAACGGCAATGCTACCCACCGTGGCATACGTTGCGCCGCTGTTGAAAACAGCTTCAATGTCGGCATCGCTCTTAATGCCGCCGCCGAAGTCTATCTGCAGGCTGGTATTGCCGGCCACCTCGCTGAGTATGTTGATATTGACAACATGGCTTGACTTGGCCCCGTCAAGGTCCACCATGTGCAGGCGCTTATACCCCAGCCGCTCAACCTCCTTGGCAAAGTCAAGGGGATTGAGGTCGTACACCTTCTTGCTGCTGTAGTCGCCCTTGGTGAGGCGCACACATTTGCCGTCGATGATGTCAATGGCGGGTATGAGTTCAATCATGGTTGGGTCTAGCTATCTCTATGAAGTTGTGGATAATCTGTTCGCCTACCCGTCCGCTCTTCTCGGGGTGGAACTGGGTGGCGTAGTAGTTGTCGCGGTGCATTGAGGCACAGAAAGGTTCAATATAGTCACAGTCAGCAACCGACAGCTCATTCTGCGGTACGTAGAAGCTATGGATGAAGTACACGAAGTCACCCTCGTTGACACCCTCATAGAGAGGGCTCTTAAGGTTGTGCAGGCTGTTCCATCCCATGTGCGGAATTTTCTGGCTGTGCAGGGTGGGGCAGAAGCGCTTGACATCTGCGGGGAAGATGCCCAGACAGTCGGTGTTGCCCTCTTCGCTGTGGCGGCACATCAGCTGCATGCCTATGCAAATGCCCAGCACAGGCTGACGCAGCTCTTTGATAAGCCGGTCGAGGCCACTGTTGCGCAGATGCTGCATGGTATATGCCGCCTCGCCCTGACCGGGAAACAGCACACAGTCGGCTTTGCTTATCTCATCCGCCTTGTCGGTGATATTAGGCTCTATGCCAAGCCTCCTCACTGCGTTGGCTACGGAACAGATGTTGCCGGCGTTATATTTTATGATGGCTACGTCCACTTCTAAAGTAGTATAGTTTAAGAGCAAGACCTCAAATCTCAAATCTCAAATGAATGGAGATAGAAGGAGATAGATGGAGATATGCGTATTCGTCGCGGGAGATAAAGGACGATAGTCAAGACTAATGCCCTATATCTACTTATATCTTCTTTTATTTACTTTTAAATCCTAAATGTTCTAACCTCAAATTTCAAACCTGTTTATCAGTAAGCACGTGCAATCAGGGCCTTAAATTTGGCAGGCTTGCCGCTGACCATGTCGGTGCCCGGGTTGGTCTGATCCACATCGAAGGGTATGCAGCGGATAGTGGCCTGGGTATCTTCCTTAATCTTAGCCTCGGTCTCCTCAGTGCCGTCCCACGGGCAAAGGAAGAAGCCGCCATCTTGGATGCGCTGCTTAAACTCCTCATAGTCGCTGCACTCATAGGTGTGAGTCTTGCGGTAGTCTAGAGCCTTCTTATATACATTCTGCTGAATGTCGTCAAGCAGCCTGGCCGCATATTCCTCAATACCTTCTACGCTGACATTCTGCTTTTCCAGAGTGTCACGGCGCATAATCTCCACCTCGCCTTTTTCCAAGTCGCGGGCTCCAAGCACAATGCGCACGGGCACACCCTTCAGCTCATAGTCGGCAAACTTGAAGCCCGGACGCTTGCTGTCGTCATTGTCGTACTTCACGCTGATGCCGAGAGCCTTGAGCTTCTGCACCATCTCGGCTGCTTTCTGGTCGAGAGCTTCCATCTGTGCGGGTTTGCCAATAGGAATTATAACCACCTGGATGGGAGCTAAAGCCGGAGGCAGCACCAGGCCGTTGTCATCAGAGTGGGTCATGATAAGAGCACCCATCAGTCGGGTACTTACGCCCCATGAAGTAGCCCAGGCATAGTCCAACTGATTTTCTTTGTTAAGGAACTGCACGCCGAAGGCCTTGCCGAAGTTCTGACCAAGGAAGTGACTCGTGCCGCTCTGCAGAGCCTTGCCGTCCTGCATCATGGCCTCAATGGTATAGGTGTCGATGGCTCCGGCAAAGCGCTCAGTGGCACTCTTGACACCCTGCACTACAGGCACAGCCATATAGTCCTCTGCAAACCTGGCATAAACCTTGAGCATCTGCTGAGCCCTCTGCTCAGCCTCGTCACGCGTGGCATGAGCCGTGTGGCCTTCCTGCCAGAGAAATTCCGATGTGCGCAGGAACAGACGGGTACGCATCTCCCAGCGCATGACATTGCACCACTGGTTGCATAGCACAGGCAGGTCGCGGTACGACTTGATCCAGTTCCTGTACGTGTTCCAGATGATAGTTTCCGAGGTGGGGCGGATAATCAGTTCCTCCTCCAGCTTAGCCTCGGGGTCCACAATTACGCCGTCATGAGTCTCATTAGTCTTTAGGCGGTAGTGCGTAACTACGGCGCACTCCTTGGCGAAGCCCTCAACGTGCTCAGCCTCCTTGGAAAGGAAGCTCTTCGGAATCAGCAAAGGGAAATAAGCGTTCTGTACGCCAGTCTCCTTGAACATACCGTCCAGCACCTGCTGCATCTTCTCCCAGATGGCATAGCCGTAAGGCTTGATAACCATGCAGCCCCTGACATCAGCCTGCTCGGCCAGGTCAGCCTTAACAACCAGTTCATTATACCATCTTGAATAATTCTCGCTCCTCTTAGTGAGGTCCTTAAGCTCTATTGCCATGCTATGTAGTTTGATATTTTAAACAATTTAGATGCAAAGATACTAAAAACGTTGCAAATTGACGGCCAAACAGCCATATTTTCGACTAAAAGGAACCCACGCCCCGCAACTAAACAAAAAAAATGCTATCTTTGCTTTCAAAACACGATGAAAATAATAAAGAAAATAGTCCTCTGGATACTCATCCTGTTCTTCGGGTCAAGCATCCTTTTCACTCTAATCTATAAATGGGTGCCGGTATATGTCAGTCCCCTGATGCTCATACGCTGCGCCCAGCAGTACCACAGTGACCAGCCTATGCGCCTGCACCACAGCTGGGTGCCCCTCGACAGCATATCGCCCCACCTGTCCACTGCCGTCATGGCGTCAGAAGATCAGTTATTCCTGGAACACCACGGCTTCGACACCAAAGCCATCAAGCAGGCAGCCCGGGAATACCTTGACGGTAAGCGCAAACGCGGAGGAAGTACCATATCCCAGCAAACAGCCAAAAACGTATTCCTCTGGCCGACCTCCTCGTGGATACGCAAAGGATTTGAGACCTATTTTACATTCCTCATAGAACTGATGTGGAGCAAGGAGCGCATAATGGAAGTCTATCTCAACACCATAGAGATGGGTGACGGCATCTACGGAGCACAGGCAGTGGCAGAGTACCATTTTGGCACCACCGCCTCGCGCCTGACTAAGAAACAGAGCGCCCTGATAGCCGCCTCGCTGCCCAACCCACTGCGCTTTAACAGCGGTGCTCCCACCCCCTACCTGCGCAAACGGCAACGGCAGATAATCCGCCAGATGCCCTATATAGAACACCAGAAGAAGAAACACAAGTTTTAGGAGTTCGAAAGAAGAAAGACTAACGGCTTAACTACTAAAATTGTAAAATCGTGAAATGAAAGAGCTTCGATATTTCTATGCGCCTGATGCACTGACCACTCAGCAGCTGCCCGATGAGGAAGCCAACCACGTCCTACGCGTCCTACGTCTGGGAGAGGGAGACAGCCTGAATATCACAGACGGGCGTGGCCACCTGATAGAGGCAATCATCACCCAGGCAACACGCCGAGAGTGCTTTTATAAAATAGTTAAAGTAGAGAAACATCCGCCCCTCTGGCCCCGTAGAGTCCATCTGGCAGTGGCCCCCACCAAGAATATCGACCGCATGGAGTGGCTGGTGGAGAAAGCCACCGAGATAGGTGTTGACAGGATAAGCTTCCTTGATTGCCTATACTCCGAACGGCGTCTGATAAAAATCGAGCGCCTCCTTAAGATAGCCGTGGCAGCTATGAAGCAGAGCCATAAGTTCTACTTGCCGCAGATAGACGAAATGCAGCCGTTCGACACCTTTGTCAAGGCATCCCGCTGCGGGCTCAGATTCATTGCCCATTGCTATGATGACGCCGACCTGCTGCTGCCTGACGGCACAAAGCCTATGCTGCTTGAGGCTCTCCGCAACAAGATAGCCGACCCCAATGCTGCCACCTTTACCGTACTCGTCGGTCCCGAAGGTGATTTCTCTGTCGATGAGGTACGACAGGCTCTCCACAGCGGATTCACACCGGTGTCACTCGGCCACTCACGGTTGCGCACTGAGACGGCAGCCCTTGTTGCAGTCCACCTCATGCAGCTGGCACAGGCAGACTAGTAGCAGCACAACTTTCCTTGAATACACTGCGACAGGAAAAATTTTCACCGAGAAAAGAAAAAACCTAATCGTGCGGAGCCAAAACCTAATCGTGCGGAGCCAAAATCTAATTGCGCGGAGCCGAAATCTAATCGCGCCGAAACTGACTATCTCTGCGCGATAAAAAATAATATAACGATATTTCAGTCGGTCTTTCCCTAGTTTAAAAAAATAATCGCGTCCAGACTCTGGGTTGAGTATTGGCGCGATATATTTTTGTGTGGTTTAAAGTTTATTTGTTTTTGTGTGGTTTTAAGTTTATTTGCTTACAGTCCTGTTGCTGTCTTTCACCATCTTGCGTATTTGCCTGGAGAAATCTTTGTCGGCTGCAAGCTGCTCGAGGGTGGGCTGCATACGCCATCGCCAGTAGTGGCGTGGTATCTCGGGATGGTTGATCTGCTCCTGTTCGAGCTGGTCGCTGCGCATGGTCTGGCTCATGCCGAGCAGGTCTTGCAGTGATATGATGGTGAGCAGCGAGTTTGACTGCAGATGGTGGCTGATGACAGCCTTGCAGTCGTCGGGGGAGAGCAGGGCGGGCGGTGGAGTGGTGTTGCCCAGGATGTTATGCCAGTAGTCGGCGGCTGCTTCGGGATTCTGTTTCCACCATAGGCGCAGGGGTGCCATGTCGTGGGTGGAGATGGTGTCGACTGAGTAGAGGGGATTGTCGTGTAGGTCGCTGAATCGGCCGTTGCCCCGCTTTGGCATGGTCTGTATCTCGAGTGTGAGTATGTTGAGGTCTTTCAGTACGGGGTGTACGCAGGTTGGTATCATGCCTAGGTCTTCGGCGCATGCAAGCATTGGTGTGGCGCATGTGAGCTTTGGCAGCCGTTGGTAGGCTTCGTCGGTCCAGTGGCGGTCATGGCGTTCATAGAAGAAGTACTGGTAGATGCGGTCGTAGGCTTGCTTGTCGGTATCGCTGAGGTGTCGGTATGCTCGTGTGTTCTTTCCCCATATGTTTATGTGGTACATCTGTGTTGTGCCTGGGTGTGCTATGAAGAGGATGTTGTTGTAGGCGGAGAGGAAGAGTTCTCTCTGTTGTCCGGAGAATCCCATCTCGCGTAGTGCCTTGTCGATGGTTCGCTGTGAGTTGACGTATTTGTCGGTGATGGTCCACTTGCCGTCTTGTCCAAACTGGAAGAAGTATTCTTTGGCTACTGGTAGCAGTTCGCCGAAGTGTCGCTGCATCTCGCCTTCGGTGAATCGCGGTCGTGTATAGGTCTCGGGGTCGGCGGTGAATCCCATGAGCAGTAGCTCGGAGCGTGTGAGCGGCAGGCCGGGGTTGAAGTGACCGAGTGTGCCGTAGATGTGCTGCAGTGGTATCTCCCAGATGCGGAAAAATCCGAGTACGTGGTCTATGCGGTAGGCGTCGAAGTATTGTGCCATGTGGTTGAGCCGCCTGTGCCACCATGTGCCATCGTCGTCGAGTATTGCGGGCCAGTTATAGGTGGGGAATCCCCAGTTCTGGCCGTTTGCGGAGAACTGGTCGGGCGGAGCACCGGCCTGTGAGTCGAAGTTGAGGTACTGGGGCTGCAGCCATGCGGTGGCACTGTCTCTCGCCACTCCGATGGGTATGTCGCCCTTGAGTATGACGCCGCGTTGGGTGGCATATTCGTGGATTTGCGCGAACTGCTTGTCGAGCAGGAATTGCACGACGCTATAGAATTCGATGTCGTCAAGGATGTTGCTGGCGATGGCCCATCTCTGTAGTGCCACCTGGTCGTATTCGCGGAACTGTGGCCAGCGTCGGAAGTTGGCTGTTCCGTTAATCTTCAGCAGGTAGCGGAAGAAACTGTAGGGCATCAGCCAGTCGGCATTGTCGCGCTTGAAAATTTTGTATTTGGTTGAGCGCAGAATGTCTTGCTTGTTCTCGAGGAAATAGTCGTGGAGGTAGCTTTCCTTGAGGTCGAACACCTCGTCGTAGTCCAGCAGTGGTTGGCTGTTGACGGCGGCTCGGCGCTGCAGGTAGAGCTTGAGTTTTGTCTTGCTCTTGAGGGGCGGCAGGGAGTTGAAGTCAAGGTACAGGGGGTGGAGGGCAAAGGCTGAGATGGGGTTGTAGGGATAGGAGTCGTGCCAGTTGCCTTCGCGTGTGGTGTCGTTGACGGGCAGGAGCTGTATTATGCTCAGGCCGGAATCGGCTGCCCAGTCTACGAGCCGTTGCAGGTCGCCGAAGTCTCCGATGCCCCAGCCTTCCTCTGAGCGCAGGGAGAAGAGTGGCACTACTACGCCTGCTATCTTGAGGTCGTCGTGTGGCAGCAGGGGGGTGTGGGTGTCGATTATGACTTTGCCGCTGTCGGGGTGCTGTGGCGGCAGGTAGCGGTCGTGGCCGCTTTCCCATAGGGGGGTGCTGCTCTCGGGGCTGATGAGTACGAATTTATAGTTGAGTCCCTCGGCGGGTATGTCGGTTCTGTTGAGGGGGAAGGCCCATGAGGCGTTGTGCACCTTGAGGCCAGGTATGCCTTTGAGTGGCTGCCAGTTGCCTGTGGCCTGGTTGCTGCCGCAGAGGTATATCTGATGTCCTGCTGGCGGCACGTAGTCGGTGAAGGCTACTACGAGGTCGGAGCTGTTGATGGTCTGGCTGACTTTCTGGTCTTTTACGAACGGGTACACTACGTCGGAGTAGGCTGACGAGTAGAGGTAGTTTTTGCCCATGTCGCTGTGCCATAGTGCCTTGACGCTGATGTGGGGTGTGTTTTGGAAGAGCAGGTGGTGGGCAAACTGGCCGTGGCCTTTTTCTTCGTCTATAAGGTTCTGACGGGTGCGTACGGTGAATTGGTAGTCTATCTCATCGACTTTGCGTGAGGGCAGCTCTATTGTTTGATGCCAGTGCTTGCCATCGTCGCTTCTCATCTTGATGGGCTCATTAAGCCCTGCACGCAGTCGCTTGTTGGAGGACAGGGTGAGGTAAACGGCTTGGTCTTTGCTATGGGTGATGTATTCCACCTCAATGTCAATCTGGGTTACTTCTGCCATATTTGTGTGTATTCTTGTTTGTTGTGTGTATTGTCTTATGGGTATATGATGTCGTAGATGGTGTGGCCGTTCATAAACTTTGAGCGGTCAACATTGCCATTGACTCCGTTGATGCGGCCTTTGCTGGTGTATTGCCACATGATGTATCTGTTGCCGTCGCTTACGCTGGGCTTGCTGTCCTGATAGAATGCTATGAAGAGGGGGTAGTGCTCAAATCCCCGATATGCGAGGTATTTGTTGTAGAAATTGACGTAGGTGTAGAGTATGGGCGGACGGCCGTAGTATTCCTCTACTCGCTTGAGGAATCGGCGCAGCCGGCTGGCAAAGGTTTCCACTGATACTCCGTTGGCGCTCTCTACGTCGATGACGGGCACGAGGTCCTGCTTGGCGGGGTCGATGATTGACACCATGTGGCGGAACTGTGCGTCCTGGTCAACGTGGGCACGGTAGAAATGATAGCTGCCTACGTTGATGCCGTGCTTGCGGGCTTCTGCCATGTTGTATTGGTAGTAGTCGTCAACGAATGACACGCTCTCCGAGGCTTTGATATAGGCATAGCCTACTTTGCCGGTGGCTGCCACGGCTGCCCAGTTGATGGTGCCCTGGTAGTGCGACACGTCAATGCCGTCGGGCAGGGTGTTGACTGGCCCTCGCATGCTGCTGCTGACTAGTGGTGACTCCTTGAGGGGGGTGTCCAGACGTTTCTCTATGTAGGGGTCTGGGGTAAGGGGCTCCTTTATCACAACTTTGTGCTTGTCCTTCCTGGCTGCTGTTGCTGCCTGGGTGGAGGCTATGGGCAACTGCAGGAGGATTGTGGTCAGTGCTAATATGGATAATCTGAGACGATACATCTTTTGTCTGACTGTGCATTAAAGTTTTCTGCGCTTGACTCCTGTCTTGGTCATCTTGACGGGCAGTATCTTGCCGTCGGAGCCAAACTGCAGCTTGTCAATGCATGTCTCTCGGTTGTTGCCGTCCTTGCTGTTGAGCGGGTGGCGGTGATAGATGATGTAGTATTCGTCCTTGCCTTTGCCCTTGATGACTGAGTGGTGGCCGGCGCCTGTACCAATGTTGGGGTCTTGCTGCAAGATGACGCTCTCTCTCTTGAAGGGGCCCAGTGGGCTGTCGCTGATGGCGTATGCCACGCGGTAGTCGGGACCGGTGAAGGCTCCCTCGCTCCACATGAAGTAGTATTTGCCCTTGCGCTTAAGCATGAAGGGACCCTCTACGTAGCCCTCGGGGGTAATTTCCTTGAAGGTCTCGCCGTCAGGAAACTGACTGAGTGACGTAAGGTCGCTGTTGAGCTTGACGACGTTGCAATGGCCCCAGCCGCCGTAGTACATATAATATTGGCCGTCATCGTCGAGGAATACGTGCTGGTCGATGGGCTGCGCATGGTTGACAATCTTGTCAATCAGCGGACGGCCTATGGCATCCTTGAAGGGACCGGCTGGTGTGTCGGCCACGGCTACGCCGATTCCGCCTAATTGGTCGTTGTTCTGGATGTTGTTGCCACCGAAGAAGAGGTAATACTTACCTCCCTTTTCCACTATAGACGGAGCCCACAGCGCCCCCTTGAGCCAGCTTACGCCGTCGGTGGAGAGTATGCGCTCGTGCTTCTGCCAGTTTGAGAGGTCTCTGGAGGAGAAGGCGTCCATGTGCAGCTGCAGGTGGAAGGCTACCGAGTAGGTGGGGTATATCCAGTACTCCTTGCCAAAGACTGCTCCCTCGGGGTCGGCATACCATCCGCTGAACACGGGGTTGCCTACGTGTTTGTCTTTCCTTGCCTGGGTTGTGTTGACGCCTGTCATCAGTAGTGCAAGGCCTATTGCTATGGTCGTTGTCAGTTTATTCATGTCTTTGTCTTTTGTGTGCAAAGTTGCAAAAAAAATGGCAGACAACAAAATATTCGCCCGTAAATGATGAAATATGCGCGGAACTTGTTAATTTCGCGCAGTGAAATAACGAGAAAATATCTGTTGACGAAATAAAACAAATGCTATGATGATCTGTCTGTTCCGCAGGTTGCTGCTCGCAGTGCTTGCCATATTGTGTTCCTTATGGGGGCATGCCGACTACACCATCTATCCAACGCCTCAAAGAATGGCTGCAGGTAGGGACAAGGCTCTGCTTACTGCCAGTGTCAACGTGGTGGCAGAGAAGGGTATAGATGCCTATACCATTGCACGCCTAAAGGAGGTGCTGACTCAGCAAAACGGCATTGCCATGACATTGGCCAGGAAGCCTAAGGTAGGATGCAGCAACCTGTGGCTCGGCATCAACGGCTCCAAGGGCGCTGCTGACAAGAGGGCTGTCAAGAGTGTTGTGGCCAGGGATGTATTTGCTGTTCAGGACAAGTTTGACCGTCATGTGCTTAGCATCAGCCGCTCTGCTAAGGGGCAGGCCGATATTATTATTCTGGGCGAGCATACCAATGCTGTGTTCTATGCCCTTGCCACCCTGGAGCAGATGCTTGAGCAGTCTGCCGGGGTTGCCGCCGATGGCAAGATGATGCAGACGGTCACCGTGAGCGACTATGCCGACATGCAGTATCGCGGTATTGTGGAAGGATATTACGGCTACCCTTATTCGTTTGACGTTAAGAAGGACCTCATGCAGTTCTTCAAACGCTATAAGATGAACACCTACCTCTATGGTGCCAAGAGTGACCCCTACCACTCTGGTTATTGGCGCGATGCTTACCCGGAGGCCATTACTCCCCTCCAGCAGAAAAACGGCTGGCTATCGCAGCAGATGATTATTGACCTGTCACGTCTGTCGCTAGAAACAAAGGTCAACTTTATCTGGGCCATCCATCCCAACAGCGGTAAGGCCGTTGATTTTCACACTGCTGAATCTACCGCCAGTGCTGTTGCCGACGTGGCGGCCAAGTTCAGCAAGATGCACTCCCTCGGAGTAAGGCAGTTTGCCGTTTTCCTGGACGATGCCGGTTGGGACTTTGATGATGTCAACAACTATCGTGATTTCCTCAACAACCTGCAGTTATACATGGAGCAGAAGTACAACAGGAACTATGTCAACAGCTCCGACACGGTGCTGCCAATCCACTATGTGCCTCATATCTATGCCATCAACTTCGCCAATGAGCAGCAGTTGCAGACCTATTTCGATGCCATCAGCCAGACCAAGGCCAACATCGTTGTCTATACCACAGGCAGCGGAGTGTGGAGCTCGCTGCAGAATGCCGACTTCGTAAAGATGAAGCAGCTGATGAAGCGTCCCGTGGCTCTTTGGTGGAACTACCCCTGCAATGATAACAAGGACGGCCGTGTCTATACTGCCGATATGCACACCACCCTCCACGAGATGGGGCTTCCCACTCCCGAAACAGAGATTCCGCAGTGCTTGGGTATGGTCAGCAACCCTATGCAGCAGGGTGAGGTGGCCAAGATATGCCTCTTTGGAGTGGCCGACTATGCCTGGAACAGTCACGCCTTTAATACCCGGCGCAACTGGGAAGATGCCTTTACGCACATTGTTGGCAAGGATAATGCTATGCTTTATAAATACCTCTCCCTGTACCTGCGCCATGATGACCCCGACCACCTCGGCAGCATGATTGAGCATTACAAGACAGCCCTTGCAGAGTACCGTGACGACGGCTTTGCTCTGCGTGACACCCTACAGGCAATCAAGTCTGCTGCCGACCGTATGCTCAAGATGCCTCCAGCCTCAAAGTCTGATTCTTTGCTGCTGCAAGAACTGCGCCCTTGGCTTATCAAGCTTAGTAGCATGGCAGAGACTGCACAACTGCTGATGCAATTGCCAAAAATGTCCTCCTCAGCTGACCGTGACTTATACATACATAAAATAAAGGAAGCCATTACCAACTATAAAGAGAATAAGGACTATCAGGTTGACGCCCTTGAGGGCATGGGAGAGAATCCCCCTTCAGAATGGCATCCCGTGGAACCAAGCCACAAATATCTGATGCCTTTCATCCTCTGGCTCAACGAGCAGAATGACATCATTAAGCCAACTGTAGAAAACCAATAATACCAACACTTACAGTGCAGTTTTCCTAACCCCTAACTCCTAATTCCCAGAATGTACTACGTAAGCAAAACAATAGAGGTGGCATTTGCCCACAAGCTCAACCTCAACTATGAGAGCAAATGTACCAATCTTCATGGCCACAATGCCAGAATAACCGTTTACTGCCGTACTGCCGAGCTCAATGAGAGTGGCATGGTTATTGATTACACCGACCTCAAGCGAATTGTTAAGCGCCTGCTGGACCATAAGTATGTCAATGACCTGGTGCCCTTCAATCCTACCTCCGAGAACCTTGCACGCTGGATCTGCGAGGCCGTGCCCAACTGCTACAAGGTTAGGTTCCAGGAGTCGGACGACAATGTGGCCGTCTATTCCCTCGACAACGACAGCACCCTATAGAGAGTGGTCATGTCTTATCCTATCAACGAGATATTCTATTCGTTGCAGGGCGAAGGCCGTTGGGCTGGTCGTCCGGCAGTGTTTGTGAGATACAGCGGCTGCAACCTGCGCTGTCCATTCTGCGATACTGACCACACCGCTCGTACCCTGATGTCGCTACCTGAGTTGTTGGCTCAAATATCAAATCTCCAACCTCCAGCCTCCAGCAACCCCATGGTAGTTCTCACCGGTGGTGAACCGTCGCTCTTTGTTGACGAGGCCCTCATAGATGCCCTCCATCAGGCAGGCTGCTATGTTGCCATCGAGACCAATGGCACACATTCTTTGCCGAAGGGAATAGACTGGGTGACCCTCTCTCCTAAAGACTGTTTTGTCAGCAATGCCCAGGTAATCATAGCTCATGCCGACGAGGTCAAGCTGGTCTTCGATGGCACCAATGCTGAGGCCGTAGAGCGCTATTCTGCCTTCCCTGCCACCTATTACTACCTACAGCCCTGCGACACTGGCAGCGACGACCGTAACCGCGAACTTACTGCGGCAGCAGTCAGCTATTGCCTGGTCCATTCCCAGTGGTCGCTGTCACTGCAGCTGCATAAGCTGATAGGCATTCGCTAATCCCGATAATCTATTCCCGGTTATCTGTCCTCTGTTAACAATAAAATGTGTAACTTTGCCAGTCAATAACAGGCAATACCAATTAAGACAATTAAAAAACACCAATACATTATGTACGGAAAATGGTTTGAATGCAAGGTGTCGCTTAAGCGCACCCTGGAAGATGGCCTGCAGAAGCAGGTAAAGGAAGTATATATCGTTGACGCTGTCAACTTTACCGAGGCAGAGGCCCGCATCCTTGACGAGACCAAGGTCTATGGCGACGTAACCCTCATCAGCATCAAGTATTGTGAGGCCAATGAGATTGTTGACTCCCACAATCCCCTCGACGGCCTGTGGTATAAGGTCAAGGTGGCAATGATATCTATTGACGAGAGCGCCGGCAAGGAGAAGAAGGTCAATGTAATATATTATGTACGCGCGAAAGACTTCAAATCAGCCTTTGAAAACACAGAGAAGTGGTTGGGCGGCTCAGTGATGGACAGTACCATAATCTCCATTGCTGAGACAAATATCATGGAGGTCTTTGAGTACAAGAAAATGCCCGAGTAGGACGGAGGTGTATATGTCTGTAACAGAGAGACTAACGGCAGTCAGGGACACCCTGCCGCAGGGCGTGGAGCTTGTGGCAGTGTCCAAATACCATCCGGTTGACGAGCTGATGGAGGCATACCGTGCCGGTCAGCGAATTTTTGGCGAGAATATAGTGCAGGAGCTCAGGCTTAAGCAGCCCCAGATGCCCGACGATGTGCAATGGCATTTCCTGGGACACCTGCAGACCAACAAGGTCAAGTATATAGCCCCTTTTGTGAGCCTCATTCACAGTATCGACTCCCTCCACCTACTTAGCGAGGTCAACAGGCAGGCCCTAAGGTGCGGACGTGTCATCGATTGCCTGTTGCAGCTTCATGTGGCTCAGGAGGAGACCAAGTTTGGTTTCACCTTCAGCGAATGCCTTCAGATGCTCAGCGAGGGAGAGTGGCGCAGCATGGAGGGTGTCAGGCTTTGCGGAGTGATGTGCATGGCCTCCAACACCGACGATGAGAGCCGCATACGCCAGGACTTCCGCAGTGTCAATGACTTCTTTGTCCAGCTCAAGACCGACTATTTTGCCGACGCCCCCCATTTCTCCATCCGCTCCTACGGCATGAGTCATGACTATCCCCTAGCCATATCAGAGGGCAGCAACATGGTCCGCATAGGTACCGGCATCTTTGGCCCGAGACCATTGACCATTGAGCTATAGTTCCTATAGTTCCCATAGTTCCCATAGTTCCTATAAAAAATCGTGAAATTGTGAAATTGTAAAATTGTCAAATCCCAATGTCTTTTCCCTTCTTCATAGCCCGTCGCCTGTATGGCAGCAAGAATCGCTCCGAACGGATAGCCTCGCTGGGAGTGAACATAGCTACTGTAGGCATAGCTGTGGGACTGGCCGTCATGATAGTCTCAGTGGCTGTAGTGCTGGGCTTCAAGGGAGAGATAAAGAACAAGGTCACCGGTTTTGGCTCCAACATCCAGATAGTCAACTCCGATGCCATGCAGACCTCCGACACACTGCCAGTCATAGCCTCGCCCTCCTTTGTTGAGCGGCTGGCTAAGTGTGAGGGAGTGAGCCATGTGCAGCGAGTCACACGCAAGGCAGGTATTCTAAAGACTGAGACAGATTTTCAGGGTATCACCTTCACCGGCATAGGCCCCGACTACGACACCACCTTCCTGGCCTCCCACATAGTTGAGGGGCACCTGCCTTCCACCGCCGACAATCAACTGGCCATCAGCCAAGCTATCAGCGATGCCCTGCAGCTACATTGCGGCGACAAGGTTTTTGCCTATTTCTTTGATACCGACATCCGTATGCGGCGCTACCAGATCAGCGGCATCTACCAGACCAACATGATGCAGTTTGACAACTCCACGGTCTTTGCCACCCTGCGTTCAGTCAACGGCCTCAACAGCTGGGACAGCCTCTCGTGTTCCACACTCGAGATAGCCGTCACTGACTTCAACCGCACCGAGGACATAGCCGACCAGGTGGCTCGCCTCAAGCCTGATGTTCCAGACCGCAACGGATGCTATTATGCCGTCTATAGCGTCAGCGAGCTCTACGGTGCCATCTTCGACTGGCTCAAGCTGCTCGACCTCAATATCTGGGTAATCCTCGGCCTCATGACCTGCGTATGCTGCTTCACCGTTATCAGCGGACTGCTCATCCTTATACTGGAGCGCACAGCCACCATAGGCATCCTCAAGGCACTG
The DNA here is from genome assembly GCA_902788275.1 of uncultured Bacteroidales bacterium. GTDB lineage: Bacteria > Bacteroidota > Bacteroidia > Bacteroidales > Bacteroidaceae > UBA6382. The sequence continues at coordinate 19,145 of CADAJV010000013.1, read as the reverse complement.
GGAGCATGCAACGGCCTGGTCAGACGGGTCTTCCTGCACTATGGAGTCTTCATCATTGGTCGCGGACTGCTGTTGGGCAATGCCATAGGCTTGCTGCTGTGCTACGTGCAGTGGCAGTGGCACCTCTTTCCTCTCGACGCCACCAGCTACTATGTTGACCATGTGCCCGTAGCCTTCAACTGGCTGGCCATACTGGGGCTGAACATCACCACACTCGTCATCTGCACCGTAACACTCATCGGTCCTACCCTCATCGTGTCACACATCCGTCCCGTCAAGGCCCTCAAGTTCGATTAGCTCTGGGGGCGAAGGGACAGCAATCCTCACCTATAGCTGCTATAGTCTAACCTATAGCGGCTTTTTTCTCTCTATAGCAGCTTTAATTCTATAGTAGCTTTAATTATCCTATAGCGGCTTTTCTTTCTATATAAGCGGCTTTTCTTATGACTGGGGCGTCTTTATTGTATCTAGATGCGTGATAACCGTAACTAAGTGCGATCTCTCGCCGAAAAAGTGCGTGCTTACGGCCCTAAGGTTGGGGTTTGGTAAGGGGAGGTGCAAGATTAGTTCTGTAAAAACTGACACAAAAAATCTCGCGCGTGTGCGCGCGTACGCGCGTGCGCGATTACAAGGTATTATAATATTATATATAAAAATAAAATACTATTATTATATATCTACTTTAACGCGCGCGAGGAAACTTTTGAAAATCAGCTAATTATCTGCAAAAATTTTATATGACAGAGAGGTGGTTTGGCATACTTGTTGCATGGGTGGTTTGGGCAGCCCTGCGTAATGGAGTGACGTGGGCCTGTTGAAGAAATAATACTCCACATTAAAACCGATGGGCCGATGGGATATAACTGGCAAAAAAATTTATGGCAGAAAATAACGCCATTACAAGAAAATCCTCTGTAGAGGCGAACAACAGTAGCTCTGCAGAGGGCGTCCTCTCCCTGTTAGATGGAGAGTACGTAGATTATGTGGAGGTGGCTTCCAACGAGGAAGGCCGCCAGAATGATTATGTCGTCCGAATAAGCGATTTGGACGATGGTACCTCCGACAGCAGCAGTAACGAGGATTACTTCTACGACTCGGACGACACTACAGCAAGCACGGCGGAGGAAAACCTTACGCCTTCATTTGCCAGGGAGACAATCGAGAGGCTCCCTCAGTTGCTAAGGGTCCTCCCACGTAACTATGCGTTTAACGCAGATCATGAATCGATGCTGATTATAGCTGAGATTGCAGCTATCGGGGCTCTGATGCCTAACGTCTATACCAATAAGGACGGTAGGGAAATAAACCCGAGCATTATGCTGATTATCTGCGGTTCACCTGCCAGCGGTAAGGGATCTGTTACTAAGGTGAGGAGGCTCGTAGAGAACCTCGACCTCTGGCTCTCTGAGCAGTCTCGTAATGGTGAAAGCAACACCATGATGGCGGAATCAATCATTCTGCCAGGCAACAGCTCGAACTCAAAGTTCCTAGAGCTGCTGAGCAAAAACAATGGGCGAGGTCTGATCTTTGAGACGGAAGTCAAGGCTCTGCTCAACATGCTGAATAACAGGGAGTATGGCTTGACGAGAGAAACATTGTTAAGCGCGGCTGAACATGAAATGATTCAGCTGGCCAGAATAATGGATGACAGGGTGTACAAAATAGCTCATCCGGAGCTATCCATTGTGGCTACATGTGTGCCTTCTGACATTGCAGATCTGCTGGGTCAGGACGGCATTCAGAGCGGTCTGCTCAGCCGATGCCTTTTTTTCTGTCTTAATGAGAAGAAAAAAGTCTGGCAGGCTTGGAGCATCGAAGACGAGGATGCTCTTGATGAAAGGGATATCCTTTCCGTGGTAATTAAAAAGCTAGAGGAAATTTATTTCAACCTCTCTAACAGAGATAAAAAACTAAGGGTACGGTTTAGCCGGGCACAATTGAGGCAAATTGACCTCTGGCTCGGTCAGATCTACGAAGACGGAGAGATTACCGCCATAATGGGCAGTGAGTTTGACTCCGTTCTGAAGCGCATGCCGATGCATGTTGCCAGGGTGGCAATGGTGCTGGCGGTACTCAGGGCGTTTGAGTACAACCCCGTCAGCTTCGTTGAGGATGTAATCCTTATTTCGGACGATGATTTCCGGAGTGCCCTGGAAATCGGGCATGTCATGCTTGAGCACACAAAAGCTGTGTTCCTCAGGCTATTTAGGAAGCCTGATGCAACGCAAGAGGCCCAATTAAGGGAGAGAATGAACTCTGCGGCTAAGCAGCAGGGCTTATCTCTGAGAAAAAGGCTCCTACTTGGCCTTTCATCCCTTGGGGATACGTTTAATTATCAGCAATTTAAGGAGGTTGCCCTCCAGATTGGTTATGCTGATTATAAAACAGTGAACAGAGCATTCCACAAGATGCTCGGCAAAGAGATTGTTAATAAGGGCGATGGTCGCTACGCCCTTTCAGATAGCGGCAACAAAAAATAATTGTCAAATGAAAAATAACAAAAACATTTCAACAAAAAAGAAGTCCAAAATCGAATATGTCGATTTAGAGGAGTTTACCAGGAACACGACGTATGATATCGTGGCCGTATTAAACTCGCCTGGTGTAGGTAAACATAATGAGTACACCAAAAAACGCAAGATGGAGGTAGAAGAATACCTCAAAACGCACAGGCTTAAAATGTCCTAAAGCAAAAAAAGGCCCCTGCCGCTCTCGTGAGCGGTGGGGGGCTTTGTTGTATTTATGGGGGGGGGATTGGTGGGCTACTCTCCGGTGATGATGTAGTTATAGATAGCTACCACGTCAGCCGTATTTACCTCATCATCCTTGTTTACATCTACATTGTCGCGGTTGGTGCCAATATAAACGACACATGCGGCAACTACATCTTTTTTGCTGGACAATGCGACAATAAAACATTTTCCTTCGCCTTTTGCTGTAACTATACCTTCCTCAGACACCTCGGCAACAGAAGGATTAGTACTTACTAACCTTACGGTTTTATCCGTAGCGTCTTCGGGAAGAACATTCACAGTCAAGGTTTCCGTGTCACCTACATTCTTTAAGATGAAACTAGGCTTACTAAATTCTAGTCCTGTGACATGTTGTTTTATCGTTAGTAAACATGAGTCTTTTTTCGCGGGATTGTCCTCGGAGATTACAGTTATGTATGCTTCTCCTGCCTTCAATGCAGTAACTAAGCCTGTCTCGTCTACCGAAGCCACAACAGGGTCAGAAGTCATATAGCTTATAGTCTTATTATAGGCTTCCGGAGGCATAAACGATGTAGACAGGAGGAAAGTCTCTCCCGTGTATAATGTTTGATCATGCATATTTAACAATATAGATTCTACTGGAAAATGATATGCTTCAATATAATAGAAATCTCTCCAGCCATCAAACCTCCCAAATACTTGTACAAACTTCTCGCGCACTTTTAGCGTTGCTTTCTTCTGACAGGAAAAGACATTAGAAGATATACCGAAAGGCTCATCAGTAGTAAAGATAATTTCCGTAATATTATCACAGTGCGCGAAAGCACTTTCTCCGATAGTGGTAACATTCGTAGATATCTCAACAGAATTTAACGCATTGCATCCGTCAAATGCATGATCCGCTATTGCAACAACCTTGTATGTTTTTCCTTCGTATACAATAGTATCCGGGATAACCAAATTTGGCGCATACTCTTCTTCTGCAAACCCCATAATAACAACTGTACTGTCGGAAATTATTTGGAAAGAGAAAATGTCATCTCTCGCAAAGTCAACAGAATAGAAGTTCCATTGAAAATTGTATGTTTGAGTTGAGTTGGGAAAATAACCTCCATCTTGGTAGATAACATCATTAGCATACCACCAGTCAGCCGTATTTACCTCATCATCAAAACCTCTCATAGCAATAGAGTTGTCATCCCACCCTCTTGGATTAGATGTCTGGTTTCTATAATCTGTCCACTCATAAGGTTTATCCATGCCGTAAAGTTTTATTGGAGTCGCATTTTCTATATCATCCGCTAACATTGGAGAAGCATTCGTGAGTCCTCGCACATCACCACCACCCATATATTTTCCACTTCTTAAGTGCTGGAAAAAATATGTGTCAGTTTCGCCATATTTAGTCTTGTCCGAATGAACTAAAACCCATATACAATCTGTGTCCAGCCCCTGCTTCCACGCATAATAATTTCCAACAGCCTTGATATAATATTCATAGTTGTTTGATGTCGATGCAGCCTCGATGATAACTTTTTGTCCTTCTTTAAGTTCCGATAGAGTTAAACGCTTTCCAACACTATCTGCCCATACACTGCTAGTCATTGTTGCTAGCATCAAAAATAAAAAAAATGTTTTTTTCATATTTATAGTTTTTTAAGTTAGTATTCGTTCTCAAATGGGAAGTTGTGCTAACTTACGGGCATAAGAAAAGCGCAGACCCACCATATTCCTGTCAGGTCTGCAACAACCTATGATAACCTATGGAGAAGTCTGCACTATGCAAGCACAGCTTCAATGGTTATCATTATGCTCTCTTTATCCTTTGAGGTTGCAGTTCGACAGGAAATTGAGCAAATATGTCGTGTCCTACAAGAACACGCTGCAAAGTTAGGCAATATTTTCTGATTGCCAAGAAAATCCTTAGCGAAAATCTGCACTTAACATTTTTACTAAGGATGCTTAACAAATTTGATAAAAAGTTTGCGTATTTCAAGAAAAAGTGTTAACTTTGTAGTAGAATTAAAGGGAATGAGATGTACGTACACTTCCCAGATTGTGTTAATCTTTTTGTTTAATGTAGAAAACTTAAAAAAATGGGACTATTAAAAACAACTATTACCAGAAGGACCGTCCCTGGGGGCGGCAAGAAGCTCTTTCCTAACATTGTGAGCTTCAGCAACATCGGTAACGACCAGATGGTGGAATACCTGGCGGTCAACTCCGGCATCAACAGGCCGCTGGCCATTGCTGCGGTAAATGCTCTGAGAGCTGTGTTTGTTAATTACCTGATGAACGGCCATACGGTGCAGATACCTCAGCTGGGCACGTTCAGCCTGTCGGCCAAGTGCAAACTGGTCAGCAACGCTAAGGACGCGGGACCTGACTGCATCAAGCGCCTAAAGATCAGGTTTACGCCCAAGGGCACTATCAAGTCTGCTTGCAAGAGCGTGAAGTTCTCGGGCATCACTGTGGATGACGACGTTAATCCTTGATGTTGAGTGTGTGTTAACTTTTTTTGTTTAATTTGCTAAAAATGACGTTTGCTTATGAAACTTGGTTATAGAATTTACAAAAATGAGGATGCCGACACTGGTGCTGCTAAGTATGGGGTGAGACTGGTGCCCTATAGCAAGATTGGCGAGGAGGATATTGTGAGACTGGCTTTGGCTGACAGCAATATCAATACTCAGGACCTCGGTGCCGGCTTTGCTGCCCTGACTCAGGCTATCTACGACTTTGTGCTTAACGGCCACTCGGTGACCCTTGACGGGCTGGGCAACTTCCGCCTTACCTGCAAGACCGGGGAGTGGGACGAGAAAACTCAGAAGTGGAAGTCGGCCGGAAAGGACAATATGGACGACGTAAGCTCTGACGGTATAAAGGGCGTATTTGTGCGCTTCCGTCCCTGCACCCAGCTGAGGGAGCAGATGAAGAGGGCTACCTTCTTTGATGTGAGCAAGACGGTGTTTGGCAAGAAGTGGGCTGAGCCTGCTGCCACGCCTAATCCTTAATCAGACAGACATTATGAAAGGGCTGAGGGCTTAAAGTGCCTTCGGCTCTTTTTTTGTGCGGATTTTTTTTACTACCTTTGCATCTGGATGTTATCCAGCTATAGGGGCCTTATGCCCCCGTCTGCGCTGAGATTTCTATCCGTGTTAAGGACAACCAAACAAGTTAAAGCAATATGAAAAATCTGAAAAACTGGATGCTCGCCGCCATCCTTACTGTCTGCGGCGCAAATGTGTTGGTAAGCTGCCAGAAGGCATGTAACTGCCAGGACACCCCTGCCCAGCAGGAGGTGCAATCGACTGAGCTGGTTCGCACGAGCCAGAGCTGGGACGGCGTTGAGCTGCCTGACTATTTCCAGGGACGCCCGGAGCTGGTGGCTGTGAAGTATGAGTTCCCTGCCGGCAAAAAGCTGGGCTGGCACCACCACCCGGTGATGAACTTCGGTATACTGGTGCAGGGTGAGCTGACTATTATCGGACAGGACGGCAAGGAGAAAACGGTGCATGAGGGCGAGTCGGTCGTTGAGATGGTGAACACTATCCATCACGGCGAGAACAGAGGCTCTAAGCCTGTTATCCTCTATATGTTCTATCTCTCGCAGAAGGATATACCCCTGGCCGTGCAACACCCCGAGATTCCTTTGGAATAAAAAAATAATATAGTCCCCGAGATTTCGGGGACTATATTGTTTGTCTGGTTGTTCCTGTTGGGCAGGGTAGAGCTTATGCCTCGGCGGGCACTACAGCTACCACACTGCGGTCACGGCGGTCGTGAGAGAACTTGACTGTTCCGTCAACAAGTGCATAGAGGGTGTGGTCGCTACCCATGCCGACGTTCTTGCCGGGATAGTGGACTGTGCCTCTCTGGCGCACGATGATGTTGCCGGCTACGCAAGCCTGACCACCACAAACCTTTACACCTAATCGTTTCGACGCTGATTCGCGTCCGTTCTTCGAACTACCTACACCTTTTTTATGTGCCATAATGTTTCGGGATTTTGAATCTGCCTAAAAATGGATTAAGCTACGATTTGTTTAACTGTGATTTCCGTGAACTGCTGACGGTGGCCGTTCTTCTTCTGATAGTCCTTGCGGCGCTTCTTGTGGAAGACGATCACCTTGTCGCCCTTTACGAGCGGAGTCTTTACCTCGGCAACTACCTTAGCGCCCTCCACGGTGGGGGTGCCTACGGTGATTGCACCTTCGTTGTCAACAAGAAGTACGTCCTCGAACTCTACTTCCTGTCCGGCCTCAGCACCTGCAAGGTGGTGAACGAAGAGGGTCTTGTTAGCCTCAACCTTGAACTGCTGGCCTTGAATCTGAACAATAGCGTACATGTTTGTTTTATTGTGTTTTATGACGCTTCCACCGGAGGCGAGTCTCGTCGTGAAACCGCTTGATTGAGCCTTGGCGGACTAAAATCGGGCGCAAAATTAGCAATATTTTTTTGAATGATGAAGGAAATCAGCGAAAAAATGAGATTATTTGAGGTTTGATGTTTGAGATTTGAGGTTTAGCCAAGTCCGGTGGTGGGCATTGAGAGAAATTGACGGAAATTTTGGTGGCTGAATGGTCCGACGAGTCTGACTTGTTTGCTAGTCCGACTTTTCTGATTGGTGCGACAACTGTTCTTTACTGTCTTTGCCAGAAGGAGCGGGTGAAGGGCAGGAGTATGGCGAATATCTCCAGACGGCCGGCCAGCATGAGGAAGCTACATATCCACTTGGCTACTTCGGGCAGCTGTGAGACTCCCTGCGAGGGACCATAGACGTGGCCGAAACTGGTGCCTATATTGCTGATGCAGGATAGCGAGAGGGCGCAACTGTCATATCCTGGCACTCCGGAGAGCATCAGTGCTCCGGCTCCTATAACTATCAGGAAGAGGAACCAGAAGAGGAGTGACATGACATTGTGCTCGGCAGCGGAGTTGATAGGGGCCTTGTTCATCTGCACCGGGATGACAGCATTGGGATGGAGTATGCGTTTGAACTGTATGCGGGTGGTCTTGATGATGATGAGCATTCGGATGTTCTTGAATCCGCCGGAGGTTGAGCCGCTGCTGCCGCCTACAAACATCAGGAACATCAGGAGCATACAGGTGGGACGGAACCACTGCTGATAGTCGTCGGTAAGGAATCCGCTGGTGCTGGCTATGGATATGCAGTTGAACATGGCTGTGCGGATGGAGCGCTCCAATGAGTAGCCGTTGTGTATGAAGAGGCTCAGGGCGCAGATGGCAGAGATGATGAGTATGGTGACGAGGTAGAACTTGAGCTCGTCGCTATTCTTGAATGGTGAGAGCTTGCGCCTGGTGCCTGCGGTGTAGAGCAGATAGAAGTTGATGCTGCCTAAGAGCATGAAGGCCATCATGATGTATTGCAGCAGGGTGGAGTTGTAGTAGAGTATGCCGTTGTTGTGGGTGGAGAATCCGCCTGTGGCGATGGCCGACATACCGTGATTGATGCTGTCGAAGAGGCCCATGCCGCCTAGGTAGAGTGCTGCGGCACATGCGAGAGTGAGCACAATATAGATAGACCATATCCAGGCTGCTGTGGTCTTGATCTTGGTGTGGAGTTTCTCCTGGCCCAGTCCTGTTGACTCTGCTGCAAAGAGGCGTATCTCGCCGCTGCCTGACACGGGCAGTATGGTCATGGTGAAGAAGACGATTCCGAGGCCGCCTATCCAGTGCATGAAACTGCGCCAGAAGAGTATGCTGTGGGGTAGGGCGTCCACGTCTGGCATAGCGGTGAATCCGGTGGCGGTGAATCCTGACATGGCCTCAAAGAGGGCTGCTCCGAAGCTGCTGCAGTGACCGTCAATAAGAAAGGGGATTGTGCCAAGCAGCGAGAACACCACCCATGTGAGGCTGACCACCAGATAGGCTTCGCGCCTGTTGATGCTGTCGCCTGAGCGCAGGCCAAGCAGGCGTAGCACTATGCCCACGGTGGCGGTGATGATGAGCGAGACGATGAAGGGCACATTGCTATCCTCCTTATATATAATACCTACTATCAGCGACACCAGCATCATGAATGCCTCAATCAGCACCAGCTGACCGAGCACCCTGCACAGTGTCTGCGGATTTATAAGTTTTTTCTTGGGCATTGGGTTGAAATTGTTGATTCTTTAGTCAAAGTATGCTGCCAGCGCCTTCATGCCGTTGTCGATGCAGATGGCCACCACCTTGTCGCCCTCATTGACTTGTGTCATGCCGTTGATTAGCTGTCCCTTGCCGTTGCGGATAAGCCCGCCCAGTGTGGCTGTGGAGGGCAGCTTGAGGTCCTTGATGAGTTTCTTGGTTATTTTGGAGCCTGGCGCAGCGGTAAACTCGGCCACGTCGGCATTGGCTACCATCAGGCTCTTGACGTTGCTCACGTCGGCCTTGAGTATCATGCGGTAGATGTTGGAGGCCGATATGGCCTGCTTGTTGATGAGGGTGCCGATGTCCAGGCTCTCAGCCATAGGGATGAAGTTGATGTTATCCAGCATGGCCACAGTCTTGTTGACGCCCATCTTCTTGGCTGTCAGGCAGCTGATAATGTTTATCTCGGAGTTGGGCGTCAGGGCAATGAATGCGTCGGTATCGTCAACATTTTCCTCGCGCAGCATCGAGAGGTCGCGGCCATCACCGTGTATGACCATCACGTTGCTGCTGGTGATTTGCTTGTTGAGCTCATAGCATCGGTTGATATCCTGCTCAATAATCTTGATATTCATATTTCCAGGCAGCAGTTGGGCAGTGAATACTGCTGTGGTGCCGCCGCCCATTATGATTACGTCCTCCACCTTGGTGTAATTGTTCTTGCCGCATATTTGGCGAATGAAGTCTTGATTGCGCTTGTCGGTCATGAAGTACACAAGGTCAAAGGGCATGATGGTGTCTTCGCCGTGGGGAATCAGTGTGTCGCTGCCGCGCTTGATGGCCACTACATGGTAGGTGGCGTCCTTCTGTGTCAGATTCTTGAGTGGAATGTTGAGTATCTGGCAGTCTTGGCGCACTTTCACTCCGATAAGGGCCAGATTGCCTTCGCCGTTGTCGGGCTCCCACCACATGCGGGCCCAGCTGCGCTCCACTGAGCTGACTATCTCTTTGGCAGCCACCATTTCGGGTATGAACATGGAGCTGATGCCCATCTCCTTGAAATATTCCTGCGACTCCTTGCTCAGATACTCCACGCTGTCCACTCTGGCCACGGTGCGCTTGGCACCCAGCCTGCCGGCCATCATGCAGCAGTTGATGTTGAGGTCCTCGTCAGGAGTCACTCCGATAAACAGGTCGCAGTGGGCTACGCCAATCTCCTTGAGGCCAGTGATGGAGGTGGGCGACATGACCTTAACCATCAGGTCATAGTTCACTTGCAGCATATTGAGCTTCTCTGGGTTCTCGTCAAGCACAATGATGTTGTGGTTCTCTCTGGCAAAGAGTTTGGCGAGGTGGGTGCCTACGCGCCCTGCTCCGGCAATGATTATCTTCATGCTTTTGGGGAATTTTAGGAGTTAGGAATTATGAGTTGAGGTTCCTTGCAATGCTCTCTTCGTCCAGGCCTACAAGGCGGTATAGGTCCTTGACGGGGCCGTGCTCCACAAAGTGGTCGGGCAGTCCCATGCAATGGAGTGGGGTGGTGCAGCCGTGACTCTCCAGCCACTCAGCCACACAACTGCCAAATCCACCGCTTAGCGAGCCGTCCTCTATGGTTATTATCTTTTCATATCTTGCTTCAGCCACTTCGTGCATTATGCTGTCGTCCAGTGGCTTAACAAATCGCATATCGTAGTGGGCAACGTGGTTCATACCGCTTTTCTCTATCACATTCTCCACCGTCACTCCCAAAGGGCCAAGCGAGAGCACACACACACGGTTGCCGCTTCTGAGCTTGCGTCCGGAGCCTACAGCCACTTCCTCCATCGGCGTGCGCCAGTTTATGGTGGAGCCCTTGCCTCGCGGATAGCGAATCACCCAGGGATGTCGGTGTATGGTGGCAGTGTACATAAGGTTACGCAGTTCGGGCTCGGTCATGGGTGAGCAGATAGTCAGGTTGGGCACAGTGCGCAGTGCAGCTATGTCGAAGGCTCCGTGGTGGGTTGGGCCGTCTTCGCCAACCAGTCCGGCGCGATCCAGGCAGAGCACCACGTGCAGCCTTCCTATGGCCACGTCGTGAATGATATTGTCGTAGGCACGCTGGGCAAACGATGAGTAGATGTTGCAGAAGGGTAGTAGTCCTTCCTTGGCCATGCCGGCAGAGAAAGTCACCGCGTGACCCTCGGCAATGCCTACGTCAAATACTCTTTCGGGCATTTGCATCATCATTATGCTCATTGAGCATCCGCTGGGCATGGCCGGCGTAATGCCTACTATCTTGTCGTCCTTCTGTGCCAGTTCCAGCAGCGTCTTGCCAAACACGTCCTGAAATTTGGGCGGCTCAGGGTCCATGTGTTCTTTCTTGAGCAGCTCGCCTGTCTTGGGGTCAAACATTCCCGGGGCATGCCAGAGGGCGGCGTTCTTCTCCGCAGCCTCATAGCCTTTGCCTTTCAGGGTGTGTATGTGCAGCAGTTTGGGGCCGCTCATGTCCTTGATGCGCTGCAGCATCTTCACCAGCCTTACCACATCGTGGCCGTCAGCAGGACCGAAGTAGCGTATGTTGAGACCCTCAAAGATGTTCTGCTCGCGGGTGATGAGCGATTTGAGCGAGTTGTTGAGGCGCAGAATGGCATTCTTGCGCTTCTCATTGAGCAGACCCATGCGGTCAAGTCCCCTGGCGGTGCGGAAGCGGAAACGGTTATACCACTTGCTGGTGTGCAGCCTTAGCAGGTATTGTTTCATGCCGCCTACGCTGCGGTCGATGCTCATATTGTTGTCATTGAGGATGATGAGCATGTTGTTGGGCGTTGAGGACACATTGTTGAGTCCCTCAAAGGCCAGTCCGCCACTCATCGCTCCGTCGCCAATCACCACAGCCACCTTGCGTTCTTTTTGTCCCTGCATCCTGGCAGCCACATCCATGCCTAGGCCTATTGAGATAGAGTTGGAGGCATGGCCGCATACACAGCTGTCATATTCGCTCTCCTCGGGCGAGGGGAAAGGCTTTAGGCCGCCCAGCTGGCGGTTGGTGCTGAAGGCGTTACGTCTGCCGGTAATGATCTTGTGCCCGTAGGCCTGGTGCCCAACGTCCCAGACTATTCGGTCCTCGGGAGTGTTAAACACGTAGTGCAGTGCCACGGTAATCTCTACGGTACCGAGGCTGGAGGCCAGATGGCCCGGATGCTCGGCCAGCACTTCAATTATGCGGTGCCTGATCTCGCTGCAAACCTCCGGCAGTTGCTCCACGCTGAGCTTGCGCAGGTCGGCAGGCGAGTCTATCTTGTCAAGTAGGTTATATGTGTATTCTGTTTCGTCCACAGTCTAGATTTATGTCCTATAAAATGCAAATGTAAGAAGAAATATCAGAATTCGCACAAATTTAGCTCACCTTTTCTCAATTTATGCCTCTTCTGGGCTTTGCTAAACCAACTTGGCTTGCCATTTCTTTATACTGACAACATAGAAGTTAAAAAAACACAAATTGCCGTATGTGCTCCGTTGAAACAATGTTTTTTCGGTTGCAAGTTATTGCCGTCGAGGAATTTTTTGCTATTTTTGCCAAAGAAAAACACTTTAAGCTCTATATCCTATGAAATTCTTCAGAATAGCTTCCCTTCTGCTGCTCTGCACCCTGGCATTCTGCGCCTGCTCTGACGACGACGACAATATGTCGCGCATCAAGGTGAGAGTGGCCATTCGCGTTGACTCCCATGTGCCACCCACGGTAACGGTCTTTGGCAAGGACATAGCCTTGTCTAACGACAACTGGCTAATCACACTTGAGAACTTCCGCACCTATGAGCAGATAATCTCCGTGCCCACCTCAGCCATACGCACAGTGCCGCCGGGCCCTATAAAGACTGATGACCCTAAGCTGAATGGCATATTCTCCGTAGGAGCCGTGCAGGGCAAGAGGGTGTTTACCTTGGAGTCGGTTATCGAGAACTCCACCTACCTATTTATAATATACTAACCGGTCATCGTCCGTTCTGCCGTTTTTGGCAGACGTGTACGGCGCATTTCTGCCATAATGTCACCTGCGGGTGCCGTTGTGGCAGCTTTTATTTTTGTGGCACAGTCAATGCTCTTTTCTTGGGTGAAAACGGCAAGAGCTAAGAGTTCGGAATCAGCGAAGCCGGGCTGACGCAAAAAAGCCTGAGAGCAAAGCGGCAACGCCAAAGGCATCGCGAACCGAAGCACGAAAAGCGAAGCGGCAACTTTCGAACTCTCGAACTCTCGAACTTTAGAATCTAAAAGTTTAACCATTTAAAAATAAAAACAGGAGGTATTAATTATGTTACTAGCACGTAGAAACAATGACGCAAACCTGATGTCAAACTTCTTTGATGATTTCTTTGATACCAACTGGATGCCTAAGATGAACTCCACAGCACCTGCAGTTAATGTCAAGGAAGATGTGGAAAAGTACACGATGGAAATCGCCGTGCCCGGTCTGAAGAAAGAGTATTGCCGCGTCAACGTAACCAACCAAGGCTGCCTGGAGGTAAAGCTCGAAAATAAGATGGAGCACAAGGACGAGGACAAGAAGGAGCACTATCTGAGGCGCGAATTCTATTACACCAATTTTGAGCAGTCATATGCCCTGCCTGATAATGTTGATCCCGAGAAGATTAGCGCCAAGGTCAACGATGGCGTACTCCGCATCGAGATGCCTAAATACTCCAAAAAGGAGGAAGACAAGCAGAGGCGACTCATAGAGATAGCATAGCTCCGCCCTCCCTCTACGGAGCGATTCAGATGCCTTAGCAAGGCATACGGAAAGTCCCGATTCCAGTCCTTGGAGTCGGGGCTTATTGTGTCTCTATAGGTTAATTGTACTAAAATCACTCCCTCAAATGCAGTTAAATTGGAAGGAAAAAACTATCTTTGTAGCCAAATAACTATAAAATCAGCATATCATGGACGAAAGAGAACTCGAAACATGGTGGGCCTCGCTTACCGTGGGCCAGAAAGAGCGCATCGCCGGCAAGATAATGAGCAAGCAGACCGAGGGTGTTGTAACCGTATGCAACTATCCCGAGTGCACTGCCGTGTGGAATAATCTGCCCCTCGAGCGCAGGCAAGCCATCTACGACCACTGCACCGACGACCACGGCTATCTCCTCCACAAGTGGCAGGAGGGAATATCATTCTCCTATTAACCAATAACCACTGTGCCGCGCGGTTTCCCTGTGCGGTCTTACCTTACTCCCTATGAATGGCAACTTTGAATATTACAATCCCACCAAGCTATTTTTTGGTGATGAATCGCTCAGTTTCCTTAAGGACGAGCTACAGAATTATGGTCCTGTCGTGCTGCTCAACTACGGCGGCGGCAGCGTCAAGCGCAACGGCATCTACAATCAGGTGGTAGCCATACTGCGCGACTGCGGCAAGACCATCGTTGAAAACGCCGGAGTGATGAGCAACCCCACTCTTGACAAGCTGCGCGAGGGCATCCAGATAGCCCGCGACAACAAGGTGGACTTCATCCTTTCCCTCGGTGGAGGCAGCGTCTGCGACTACTCCAAGGGTGTGGCAGCCTCCGTATTCTTTGACGGCGACCCATGGCAGACCTTCTATCTCAACCAACAAGACCCGCCCAAGGACCAAAAGATACTCCCCATCGGCTGCATCCTCACCATGGCAGGCACCGGTTCTGAGATGAACGGCGGCAGTGTTATCACCGACGCAGCCAACACCTTCAAGGTGGGCCACGTCTTCGACAGCCGCCTCATGCCCAAGTTCGCCATCCTCAATCCCAAGTTCACATACACCGTACCCCTCGACCAGATGAAGGCCGGCATCTTCGACATCATGAGCCACATCATGGAGCAATATTTCTCCGATGAAGACGACAACACTTCCGACTACCTCTCCGAGGGACTCATGCGCAGCCTCATCGTGTCAGCACGCAAGGCCGTCGGCAACCCCCAGGACTACGAGGCCCGCTCCAACATAATGTGGACAGCCACCTGGGCCCTCAACACTCTCATCGGCAAGGGTAAGACACAGGACTGGATGGTACACATGATTGGCCACTCCATCGGCGCATGGACTCATGCTCCCCACGGCTATACACTGGCAGCAGTCTCGATTCCGTATTACAAGTATATTATGCAGGGAGGCCTGCCCAAGTTTGCCCGTTTCGCCCAGACGGTATGGGATGTGCGCCCCGAGGGCAAGACACCTGAGCAGATTGCCGCTGAGGGCATTGAGGCTCTCAAGGGCTGGATGCAGGAGATAGGCCTTCCTCTCACCATCAGCGAGCTAGGCGCCACCGAGGAGATGATACCCGCCATCACCAAGGGCACCATCACCTACAAGGCCGGCTACGGCGACCTCACCCCCGAAGACGTAACAGCCATTCTCAGACAAAGCCTCTAATGATTTAGTTGGCAAGTGAGAAAGATAATTTTCATTCCTCATTTCTAATTCCTCATTTCAAAATGAAGCACCTAATCCTTGCAGCCTCGGCAGCCATGATGCTCGCCGCCTGCGGACAAAAAGCCGACAAGGCATCACCCTCCGACTCCACTACAGTGAAGGACACCCTTGTCACTACCGAAGCAAAGACAGACTTTGCCTCACCCGACCTGCAGATGCACGGTCTCAAGGGGCAAGTAAAGCAAGTCAGCACCACGGAATATGAGTCTGACAAAAACGGCAAGCAGGACTTTGAGCGCAAAACGACTCTGCTGACTTTCGACCCTCAAGGCCATTGGACCGGCAATGAGAACGCCCAGTTCAAGACTGGCAATATCACACGCGACAAAGACGGACGCATCAGCAAGCTCACCTATAGTTACCTGATCAATAAAGAGGAGGGCTATGGCTACGAATACGACTATACATATAAGTATGATGCCGCAGGCAGGCTCAAGACTATGGGCGAGGAATATGTAGGCGAACTGTCAGGCGGCTTCGAGTACCTGTTCACCTATGACGATGCAGGCGAAGTCATCAGTTATACCCAAGATGGCGGTGGCGACGGAGTGGAGGTAGAGTCCACCTACACCATCACCGTACTTGACAGAGATGACCACGGCAACTGGACCCGCCGCTTGCAGAAAGAAGTTTGCACCACCGAAGAGTACGATTCCGACGGTCAGCCCGACAAGAGCACCTATACCGAGTATGTACTGCAAGTAAGAAAAATAGAATACTATTGATTTCTAATTGAGTTAACAAGTTGACAAGTTGATAAGTTGACGAGCTGTTTGTGAAATCGTGAAATTTCTAAATAATTTCTGGTAATTTCTTTCAGTTAATTTCAATTTCCTCATGGTAATTTCTTTCAGTCCCAAATTTCAAATTATTTTTGCATTGCTGCTCCTTGGCATCAGTACGGTCAGCGCCGCTGACGACACCCAGTGTCTGTTTAACTCCGCCGCCAGCCAGGTGCCTTACCGCATTCCGGCCATTGCCAAGACCAAGAGCGGCCAGCTGCTTGCCGTCACCGATTACCGTCATTGCCTCTCCGACATCGGCTTTGGCCGCGTTGACCTCCACCAGCGCATCAGCCGCAACAACGGTCGCACATGGAGCACCGAGCAAGTCATGGTAGAAGGCAGCGGCGTAGAGGGAACTCCCCAGTGCGGTTATGGCGACCCAGCCATTGTTGCCGACAGGAATAGCAAAGAGGTCTTGCTCCTATGCGTTTGCGGCAATACTCCCTATTTCAAGGCTACCCGCGACAATCCCAACCGCGTGGCACGACTTCGCAGCCATGACGGAGGACGCACATGGAGCGCACCAGAGGAGATAACTGACCAGATCTACAGCCTCTTCGACCAGAGTGCCCTCGGTCCCGTGCAGAGCCTCTTTGTGGGAAGCGGCAAGATATGCCAGAGTCGCATCGTCAAGCGTGACAAATACTATCGAATCTATGCCGCCCTCTGCGCAAGGCCCGGTGGCAACCGAGTTATCTATTCCGACGACTTCGGAGAGACCTGGCACTCCCTCGGCACCATTGATGCCAGCCCCGCACCCCTAGGCGACGAGCCCAAGGTGGAGGAACTGCCCAATGGCGACGTACTGCTCAGCAGCCGACCCGGATGGAACAACATGAACAGCGGCCGCTTCTACAATATCTACCATTATCCCTCCGTGACCACCATCGGCAGCGACCTCTCAATAGTGGAAGGCAAGGCCGTCAGCACCTTCTCTGCCGAGACCTTCGGCCACTGGGAGCAGGCCGTAGCTTCCGCCGACTGCCCTAACGGAGTTAATGCCAAGGACAACGTCACCAACGGCGAGATACTCATCATCCCCGCCGTGCGCCAGGCCGACCGCACCAAGACGTGGGTAGCCCTGCAGAGCGTGCCCCTCGGCCCGGGCCGCAGGAACGTAGCCATCTACTGGAAGGAGCTCGCCTCACCCGCCGACTATCAGGATGCCACCGCCTTTGCTTCCGGCTGGAGCGAGCCCTGGCTCGTGAGCGCCAACGAGGGAGCCTACAGCACCATGATAGTACAGAAAGACCTGCGCCTCGCCTTCTATTGGGAGGACACCCCCGACGGCAAGGGCGGCTACCAGATGCTCTACCGTCCCCTCACCCTCGAGCACATCACCGCAGGCAAATACAAGGCAGGGAGATAGAAAGGAGCAACTGATTATCAAGACAACACAAACTCAAAAAGAGCTAAAACAGAACAAGTCCCCTGCTGTTCTCGGAGAATGGCAGGGGACTTGCTTTATTTATGGAATAGTTGTGATCTACTCTCCGGTGATTATGTAGTTGTATATCCTGACCACGTCGGCTGAGTTGACTTCTCCATCGCGGTTGGTGTCCATTATTTCGGCAGGATCATCGTCATCTCCTCCTTCTCCGTCTTCCCCTGCGATGCTGCTGAACTTCCAGCCTTCCAGTTCGCTAAAGGTGGGGACTTGTTTTTTCAGCACGTGCAGGGTAGCATTGTCTTGGCATGTAAAGCAAGAGGAATTGACATCAAACGGCTTCTCGGTGAGGAACGTGACATCTTTTATGTTGTCGCAGCCATAGAAGGCATCTTCTCCGATGGCCGTAACGGAGCCGGGGATGGTTATTTCCGTCAGGGCAGAGCAGTCCCGGAAGGCTACAGTTCCTATGTCGGTCACGGTTTCGGGAATGGTTATTGAGGCGAGGCTGCTGCAGCCATAGAAGGCTGCAATTCCTATGTTGGTCACGGAGTTGGGGATGGTTACCGAGGTAAGACCCGAGCAGTAAGCGAATGCTTCCTCTTTTATGTCGGTCACGGTTTCGGGAATGGTTATTGAGGTAAGGTCGCTACAGCCAAAGAAAGCCCATGTTCCAATGTCGGTGACTGAGCTGGGGATGGTTATTCCCGTCAAACTCTTGCAGCCATAGAAGGCGTATCCTCCGATGTTTTTCAAGGTGTTTCCCAGGGAGATTGTCTTGAGGCCGGAGCAGCCGTAGAAAGCATAACTCTCGATGCTCTCAGCACGGTCGGCATTTACAAAGGATAGGCTGGTGCAACCGTAGAAGGTGCCTGATTCAATTTTCTTCAGTGCATTGGGGAGGGCTATTGAGGTCAGAGACGTGCAGCTTGCGAAGGCCTGCTCTCCCAGGCTTGTAACGAGGTCGGGGATGACGACTTGTTCTATACTCTTGCAATTATAGAAAGCATAGTCTCCTATGCTGGTCACGGAGCTGGGGATACCGATATCGGTTAGGTTGGTGCAATAGGCGAACGCTGCTCTCCCTATGCTTGTCATGGTGCCTGGGAGGAATATGGAGGTGAGCCCCTCATTCTGATAGAAGGCGTTGCCATCTATACTCGTCACCTTGTAGGTTATGCCTCCGTCTTCAACGGTTTCCGGAATTATGATGTCGCCGGAACACTGCTGGCCGGAGTACACTGTGGCGGTGCTGTCCGAAGGGTTGAGTGTATAAATGATGCCGCTAATGGTGATTGCTTTCTGGGCAAGGATGCCGGTGCCGATGAGCAGGGCTAATGAAAGGAGTAATGTTTTTTTCATACGTCTTGGGATTTTTTTTAGGTTTGGATTATGTGGTTACAAGATGGATGGCGCTGGCTGTCTGGCCAATCGCTGCAAAGGTATAAATTTTATTTGGTAATAATATAGATGTTGGCACAGATTACTCATAATGCAACCAATTTTGACTGCGTTAGTTGTATATTTATTGCATAGCAGCGTTGATTAGAACAGACATAAGACTTTTATCCGAGTCTTTTGCGTAATCATTGCCTAAGTTTAATCTAATCCCCTTGAAAAAAATTTTAACTCCGTGGAAAAATAAACTAACTCCGTGGAAAAAAAATCTAAGAGCCTCGAGCTGTCATTTTCAAGGCTCTTAGATTTCGTTTCAAGGCTCTT
>CADAJV010000012.1 GCA_902788275.1 uncultured Bacteroidales bacterium | reverse complement strand
CACGGAGTTAAAACTTTTTTCAAGGGGATTAGATTAAACTTAGGCAATGATCACGCGAAAGACTCGGAATAAAAGTCTTATGTCTGTTCTAATCAACGCTGCTATGCAATAAACATACAACTAACGCAGTCAGTATTGGCTGCATTATGAGTAATCTGTGCCAACATCTATATCATTACCTTATTTTTTCTAAAGTCTGCGTTTGTTTTTTTTAAGTCCGCTTTAAATTTTCTAAGGTCCACGTTAGTTTTTCTAAAGTCTGCGTTATATTTTCTAAGGTCTGCGTTAGATTTTTTTAAGTCCGCTTTAGATTTTCTAAGGTCTGCGTTAGATTTTTTCCTCACGAGGCAAATGTGCAATGTGTGCTTTTCCTTGAAGGTTACGACAACTGAGCGGGGAATAAAGGGAATAAAAAGAAAAATCCGTTACTATTGTAACGGAATAAGGATGTGTGTTATGTAACGGAGTAGGGGTGCGTGCTACATAACAGAGTTATTGGGTATGTGTCGCTGTCGAAGGGTGCCTCCTCTCCTGTTGAGGCTATTGGGCCTCTTTAGAGGGGCGGGCGTAGGGCATGAGGTCTTCCACTACTCGGTGGATGAGGCGCATCTGGAGCAGTGAACGCTCGAAGTTGGGGTTACGGTGGAAGGCTTTGATGGCCCGCTTGGCGGCGAGCTGATGGCACTCTTTCTTGCTGTACCCAGTGGCTGAGGCTACCTCACGTCCCTCTACCATCACTGTGTAGCAAAACTTGGTGCCGCGGCTGCTGCTTCGGTCTTCGCTCTGCAGTATGAATCGCACATCGGCCTTGTGCTTCTGTCCCCACTCGAGCAAGATGCTCTTATGGTTTTCCTCCACCCGGGCAGTGCGGGCTATGTCGATATGGCCCTGGTCCATGAGGCGGCGGATGAAGCGGAAGCTGCCACGAAAGCCCCTGTCAAGGTAGATGGCACCCACTAGTGCCTCGAAGGCGTTGCCGCCAAGGTAGCTGTTATGGGTGCTGGGGCGGCCGCTGTCCTTGAAATCGGTGCGCAGCAGCTTGAGCAGGCCTATCTCCTTGGCAATGCGGCCCAGGTTCTTACGCTCGACGAGCTTGCTGCGCATAGTGCTGAGAAAGCCTTCGTCGCGCTTGGGGTACTGATGATAGAGGATGTCGCTGATGACTGTCTCTATGACTGCATCGCCCAAGTACTCCAGGCGCTCATTGTCGTTGCGGCGTCCCTTGGAGTCACGCATGGAGGCTGAGCGATGGGTGAGGGCCTGCTGATAATACTCTATATGGCCGGGGGTGAAGCCTACTATCCTTTCTATAGAAGCAAAAAATTCCCCTTTCTTGCGGAAGAGGAATTTTATGCTTGACAGGATTTTATTCATTTTTATAGGTACTATAGGAACTATAGTTTCTATACTAATGTTTTACTCGGCGTACTTCTTGATGATTACGCAGGCATTGTGACCACCGAAGCCGAAGGTGTTGCTCAAGGCTGCGCGTACTGTGCGGCGCTGTGCGGTGTTGAAGGTGAAGTTGAGCTTGTAGTCAATCTCAGGGTCCTCATCGCCGTCGGCATGATTGATGGTTGGGGGCACAACGTCTTCCTTGACTGCCAGGAGGCTGAAGAGAGCCTCGGCTGCGCCGGCTGCGCCGAGCATATGGCCGGTCATGGACTTGGTGGAGCTGATGTTGAGCTTATAGGCGTGGTCGCCAAAGAGCTCCTGGATGGCCTTGACCTCGGAGATGTCACCTACATGGGTTGAGGTGCCGTGTACATTGATATAGTCGATGTCTTCGGGCTTCATGCCGGCATCCTTGAGTGCTGCCTCCATCACGAGCTTGGCACCGAGGCCCTCGGGGTGGGATGCGGTGATATGGTATGCGTCGGCGCTCATGCCTGAGCCTGCTATCTCGCCGTAAATCTTGGCACCGCGTGCCTTGGCATGCTCAAGCTCTTCAAGGAAGAGGCATGCAGAGCCTTCGGCCATTACGAATCCGTCGCGGCTGGCGCTGAAGGGGCGGCTGGCTCCCTCGGGATCATCGTTGCGTGTTGACAGCGCGTGCATGGCGTTGAAGCCGCCGAGGCCTGTGGGCCAGATGGCTGCCTCGGCTCCACCACTGACGATAGCGTCAGCCTTGCCCAGACGGATGAGGTCAACGGCTGTGGCTATGGCATGGGTGGAGGATGCACAGGCTGATGTAGTGACGAAATTGGGACCGTGGAACCCGTACTTCATGGATATATGACCTGCAGCGATGTCGGCAATCATCTTAGGAATGAAGTAGGGGCTGTAGCGGGGACCGAGCTCCTCGCCAGTGCGTGCATAGTCGCTCACTTCCTTCTCAAAGCTGTTGATACCGCCGATGCCCACGCCCAGCACTACGCCGATGCGATTCTTGTCGGCCTGCTCAAGGTTGAGACCAGTGTCCTCGACTGCCTCAGTGGCTGCCACCATGGCATACTGGGTGTAGAGGTCCATCTTGTTGGCCTCCTTGCGGTCGATATACTGCTTGGGATCGAAGTCTTTTACTTCACATGCGAAGTGAGTCTTAAACTTCTCGGTATTGAAGTGGGTGATGGGGGCTGCGCCGCTCTTGCCTGCCAGGATAGCGGCCCATGTGTCGGCTACATTGTGGCCCAGGGGGGTGATGGCACCCACGCCTGTAACGACTACTCTCTTAAGTTCCATATAAAAAAGTGTGATTTGTATTAAGGTAGATAACGGGAAGCTAACGGGTTTTATACCCCCATTAACTCCCCGCAAGTGTGTAGAGATATTCTATTGTATAGGTTTACTTGGTATTAGCCTCGATGTACTCAATGGCACCGCCAACAGTAGAAATCTTCTCAGCCTGATCGTCGGGGATGGAGATACCAAACTCTTTCTCAAACTCCATGATGAGTTCTACGGTGTCGAGGGAGTCTGCACCGAGGTCGTTAGCGAAAGATGCTTCGTTCTTTACTTCGCTCTCGTCTACGCCAAGCTTATCAACGATAATGGCCTTTACTTTAGCTTCAATTTCTGACATAACTAAGTTAGTTTAATTAATAATGTGTTAAAAACGTGCGGCAAAATTAGGACTTAATATTGTATCAGCCAAAATTTTGCGTAAAAAAATGCACACCCGAGGTCTTAAAGTGCATTTCCTTAGCGTTTTTGCTTAGTCGACAAGGCAAAAAGCACCTCATGAATGGCTGTCAGACACGAATTTTGGCTTAACAGGCGCACGCGAAACCTAAAATTAGTACCTTTGTACCGAGAAAAACTATTAACACAAAACAAAACTATGGCAACATTAGATCTTACTAAGTATGGCATCACCGGTGCTACCGTGATTGCCCACAATCCCTCTTACGAATTTCTGTTTGAGGAGGAGACCAAGGCCGGCCTGACTGGCTTTGACAAAGGTCAGCTGACAGAGCTTAACGCCGTCAACGTGATGACCGGCATCTTTACCGGCCGCTCACCTAAAGACAAGTATATCGTTGACGATGCACAGAGCCACGACAAGGTTTGGTGGACCTCCGAGGAATATAAGAACGACAACCACCCCATGAGCGAAGAGGTTTGGGGCAAGGTTAAGGACATTGCCATCAAGGAGCTCTGTAACAAGCAGCTCTACGTGATGGATGCCTACTGCGGTGCCAACGAGGCTACCCGCCTGGCCGTTCGCTTCATTGTAGAGGTGGCATGGCAGGCTCACTTTGTGAAGAATATGTTTATCCAGCCCACCGAGGAGGAGCTTAAGAGCTTTGAGCCCAACTTTGTTATCTACAATGCCTCGAAGGCTAAGGTGGAGAACTACAAGGAGCTCGGCCTCAACAGCGAAACTTGCGTAGCCTTCAACACCACCAGCCGTGAGCAGGTGATTATCAACACATGGTATGGCGGCGAGATGAAGAAGGGTATGTTCTCCATGCAGAACTACTACCTACCACTGCAGGGCATTGCCTCTATGCACTGTTCCGCCAACACCGACATGGAGGGCAAGAACACTGCCATCTTCTTCGGCCTCAGCGGCACCGGCAAGACAACCCTCTCCACCGACCCCAAGCGTCTGCTTATCGGCGATGACGAGCACGGATGGGACGATGAGGGCGTCTTCAACCTGGAGGGCGGCTGCTATGCCAAGGTTATCAACCTTGACAAAGAGAGTGAGCCTGATATCTACAACGCCATCCGCCGCGATGCACTGCTGGAGAACGTGACCGTAGCCGAGGACGGCAAGATTGACTTCGCCGACAAGAGCGTGACCGAGAACACCCGCGTCAGCTATCCTATCAACCACATCGAGAAGATTGTGAAGAAGGTTAACGGCAAGAGTGCCGGTCCCGATGCCCAGAACGTTATCTTCCTCAGCGCTGACGCCTTTGGCGTGCTGCCTCCCGTGAGCATCCTCACCCCGGAGCAGACCAAGTATTACTTCCTCTCTGGCTTCACCGCTAAGCTGGCCGGCACTGAGCGCGGTATTACCGAGCCCACTCCCACTTTCTCTGCTTGCTTTGGCCAGGCTTTCCTGGAGCTCCACCCCACCAAATATGCTGAGGAACTCGTGAAGAAGATGAAAAAGAGCGGTGCCAAGGCTTACCTGGTTAACACCGGCTGGAATGGCACCGGCAAGCGTATCTCTATCCGCGACACCCGTGGCATCATCGATGCTATCCTGGGCGGCGCCATCCTCAAGGCTCCCACCAAGAAGATTCCCTACTTTGACTTTGAGGTTCCCACTCAGCTGGAGGGCGTTGACACCGGCATCCTCGACCCGCGCGACACCTATGCCGATCCTACCCAGTGGGAAGAAAAGGCTAAGGACCTCGCCGCACGCTTCATCAAGAATTTCAAGAAGTATGAGGGCAACGAGGCCGGTAAGGCTCTCGTCGCTGCAGGCCCGCAGTTGTAAAAAAAGAAACTGCGGCCAAAGCAACGGGATTTATCCCTTCGTCGCTGCAGGCCCGCAGTTGAATTTATAATCACTTTGGCGGCTGTGCTATGATGCACAGCCGCTATTGTTTTGGAGAAAATCATTTGCACAAACGTCTTTTTTGGGGGAGATTATATGCGTGTTATCTTTTTTTTGCTTAACTTAGCAACGTGAAACAGGCCAACCGACCTGTCAACTGACGAAAAACACCCCAGTAACAGTCTGTTAACCTGTCAACTTATTAACCTGTCAATTTAATCTAATATTGTGAATAGCAAGAACTACGCAATCATCTTGGCTGGCGGTATAGGCTCCAAGCTATGGCCCATGAGCCTTAGCGCGAAGCCCAAGCAGTTTATCGACCTCTTTTCTATCGGGCGGACAATGCTGCAACAAACCTATGACCGATACACACACCTGGTACCCAAGGAGAATATCTTTATCAGCACATATAAAGACTATGTCCCTCTGGTTCAGCAGCAGCTTCCCGAGGTTGACCCCCGCCAGATAGTGGCTGAGCCGCTGCAGCTAAGCACGGCACCGGCCACTGCCCTCACCCTGATGCACATTGTGGCACGCAACCCTGAGGCTAATGTGATATGTGCGCCGGCCGACCAGCTCATCTTCGACCATGAAGTGTTTGAGAAGCAGATGCGCGAAGGATTGGATTTTATCGATGAAACCGACAATTTTCTTGCCATAGGCATCAAGCCTACACGCCCTGCCACCAGCTATGGCTACCTGCAAGCCAGTGAGGATACCCGCGACGGATTCTTCATGCTCAAGAGTTTTACAGAGAAGCCCAACATAGACTTTGCACGACTCTTCTGCGAAAGCGGCGAGTTTTATTGGAACACGGGTATCTTCCTCTGGAATGTCAAGACCATGCTTGGCGCACTGCGCCAGGATTATCCCGACATAGAAAAGATGGCTGCCATTATTGCAGAAGGCCAGGACCTTGACACCTTCACTGCCATTGTCACCGAGCAGTATCCGCGCATACGTTTCCAGTCTATCGACATGCTTATTCTGGAACACCACACTAATGTCTATATCGCTCCGTGCAACTTTGGCTGGGCCGATGTGGGCTCGTGGAAGAACTACTATGACCTGCAGCAAAAGGATAGCGACGGCAATGTGGCAGGCGATGTGCGCCACCTTCTCTACGGATGCCACGACAATCTGATCAACATCAGCTCTGACAAGGTAGTCATCCTTCAGGACCTGGAGGGCTACATGGTAGTGGAGAACGACAAGGTGCTAATGGTGTGCCGTAAGAATGACCCTGCCTTTGTGCGCCGAATAATGAATGACGCCCAAATGAAGTTTGGCGATGAGGTAATGTAAATTCGGTAAGCAGAAGGCCTATAATAACAGCGACAGCAGATAAAGCAACCAGTGAAACCTCTCTATCCTCTTCTCTTTAAGCCCCTTCTCCGCGAAGTTGTATGGGGCGGCAATCGTCTCCTGCTATGGAAAGGGTTGCCCCCTAAGGACGTGCCTGTCGGCGAAAGCTGGGAAGTCAGCTCTATTCCTGAACGCGAGAGCATCATCAGCAATGGCCCCTATGCAGGACGAAAGATAAATGACTTCACCGAAGAGATGGGCGAAAAGGTGCTCGGCAATGCCGTAGTGAAAAAATACGGCCGCCAACTGCCCCTGCTGGTCAAGCTGATTGACGCCCGCGAGGATCTCAGCATACAGGTGCACCCTAATGACGAGATGGCTATGCGTTACCATGGCAAGAAGGGCAAGACTGAGATGTGGTATATCGTTGATGCCGAGCCAGGTTCAAGTGTCCTGGTGGGATTCAATAAGAGGATTACCCCCCTGGAATACGGCCTCAGCGTTATGGATGGCACTATATGCAACGTGTTGGCCCGTCATGAGGTAAAGACTGGCGATGTCTTTTACATTCCCTCCGGCCGTGTCCACGCCATCTGTGGCGGCATTCTGCTGGTGGAGGTACAGCAAAGCAGTGATATCACCTACCGCATCTTCGACTACGACCGCCCAGGCATTGACGGCCGTCCCCGTGAACTGCACACCGAGATGGCAGCAAAAGCCATAGACTATGAGGTGCAAGAGGACTACCGCACCCACTACGCCGAAGCTACAGAAAAGGCGGTGCCCGTAATAAACAGTCCCTACTTCAGCATTCGCACAATTGACATTGCCCACCCCTTCCATCGCGACATGAGGAAATACGACTCCTTTGTCATAAGCATCTGCCTGCAAGGTAGCTGCCGCATAGAGCCGCGTACCGCCGTTGGAATGGCACCCACCGCCCCAGTGACCATCAATAGCGGCTACAGCACCCTCATTCCCGCAGCCATTGCCGATTACGACATTGTGCCGCTCACTCCAGACACTCGCATACTGGAGACCTTCATTGACAACTGCGACAGCAGCCTGGCCGCCCGCGCAGCCCGCTTCTTCCATCTCTCAATCGGTTAACGATAAACACATATATATAATAAGGAGTCGCAAGCTAATATCTGTTGCGACTCCTTAATTGTTTAATGTCTATGTTTTCTTAGAACATCTTCTCGGGGTACTGTCCCTCCTCGCCGAGCTTAGCAAATTTCTCCACCACGGCAGGACGGTCTTCGGGATAAGTCACGCCAAACCACTTGGAGGTGGTGTCGAGCACTTCGCAGGTGGCCTGTCCTGTCTTGATGAGGTGGTCCACCATCAGGGGGATAAAGAACTCGCTCTTGAGGTTGGCCTGGTTCTTCGGATCACTGAGGAAGGTCTTGAAATATTCCTCGCTGTGAGCAAAATAGTCGGGGGTGAAGCCCCAGAAATTCATGCTCACAGGGGTGGTGTCGGGAATAGTTACCCACTTGTCGTCGTCGTCAAGATACTGCACCTTGCCGTCGCGGCGCTCCACCTTGGTGCGCTCCACCACGGAGGTAAGCAAATGAGTCTTGTCATCGTTCTCGCAAATGCCGCGGCTCACTGTGCCACTGTCGCTAAGTGTGTTGCTTACGCGGAAGCCAACCATAGCATACTTGCCCTTGCTGCCCTCGGGGAGGTTGCTGAGGAACTTGGCCATCACCATGAAGGAATCGCGGTCATAGAAATCATCGCAGTTGAGCACGGCAAATGGCTCCTTGATGACATCTTTGCCCATCATCACGGCGTGGTTGGTGCCCCAGGGCTTCTCGCGCCCGGCGGGCACGGTAAAACCTTCGGGCAGTGCGTCAAGGCTCTGGAAGCAGAGTTCGCAGGGTACATGGCCCTCATATTTAGCCAGAATCTGGGTGCGGAACTGCTCCTCAAAATCCTTGCGTATTACCCATACAATCTTGCCGAAGCCAGCCTTGATGGCATCGTAGATAGAATAATCCATGATGGTCTCACCGTGGGGACCGAGAGTGTCAAGTTGCTTGAGGCCGCCATAACGGCTGCCCATGCCTGCTGCAAGCAGAAAAAGAGTTGGTTTCATGTTTGTGTGTTAAGGTTTTGGTTATCTATTTTACTAACTAGCAATGCGAATTTACACAATTTCTTTTGACTAACGTGTAAAAATGGGGCGTTTTTCTTCTCTTTTGGCACTGAAGAGCGTTTTTTTTACTTTTTTCATCGTTAATTTACATATTATGCGGTAATTTTGCATCACGAATGAGTTTTTGGGTATATCTTATAATTATTGTGCTCGTCTTGCTTTTTCTTAACGGCGAGTCGTCATCGAGTCCTTTGGGCGACGATGGGGGAACGCGTGGCTGTTTGCCGGGAGGATGCTTCATGCGTTTAGGCGTGATGTTTTTAGTGCTCTTCCTACTAATACTGATTATCCAGTTCCTCAACACCATGAAATAAGGAAAGGAAGTTTACGGCAAAGTTACTTTTTAGAAAAAAAACTATTAATCACGTAAAAGTGTAACAAAGCCGAGAGGCTTTACACCACTAGGATTTCCTTATAAAGAAAAAGACCTTGCATTTATACAAGGTCTTTCTTTGTAGAAAAGTATTGATTCTTACTTATTGCTGTCCGTTAAAAGTTTTTCTCATACGCTCCGTCGCCAAGGTGACACCCCCTCTATCTTAGGGGCAATACTGACACGCCAATGAAAGACAAGGATACGTAAATATAACTTTTTACAGCAGATTTATGCCCTGCTTACGGCATTTGTCGCGCATATCCTGGGGCCATATGGATGCCTGAATCTCACCAATGTGTGCTTTCTTGAGATAGAGCATACAGAGGCGTGACTGGCCTATACCGCCACCGATGCTGAGGGGCAGCTGTCCGCTGAGCAGTCGCTTGTGGAAGTAGAGGTCCTTGCGCTCCTCCTTGCCGCTGAGCCTGAGCTGACGCAACAGTGACTCCTTGTCCACGCGGATACCCATGGAGGATATTTCTACGGCGCGTCC
Source organism: uncultured Bacteroidales bacterium (assembly GCA_902788275.1). Lineage (GTDB taxonomy): Bacteria > Bacteroidota > Bacteroidia > Bacteroidales > Bacteroidaceae > UBA6382. Next base: position 46,281 of record CADAJV010000012.1, on the reverse strand, counting down.
CAGCACCTCGTTCCATATCAGGATGTCACCGTTGAGGCCAGGCAGACCCAACGATGAAACGGTGGAGTAGTCGTCATAGTCGGGTGCGCGGCCGTCGTGGGGCTTACCGTCGCCCAACTCGCAACCTATGCCTATGATGAACACTGCACCTTTGGCTTCGGTGATTGCGTTCTCACGCTCCTTGGGAGTAAGGTCAGGATACATCTTGCGGAGCTCCTCTGCATGGATGAAGTATATGTCAGAAGGCAGGAATGGCTGTATCTGCGGGTAGGCTTCACACACCATAAACTCGGTGCGCAGCATGGCAGCATAGATGTCGCGTACTATGGCCTTAAGGTAGTCCACCGTACGCTGCTCGGCAGTGATAACGCGCTCCCAGTCCCACTGGTCCACGTAGAGGGAGTGGAGGTTGTCCAACTCCTCATCGGCGCGGATGGCATTCATGTCTGTGTAGATGCCATAGCCTGGCTGAATGTTATACTCCGCCAAGGTAAGCCTCTTCCACTTGGCCAGCGAATGTACTACCTCGGCCTGCTGGTCACCTAAATCCTTGATGGGAAAGGTTACGGGACGCTCCACTCCATTGAGGTCGTCGTTGATGCCTGTGCCCCGCAGCACAAACAAAGGCCCCGTCACGCGACGCAGCTTGAGGCCTGTGGCCAAGTTCTGCTGAAAGAAGTCCTTTATCTTCTTGATACCCTGCTCTGTTTCCTGCGGGTTGAGCAGCGGCTTGTAATCGGTTATTTTATATACTTTACTCATGGCTGCTTATTTGGGGTGACAAAATTACATAATTTCCGCAATAAAACAAACATTTTGTTACGTTTTCTTGCGGAAATGTTAAAAAATGTGCTCCTCTTTCTTGAAATATTACCCTTCTGTAGACTTAACGCCTTTCTTCTTGGTCATACTGTTGAACTTATAGACCACGTGGAGCAGTGCATAGCGTGGCACGGAGTTGTGCCATACCTCGGTGCGACCCTGCGAGTTAATGGTGTTCTGCACATTGCTGCGCTGGCCGAGCAGGTCTACTACCTCCAGGCGCAGGGTGAGGGGCTTGCCCTTGAGCAACGATTTGGAGATGGAGGCATTCCAAATGAGGTAGTCATCGTTCATGGAGTGGTCGTTATAGCCGCGACGTGAGAACATCTTGATGTCGGTATCGTACTCCAGTCCCCAGACGATAGGACCGTTGGCCTTGATGCCGTAGTTGAAGTCGACTGCGCTGACGTGCTGGAAGTTCTTGCGCTCGCTGCTCTGTATGTGCCAGTTGGCACTGCCCTCAAGCATCACGTTGGTCTTCTTGTACATATACTTGAGATGGAAGTACGAGGAGGTATTGTAGTTGTGGACCGTGCTGCGCTGTATCTGGGCAATGTCGCTCTGAGTGTCGCTGATGTAGTCGGCACTGTGGTTGTAGGAGAAGAAAAGGCGGCTAGCCAGTTCCCAGTGGTCGTTCTTGTCGATGTTGCGTGAGAATCGCCCGTTGAGACTTGCGCTCCAGTTGCCGCTGATATTGAGTGGGCGGTAGGTTGTTATGCCGGTGTTGCGGTCGTAGAGTGTTGCGGTGGCCACGGAATTGCTGTTTACGTCCCAGCTGCCGCCGAAGCCGTAGTTTTGCGTGTGGACCATGTTGCCGTAGCCCCAGCCAAATTCTATATGGTGGTTGCGTGGGTCGCGGAGGTTGGTATTCGGCTCGCGTATGAACAGCGGATTGGTGTCGTCGTAGATGTCAAGGAGCTGGCTGGCATCACGCATGTTATGGTTGAAATTGTAGTTGAAGTTCATCCAGCTGACCTTGCCGTTCTCCCCCCGTTTGTTGTACCAGAGGTGTAATGCCGGGTCGAGGCTGGTGAGGTTGGCGGTCTTGCGCTGGGAAATGTTGTTGCGGTTGTCCCACGCCTTGGAGTTGCGCATACGCAGGGGCAGGGCAATCCATCCGCTGAACTTCTCGGCTATGCTGAACCAGGAGCCGATCCTTACCTCGTTTTGGCGGAATCGCTTGCTGGTGTGGTAGGAGTTGCGCACATCCATCGCCATAAGCATGGAGTCGCGCGATGAGGGCGTCATGCCGAGTCCGTGGGTAGTGCCCTCGCCCCAGCCGCTGAGGGAGTCGAGGCGATAGCGTGAGGATTTGTTCTTGTCGTAGCTCTGGTTGTAGCCATAACTGATGTTGAGGCTCCAATTCTTCATCAACTCTATGTCGTAGCTGATATTGAAGTTGTAGTCGTAGCGATGAGCCGGGGCAAAGGTGGCGATATTGCGGTAGTCTTTGTTGTCGGCGGCGCGGTTGTCGAGCAGGTAGTGCTGATAGCTGTCGTTGCCGAAGCGGCCAGCATTGAATCCGTAGTCAAAATGCATATCGTTGCCGAACAGCGGGTCATGGAATTGGAAGCTGGCGTTGCTGCTGACAGAGGTGTTGTGCGTCTCTGTCATGGTCTGGTCGAGCACCGTGTTGGTCAGTATCTGCTCCAGGCGTGTGCTGCCCACGGGCATGAATACGCTGTCGAGAGCCGCACCGCGATAGCTGTCCATGGGGTCGTCGTTGAAGGTGGCGCTGGAGGAAGTATGGTTGCCGCGGTTGCGGCTGTAGCTTATGTTTAGCGGCCGCGACCAGAGGAAACTGCTCCTGGCGCGATTGCGCAGACGACTGTAGAAGTTGAGCTGTGTCGATTTGGTTACGCCGTGCCAGCGGCTACGGTTGTAGGTGTCGCCGCCGGTGAGGTAGGTAATCGAGGAGTTCACGGTCTCGTTGTCGTCGTCGGCGTGGGTGAAATCAAATCCTGCCGCCAGGCGTAGTTTGTCCTCGTGCTCGTAGGTGAAGCCGCTCTGCACCTTCTTGATATTGTGCAGGCCCATGGGCGACACCTGGCTGTTCATCTCTCCGCGGTCATTGGTGAGGCCGCGGTCGTTGAGGTTGTTAAGTCCGCCGGCGGCAATAAACTTGAAAGCATCGGTGAAATACATGCCCACCAGCTTGGTAGTGTAGCGGCCCTTGGTGCCGCCGGCAAGGTCGGCGTTGACCATCCAGCCCTTGTTGTATTCCTTTTTCAACTTCACGTCCACCACCAGCTTCTTCATCTCGTCGCGCTTGACGGAGTCCTTGATTAGGTAGCCGGCCTCGTCGTCGCGGCGATAGACCTGCACCTTCTTCACCGTGTAGGCAGGCAGGTTTTCAAGAGCCAGTTTGGGGTCGCCGTCAAAGAAATCCTTGCCGTTGACCAGCAGGCTCTCCACCTTCTTGCCGTTGTGGGTGATGACACCGTCGTCGCCCAGTTCCATGCCGGGCATGGCTTCTATCAGTTTGTCGAGCATGGAACCCTCGGCCAGGTTGAAAGCATCGGCATTATACTCCACCGTGTCGCCCTTTACCACCATCTTTATCCTGGTAGCCTTGACGGTTACACCGTCGATGGTGTACTCCTTGGGCAGCTTCTTGAGCTTGAAATTCTGCATCCACTCCTTGGTGTACTTATGGTACTGCTTCTCGGGAATGTGGAGGTCCTGAAACTCGCTGCTGTAGCCCTCCACGTCGAAGCGCACCTTGTACTGGCCACCTCGCGGCAGCTTGAGCTTGTAGCCCGACTGCTCCTTATATTTCCATGTGCCCCAGTAGGCATCCTTGGCGGGGTGGATAGTGTCTATTACCATTATGGAGTCCTGCTCATCGTAGATGGTGAGCGAGCCTTTCTCTATCTCCTCACCGGTGAAGAGGTCAGTCACCTTACCCCACACTTCGATGGAGTCTCTGCGCTCGGCTCTTGTGCCAAGGCATATCGTCATTATTATCAGAAGCAATAGTAAGTGTCTCATCTTATATATAACACCATCGCTGGCGATTTGTTACAACATTTTTTGCTAATTCACATTTTTTAACGACAGAAAGAATTATGTCAGTGAAAGGATGTAGCCTAAAGCTAAGTAGCGCAGAAATTTACCTATGGCTATAGCACATAGCGACGTAGCGAAGTTCACTCGAAGCACTCCCAAGGCAATAGTTATGGCACTGCCTAAGATCGGCACCCAAGCCAACAAACCCATCCACGCGCCGTGGGTGCGTATCTGCTGCTTGGTACGTTCCAACTTATCCTCCTTCACGCGTAAGAGACGATACACCCACCCCTCGTTGCACATCCGCCCGATGCAATAGTTGAACACGCCTCCCAGCACATTGCCGATGGTGGCTGCCACTATCAACGGCCACAAATGTAACCCGCTGGCATAGAGCCCAGTGAGAATCACTTCCGAACTGAACGGAACGAAGCTGCCGGCCAGAAAGGCGGCCACTCCCATACCGGTGTAGCCATACTGCACAAGAAACTCGGTTATACTGAGGAAAAGCATATTATCATTTCACCATTTGGCAATCTTCTATTTAATAAGCCGCTGGATAATTCTTTTTAAAAAATTTCTGGTTGAGTCTTTGCCGTTATACTTTCCTGCTCTTTTTCGTCAGCCTGGCTTAGCCGACCAATAAAAAGGGCTTCTCTCAAAGAGAGCTTTGCTCAAAAATCATATTTTTGCGAAGTGTTCAGTTTTCTGTGCCTACTTCCGAACTTGGCTAAATATCAATTCTCTAATTTCAAAATCAATATCATCATCGTCGCCACCATCAGCCAGAAAGCCAGCGACGCTATCCAGCCGCGGGAGAACACCGCCCAGCGCGCCACAAACGGCGCACTGCACAGCGCCAATGCCGGCACCAGACACTTACCCGTCCCCGGACAGAGCAACGTGAGCGCCAGCAGCATGGGCCACTGCAGAAGCAGTGTGATATAGCGCATACGCGTACTTATCTTATCGTCGAGACTGGTGCGCATAAAATGAACTATGCTCACCAGTGTGACACCAGCCAAAAAACAATAACCAATAACTAATAAGCATTGGCCATTGACCATTGGCCATTGACCACTTATTGTAAATTGTGGAATTGCGAAGTTGTAGAACTGCGAAAGGGCAAAGTTGCTCAGGGTGCCGTTGAGGTGGCTCCACGCCACCCATACCTCCAACGGAAGCAGCAGTCCTAGCAGCAGTGCTGCCAATGTGCGCCCTGTCCATACACGCAGAGCCATCATCATGGCCAGTATGCCCATCGGCAGCAGCCATATTGTCTGCGACACAATCATCACCATACCCGCCAACCCCATGATACCTATAAAGATGCTTAACTGGGAGTGCGCTGTCTGGGTGGAGAGCAGCAGCCCCCCCGCAAAAGTCATATAGAGAGCGCAAAGTCCCATGTCTTGCGGGCTCCACTGGTGCCAGTGTCCCGTAGCAGCCATCATAAGTGCAAATACCGATGACACCGCCCAGCTCCTTACCCTGATAAGCTGCACCGCATTGCTCGTCCACCTAAGAGCCAGCGTAATAATCAGCGCTGCACCCAGCCCCGCAGAAGAAATCACAGTCAGCGGAGCCTGTACCAACCAGGCTCCGACCATAACCACCATGCTTATGGGCAGCATAGCAGCAGACGTCGTTATTTGATATTTGAGATTCGGCATCAGGGGACCAGCTCCGGCTTCTCGGCCGTCAACTCAAAGTAGGGGTTGCCCAGGTCTATATGGTCGCCCCAGTTAGAGCCGTCAGGATCCAGCACTATCTGCATCATCTGTGCCCCATGAGTGTTGATGTCAAGGTGCACTGCCTGCTTGTCGAGAATGGTTATGCGGCCGACAGCCACTTCCTTACCATCGAGCAGCACCTTATAGAGAGCATTGCCGTGATTATTGGTCGTGCGAGTGAGAATCTCGTCATCGATACCTAAATCACAAACAAATCGCATGGCTCCGTTAAGCTTGATGTTAAACTGTGAGGGAGCATGAGTGGCAATGGCTGACTCATAGGTGTTGTTTTTAATCTTGATTTTGTGGCCGTCCACCGACTTGTCTATGAGAATCTCCTTAATATATTTGTCATGGGTAGCCTTGCTTAGGTCCATCTTGGCCATAGGTAGCAGGTTACCCTCCGTGGGCAGTGCAAAGTACTGGTCGTGGCCAGGCTCCGGCTTCTGTGTTACGCTGATTACGCGGCTCACATTCTCCTTCTTTGTTGTTAGGATGATGCGCGCCGTGCGTGGCACAAAGCTGTCGTTCGGTGTGGCACTGACCACAATCTTATCACTCTGCTCCGAAGCCTTGAGCCATTGGCTGCGGCAGTAGAGCTCGTAGGGTGAGTTTGCCGTTATAAACACCGTCTCTTCCGTCTGGTTGTAAGCCATCTGTACATTGTCCGTGCTTACCTGTATCAGCTCGCGCGGTTCATAGAATTTCTTGATTTTCTGCGCCTCGGCTTGGGAAAACGCAATCATGCCCGCCGTCAGTGCGAGCAACAAAGTCTTGCTCATTCTTTTCATGTTATAGTGTCTTTATATTATTGCTGCCATTATGCGTTTTTGCACTTATTTATCATCTGTTCTCTCTCTCGGCCAAAGTAATTATCATACTCCATCAGCCTTATGGGCCACCCCTCGTAAGCGAGGAATATTTTTATTTCTGCTGCGAAGATACAATCTTTTTTCCAATAAACCCCCATTTTTGCCGACAAGAATTTTTGGCAACAATATAGCAGTTGGCACAGATTACACTCTCTGCGAAATAGTCATGCTCTCTCTGTGCCAACATCTGTGTCATTGCCTATATTGCATACATTCCTGCATTGTTTCGCTTAAAGGGTTGAAAAACAGACGGTTTAATATGCAGGGTAATTTTGTCCTGTGGAAATCAAATCTAAGAGCCTTGAAAAAAAATCTAAGAGCCTTGAAACGAAATCTAAGAGCCTTGAAAATGACAGCTCGAGGCTCTTAGATTTTTTTTTGACAGCTCGAGGCTCTTAGATTTTTTTTCCACGGAGTTAGTTTATTTTTCCACGGAGTTAAAACTTTTTTCAAGGGGATTAGATTAAACTTAGGCAATAATCACGCAAAAGACTCGGAATAAAAGTCTCATGTCTGTTCTAATCAACGCTGCTACGCAATCACTACTAAAAATTATTTTTTACAAAAAAAACGGGGGTTAACAATTGCTAACTCCCGTGCGTTTTTTCTTATTATTTATAGTATCTTATTATTTATAGTAAAAGAGACGTTTTCGCGATTCTGACTGCTTATCTAGGCGACAACGGTATAGGCAATATAGGCTATGTATAAGAATAGTAGGATGGCTCCCTCCCAACGTTCGAGAGTGCGGCGGGTGAACATGAAAAACCATAGGAGGATAGCCAAGCCCCCCATGAGGAGATAGTCAAGGAAGAAGCCCTGGTCGGAGTTGTGAATAGGGCAGATAATGGCAGGCAGGCCGATGGCAAACAGGACATTAAAGGTAACAGAGCCTACGATGTTGCCAATGGCCATGTCCTGCTGACCCTTGCGGGCTGCTATGACAGAAGCAAAGAGCTCAGGGAAGCTGGTACCCACAGCCACGATGGTAAGACCTATTATCCTCTCCATGTCGTTGGGGTCGGCACCCACGGCATCACCTATCGTGCGGGCTATGCCTGAGGCTCCGTTAACGAGCAGATTGGCACCGCCAACCAACAGGCCCAAGGCAAAGAGGGCAAGAAAAACGGCTTTCCACAGAGCCATGACAGGCGCTGTATTCTCTTCGTTGGATTCGGCCTTTTTAGTAAGGCGACGCGAACGGCGCACCTCCCAAGAAATAAACAGAATGAGGGTAACTACCCCTATGGCACCTGCCAGACGGCCTATGGTGCCGGTCATACCCACTCCCACCAACAGCCAGCAGGCGGCACACATCATAGGAAGATCAACCTTAAGAGTGAAAGCCTTAGATACGCATGGGAGTATCAGGGCTGTAACGCCAAGGATTAGGCCGATATTAGCAATATTGGATCCTACGATATTGCCTATGCTGATGCCGGGACTGTCGGCCAAGGCTGCCTGCAGGCTCACGAAGAGCTCGGGAGCACTGGTGCCAAATCCGATTACAGTAATTCCAATGACCATAGGACTAAGCTTGGCTCTCTTGGCAATGGCCACGGAGCCATCAACGAGCCAGTCGCCACCCTTGATGAGCAGCAGAAAACCCAGAAGAACGAAGAGAATGTTAAGTAACATTACGAATTTAGAATAATAGAGAATTAAATAATTAGTATTGAAATTTATTTCCTAATGCGAAAGAGGAATCCTTTTTTATATGTGAGATGCAAAGTTACGCTGTTTGGAAAAATTGGGCAAAGTCCTGGGCATTACATTATGGTTATTACATTAGAGCTGGAACAACCGATAGACTATGCAAAGAAGAGGTAGCAGACAAGTATGGCGGCTATTACTCCAATGAGGTCAGCCAATAAGCCGCAGACCACAGCATGGCGCGTCTTGCTGATGCCTACGGCTCCAAAATAGACTGCCAGTATGTAGAAGGTGGTGTCGGTGCTGCCCTGGAAAATACAGCTAAGACGCCCGATGAAGGAGTCGGCACCAAAGGTGCTCATAGCATCAACCATCATACCTCGGGCTCCACTGCCAGATAGAGGCTTCATGAGTGCTGTGGGCAGGGCGCCTACCCAGTCGGTGGCCATGCCGATGAACTCAAAGGCCTTCTGCAGGCCGAGGATGAGCCAGTCCATGGCACCTGAGGCACGGAAGACTCCGATAGCCACGAGCATCGCCACGAGGTAGGGAATAATGCGCACAGCTGTCTGGAAACCTTCCTTCGCACCCTCCACGAAGGCATCATAGACATTAATCTTCTTCCTAACACCAGAGAAGAGGAAAAGCATTATTATGAGCATAAGCAGGAGGTTGGCTCCCATGGTGGTAACGGTGTTGAGCGAGTTCTTGTCCATCTGAGTGAACGCCCACACTATGGCCGCTACGGCCATACAGGCTCCGCCGAGAGTTAGCAGCAAAGTTCGATTGAAAAGATTAATCCTCTGATAGATGGAGGTAATAATCACTCCGCCTAGGGTGGCGGCAAAGGTGGCTATGAGGATGGGCAGAAATACATCGGTGGGCTGAGCCGCACCCATCTGGGCACGATAGACAAGGATTGAGATGGGCACGATGGTCAGTCCACTGGTGTTGAGCACAAGGAACATAATCATGGGATTGGTGGCCGTATCTTTCTTGGTATTGAGGCTCTGCAGGCCCTCCATGGTCTTGAGGCCTAGGGGGGTAGCAGCATTGTCGAGGCCGAGCATGTTGGCCGAAATATTCATGAACATATTGCCAAAGACAGGATGGTTCTTGGGAATGTCAGGAAAGAGTTTGACCATAACAGGACTGAGCATGCGCGCCAAAGCATTGATAAGGCCACCGCGCTCACCTATCTTCATGATGCCAAGCCATAGCGACAGCACGCCAGTGAGACCAAGGCTGAGTTCAAAAGCCGTCTTGGCAGTGTCAAAGGTAGAATCCATGATGGAGGGAAAGACCTCCATGTCGCCTAAGAATAGCAGTTTTACTAATCCTATCAGAAAGGCGATTGCGAAAAATGCAATCCAGATGTAATTGAGTACCATCGATTATCTTTGAGGTTTGAGATATGTTACCTGCCTGGGAGGTGCCGCACAGCCACACTGTGCGATATAGCAGTTATTAGTTAATGATTATTGGCATATAAGATGCAAAAATACATATTAATTAGCAATTAAAAGGTATCATAGTCGGTGTTTTTGACTACCTTATGACATCTTATCAATATGTGGGAACCATTGGCGGAGGTTGTAGCAAACAGATAGGTGTCGCCGCCCTCACGCAACTTGAGCCGTTTGCGCAGTTCGGCCACGGTAGCCGGGAAATTGCGCACAGTGAGGTTGGCCTGCTGCACGTCGGCAAGCAACTGGCGTAGGTTGTGTTTTGCAAAACGGCTGACAGCAGTAACGCGGAAAATGCGGCCAGGAAAGCTGGGGCATAGGGTAGAGCCGGTAAAGAGATTACTGTCGCGATGGAGTTTAAGCAAACCATAGCGCAAGGCCACAAAGTCCTGCACACCTGCCTTAAGGAGCGATGCGTTGGGTTCATATATAAAATCACCCATTTCATCGGTACATTCGGCATGAGTAAGCCAAGCTTCTTGAGCGATGCAGCATATGGTGGGATCTGCTGTCTGCAGGTTGGTACAGGTAATCTGCTGAGGGCCTCCGCATAACGACAACACTAGCAATAGTTCCCGACACTCTCCCTTGACGCTGACAACATGAATCTCGCTGACGTGGCGTAGCCTACGCAAGGCCATGCTGATATCAAGCATGGGCGACAACTTGAGCATCACAAGGCGCGAATTTGCCAAAAGGTCTTCCTGAATGGTTGTCACATCGGGCACGCAATCCTCAATGGCCACCGTCTTGCGCCCTACACCGTCACGACGAGCAGGGTCTATATATAATAATGTATAGTGGCGTCGAGCCCAGACAGCTACATCGGCAGTATCAGCATTAATCACCTCTGCACCGGTAAGCCCCAGCAGGGGAAAATTATGTTTGGCGATGTGACATAGCTCTGGCTGCTGCTCGAAATAATATGCCTTAGCAAAGATGGGAGCCAGATACGAGAAATCTACACCGAAGCCCCCTGTTAAATCAGCTATCGACTGCCTGTCAGCAACGGCAGGTAACAGATGTTCCACCACCCTGCGCTTATAGAGGGCCGTGATCTCACTAGAACACTGCTCCATTGAGAGGTGCGGCGGATAATATACCCCCTCGGTCTGCGCCCATAGGGGTAACTTACGTCGAGCCAGTTGTCGACCTTCTATCTGCTGCAGACACCAGCGAGCATCAACGCCCTCTGGCACGGAAGCCAGCGCCAGTCGGCGCACGTCGTCAGACTGATGGGCTGAGATATACTCTTCGTTGGTCATGGGCTTTTTTGCATTGATTATTTTGTCTAGTATGGAGGAGAGCCCGCACATCCAATTTGGCGGCACTGTGGTTATTGGCAAGCAGTTATTGGTATGTTCTTGAACGCAAATTTACGTGTTTTTAAATGAATAGTCATAAGCTCGATTTATTTATGTTGAAAAAAAGGGAAATTTACTTGCACTGCTATTACAAAATACACTATTTTTGCATACAAATTTTCCTCTGCCGCTTTCTCAAACTTTTTCTTTACGATGATTACAACTATCCTCCTCACACTGACAGGCCTTGCCATTGGGGCTGTGGTGGCTGCCATGACATGCAACAACAGGATTTCGCAACTGAAATATCAAAACGGGGTCCTCAAGACTAAACTTGATAACGCCAACCAGCGCACCACCGAACTCCATGCCATGCATGCCGCCGAGCTGGAACGCTTAAGGAAAGACCAGAAAGAACTGCTGGAGCAGCAGATGGCCCTGATGAAAGAACAAATCAACAGTTCATCGGAGAATATTCTGCATAAGCGACAGCAGCAGCTGGAAATTACCAGCCGACAAGAGCTATTAAAGATTGTGGACCCGTTGCAGACGGAATTAAAGCGCATGCAGGAGATGGTAGACAAGGCCACTCTGGAGCATATCAACAGCATGTCGCGTCTTGACTCGGCCATAAAGTCAAACATGATGCAAGCCAAAGATGTAGGCGAAAAAGCAGACCGACTAGCCCAGGCCCTGTCGGGGGAGAGCAAGACTCAGGGTGATTTCGGTGAGCTGCGACTGAAGCAACTGCTGGACGACATGGGATTTGAGGAAGGGCTGCAATATGAGCAACAAGTAACACTGCGCGACGAGCGTGACCATGCTGTTACCGACAACGATGGGCACCGACTGCAGCCCGACGTAATCCTGCACTTCCCTGAAAAACGCGATATTATAATCGACTCTAAAGTTTCGCTGACGGCCTTCAAAGACTACTACATCACCAACAACGAGCAACTGCGCAAGGAAGCCCTAAAGAGACACGTGAGCTCTGTGCGCAAACACATAGACGAGTTGGCACGCAAGGACTACTCTAAATACTTATGTGGCAACAAGTTGGACTTCGTGATAATGTACGTGTTTAGTGAGAGCGCTCTGCAGCTGGCCCTATCGGCAGAGCCTCAACTATATAAAGAGGCATATGAGAAACACGTAATTATTTGCGGCAGCAATAATCTCTATGCTCTGCTGCGAGTGCTGGAAACAAGCTGGAAACAAATACAGCAGGTGGAGAATCATCAGAAAATCTTTGATGCTGCCAATATCATTGTGGAAAGGATTCAAATTTTTGCAGAGCGATTTCAGCGGGTGGAAGACTGTCTCACTACCACCCAAAAAGCCATTGACGAAGTAAAGCGAAGCACATCAGACAACGGGCAGAGCATCATAGTGGCTGCCAATAAACTCGTTAAGATAGGCGCCTCGGAGAGCAAGCGTCACAAGGCTCTACCTAAAGAATCCGCTGCACGGTAGGGTAATGACCTACTTACGGCCAAAGAGGCGTGAAATCCACTTGATATTGTCTATCCACTGAATGATGGGGCCTATGACGGGCACCACGCGGAGACCGCCAAACTTAAACTCACGAACCTCGTCGGGCAAGGCCTGCATGGCGGCAGTGTGAAGCTCACGCTTGACCATTGACTCCACTTGCTCCTGGGCAGCGCTTTGGGCTGCTATTTTCTGGAGGTCCTGTACTTGCTCATCAGTAGTCTTGTCATTGGTCATAAAAAACTTGGCATACTTGGTCAACAAATTATTATATTCCTGACTAAGGGGACTGGCAGCCAACTGCTGCTCAAAAACACCTTGATTGGCGCACCCAGAAGCCAGCTTCTCCATCTGAGCAAAGAGAGACTCTACTTCGGCCTTTCCCTCGGCGGGAAGGCGGTAATTATTTAACACTTGTTTGCGAGCAACAAGCCACGGATGTGTTTCCATATCTATATTCTTTTTAGGATGATTATTTTTAATGACGGCCTTGGTCCACGCGATGCATGTTGCGCGGATGGTGTAAAAGAATCTCCTCACGCAGGCGCGAGCGATCGATATGGGTGTATATCTCGGTGGTGGCTATGCTCTCATGGCCGAGCATAGCCTGTATGGCACGCAGATTGGCTCCACCTTCCAGCAAATGGGTTGCAAAAGAGTGACGCAGTGTATGAGGAGAGATATTTTTATGAATGCCTGCCTTGACAGCCAGTTCCTTGATGAGATGGAAAACCATGATACGTCCAATGTTGCGTGTGCCACGCTTAACCGTGATAAAGACAAAGTCCTGATACTCAGGCGGAATTTGCCACTGGTTACGATCAAAAAAATAAAGGCGCAACTCCTTGATAGCTCTAGGCGATATAGGTACCAGCCGTTCCTTGGAGCCCTTTCCCTTAACCTTGATGAAACCCTCCTCCAGATAAAGATCAGAAATCTTAAGATTACAAAGTTCGCTGACACGTAAGCCACAACTATAGAGCACCTCTATCATAGCTCTGTTGCGCTGGCCCTCGCGGGTGTCAAGTCGTATGGCAGCAATGAGCGCGTCTATCTCTTCAACGCTGAGTACTTCAGGCAGGCGGACACCTATCTTAGGCGACACTAGTAATTCGCTGGGGTCACTATCGGTACGACCTGTGAGGAGCAGAAACCTACAGAAAGCCCTGACCCCAGAGAGAATGCGGCTCTGCGAACGCGCATCGAGGCCAATGTCATAGAGTCCTGCAGCAAAGGTGTGCAGTGTATCTATCGTCATTTGCAGAGGCTCGATACCCTCAATATCAAGGAAGGAGATGAGTTTGTCAAGGTCGCGCATATAAGCATCAAGGGTGTTAGGCGAAAGACCACGCTCCAACTGTAGGTGAATGCGGTAGGGACGCACCAAGTCGTGCTGCCAGCGCTGCCACCTAGCACTACGCTGAGATTGTAAAATATCAATATTTTGCTCCTTGATAGGGCTCATATGATTTTTTCTTCCTAATTTCGCCACGAAATTACTAAGAATTTAGGAATTAAGAATTATTTAGTGTTTGAAAACTGAAAATTACGCCACTGACCTATGAAAATACAGATTATCAACGGTCCAAACCTTAACCTGCTGGGTATAAGAGAGCCCGAAGTGTATGGATGTACAGGATTTGAGTCCTACCTTGCTAGCCTGCGCAAACTGTATCCACAGGCAGAAATAGAATACTTCCAAAGCAACACGGAGGGAGTTCTGGTGGACAAGATTCATGAGGTGGGCTTTTCCTTCGATGGAATCGTACTAAATGCTGGTGCCTACACCCATACATCAGTTGCCCTGCTGGACGCTATCAAAGCTGTCAGCACACCAGTGATAGAGGTGCATATCAGCAATGTACATCAAAGGGAGGAATTTCGCCACCACTCCATGATCTCCGCCGGATGCAAGGGAGTGATATGTGGATTTGGACTGGATTCCTATCGTCTGGCTATTGAGGCCATACTCCACTCGTAATGCAGGACCTGACCGCCTACATAGAGCAGCATATAGACAGTGAACACCCATACCTGTATCGGCTGTGGCGTGCCACCAACCTCTATCAGGTAAGGGGGCACATGGCCTCGGGACACCTGCAAGGAGTGCTACTGAGGATGCTGGTGGAGATGATTCGCCCTCGCCGGGTGCTGGAGATAGGTACTTACACAGGATACTCGGCACTGAGCATGGCTTCTGGACTGGACGACGGAGCATTGATAGACACCTACGAGATAAACGATGAGCTAGAGGACTTCACCCGTCGCAATATTGAGGAGTCACCATGGGCTGACAAAGTAAGGCTACACATCGGTGATGTTCTGCAAGAATTAAAAGATAGTCCGCTGGGATACGACCTTATATTCATTGACGGCAATAAGCGCCAATACTGCGAATACTACGCCCTTGCACTCAATCTGCTCAACCCTCGGGGATACATTCTAGCCGACAACACACTATGGGACGGTCATATCATTGACCCTGCCTACGACCGCGATACTCAGACTTTGGGAATACGCCGTTTCAACGAAGAGATTGCCCTGGACAAAAGGGTAGAGAAAGTTATCATCCCCATGCGCGACGGCCTGACACTGATAAGGGTAAAATAACGGCACGCTTTTTGCCAAAAGACTATATATTGAACGATTTTGTGCATCAAAGTGCGACATAATCATATTTATTTGTTACCTTTGTCCGTTAAATAGCGAACAAAGGCTTTTCTTTTTGTGTAAAAAACAAAACAAATATACTGATGGACTACAATTTTCAGGAGATTGAAAAGAAATGGCAACAGCGGTGGAGAGAGCACAAGACTTACCGCGTTGTAGAGGACGAGAACAAAAAGAAGTTCTATGTGTTAAACATGTTTCCCTACCCCAGCGGCGCCGGTCTGCATGTGGGGCATCCACTGGGCTATATAGCTAGCGACATATATGCACGATTTAAGCGCCAGAAGGGATATAACGTGCTGAACCCTATGGGCTACGATGCCTATGGTCTGCCCGCAGAGCAATATGCCATACAGACCGGCCAACACCCAGAGAAGACTACTTTCCAAAACATCGACCGTTACCGTGAGCAATTGGACAAGATAGGTTTTTGCTTCGATTGGGACCGCGAGGTGCGCACTTGCACCCCCGACTACTATCATTGGACACAGTGGGCTTTCCAGAAGATGTATAATTCTTTCTTCTGCCTGAAATACCAGAAGGCTCTGCCCATAGAAAAACTGATAGAGCACCTCAACGCCCACGGCACCGAAGGTCTGGAAGTGGCACAGACCGAGCAACTATACCTGACCGCCAACCAGTGGCAGCAGATGTCGGAGAAAGAGCAGAGCGATGTGCTGATGAACTACCGTCTGGCCTTCCTCGGTGAGACGATGGTCAACTGGTGTCCCAAACTGGGAACTGTACTGGCCAACGATGAGGTGGTAGATGGGGTAAGCGTTAGAGGCGGCTACCCTGTGGAGCAGAAAAAGATGCGCCAATGGTGCCTCAGAGTGAGCGCCTATGCTCAACGACTGCTGGACGGGCTGGACACCATAGAATGGAGCGACTCTATCAAGGAAACTCAACGCAACTGGATCGGCCGCTCGGAAGGCGCTGAGGTGATTTTTAAGATTGCTGGCACCGATGAGGAGTTTACCATCTTCACCACCCGCGCCGACACCATGTTTGGAGTAACATTTATGGTGTTAGCTCCCGAGAGCGAGCTGGTAGAAAAGGTGACCACCGCCGGGCAGAAGGGTGAAGTAGAGAAATATCTCACTTATGTAAAGGGCCGTACCGAGCGCGAACGCCAGATAGACCACAAGGTGACCGGCGTTTTTTCTGGTTCCTATGCCATCAACCCCTTCACCGGCGAGAAGAACCCCATCTGGATAAGCGAATATGTGCTGGCTGGATACGGCACCGGAGCCATCATGGCAGTGCCTGCTCACGACAGCCGCGACTATGCCTTTGCCAAGCATTTCGGCCTGCCCATAGTGCCGTTGATTGAAGGTGCTGACGTAAGTGAAGAGAGCTACGATGCCAAAGAGGGCATTGTATGCAACTCACCGGCAGCTGGCAAGAAACCTTACTGCGATCTGGTGCTCAATGGTATGACTGTAAAGGAGGCCATACAGGCTACCAAAGTATATGTGAAAGAGCATGGCCTGGGCCGTGTAAAGGTCAACTATCGCCTGAGAGACGCCATCTTCAGCCGTCAGCGCTACTGGGGCGAGCCATTCCCTGTTTACTACAAGAACGGAGTGCCGCAGATGGTGCCCGAAGAATGCCTACCTGTAGAGTTGCCCGAGGTGGAGAACTTCCTTCCCACCGAGACAGGCGAACCACCACTGGGCAACGCCCAAGTATGGGCATGGGACGAGGCTCGGCGCAAGATAGTGGACAAGGCTCTCATTGACGAGAAGACTGTCTTTCCGCTGGAGCTCTGCACCATGCCTGGCTTCGCTGGCTCGTCAGCCTACTATCTGCGCTATATGGACCCACACAACTCAGAGACTTTGGTAAGCAAGAAGGCTGATGAATACTGGCAGAACGTGGATCTCTACGTGGGAGGCTCAGAGCACGCCACAGGCCATCTTATCTATAGCCGATACTGGAACAAATTCCTCTTCGACTATGGATACAGCTGCAAAGAAGAACCTTTCCAGAAACTTATCAATCAAGGCATGATTCAAGGCCGCAGCAACTTTGTCTATCGCATCAAAGACAGCAATACCTTTGTGTCATACGGACTAAAGGACCAGTACGACACCACACCCATCCATGTAGATGTAAACATCGTAAGCAACGACCAGTTGGACCTTGAGGCCTTCAAAGCATGGAGACCCGAATATAAGGATGCCACATTTGTGCTGGAGGACGGCAAATATATCTGTGGCTGGGCCATTGAGAAAATGTCAAAAAGCATGTTCAACGTAGTGAACCCCGACTATATTGTGGAGCGCTACGGCGCCGACACGCTGAGGCTTTACGAAATGTTCCTCGGCCCCATCAGCCAGTCAAAACCCTGGGATAGCAACGGCATTGACGGCTGCTTCCGTTTCCTACGCAAAGTATGGGGTCTCTTCTACAACCGCGATGGACAACTGTTGGTTAGCGACACCGAGCCCAGCAAGGAAAGCCTCAAGAGTATCAACAAACTTATACAGAAGGTAAGCCAAGATGTAGAGAACTTCTCCTACAACACTGCCATCAGTGCCTTTATGATTTGCGTTGGCGAACTGACTCAGCAAAAATGCTGCTCCAAAGCTGTTCTGGAGCAATTGGTAGAACTGCTCGCCCCATTTGCCCCTCATCTGTGCGAAGAGCTATGGGAGGTGCTGGGCCACCATACCACCGTATGCGATGCACCATGGCCAGACGTGGATGAACAATACCTCAAGGAGGACACCGAAACACTAAGCATCTCCTTTAACGGCAAGACACGATTTACCCTTGACTTTGCGCCCGATGCCAGCAAGGAAGACATTGAAAAGGCTGCCCTCGAGGCCGAGGCAACAGCCCGCTACACCGAGGGTAAGCAGATTGTCAAGGTTATAGTGGTGCCCCACCGAATCGTAAATATAGTTCTCAAGTAATCACTACCTCTTTCTTTTTTTTCCTTACTGCTAATACTCCACCACTATGGATATAATGAAACCATCCCTACGCCACATGGCCCATGACGTCAGCCTTATGTCGATAGGCATTATCATGTACGCTATCGGATTTACCTTATTCCAGCTGCCCTACCATATCACTCCGGGCGCTACTACAGGTTTGGCCGCTATCGTTTTCTACATCACAGGACTGCCAGTGACGGTCACATACTTTGTCATCAATATCGTGCTGCTTGTTGTGGCTTTGAAGATATTGGGGTTCAAATTTATGGCCAACACCATCTACGGCATAGTCTTCATGACCTTTGTGCTGTGGGCCATCCCTGCATGGTTTGGTGACGAGAACGGCATGCTGCCACAGATTTTGGGCGAGCACGACATGTTTATGGCCTGCATCATCGGTGCCATCATTGAGGGTATAGGCCTAGGCTTTGTGTTCAACGGCAACGGCAGCACTGGCGGTACCGATATTGTCGGCGCAGTGGTCAATCACTACCGAGACATAAGCATCGGTCAGGGCATCATGATTGCCGACCTGCTGATTATCTCCAGCAGTTTCTTGGTGTTCCATGACGTAAGGTTGCTAATATACGGTTATTGCACACTGTTTATCGAAACCTCAATGATTGACTATGTGATGAACCGTGGTCGCCAATCGGTACAATTCTTCATCTTCTCCGACAAATACGATGAAATAGCCGCCGAAATAGCCAAGACGGGACGCGGGGTGACAGTACTGGACAGTCAAGGATGGTACACCAAACAACAGCACAAGGTGCTGGTAGTGCTGGCCCGCCGCAGGGAGAGTCCGTTTATTTTCCGCGTTATCAAGACCCTTGACCCCAATGCCTTCGTTTCGCAAAGCAAAGTGGTTGGTGTCTTTGGCAATGGTTTCGATCGCATCAAAGGAAAATAGAGATAATAAAAAGCTTTATCGCGCGTTATAAAAATAGGTATATGCCTTCACTCTGACAACCACAATGGATAAGATAGTCTTTGCCACCAATAACGAACATAAATTACGGGAAATTCGTGCCATTCTTCACGATGAAACCGAGGTTTTAAGCCTCAGCGATATAGGATGCCACACCGATATCCCCGAAACAGCAGACACTCTGGAGGGTAATGCCTTGATTAAGGCTCACTATGTCTATGACAACTATGGCTATGACTGCTTTGCCGACGATACCGGCCTGGAAGTGGAAGCTTTGGACGGCAAGCCTGGCGTGCGCACCGCTCGATATGCCGGCGACAACCAGGACTCACAGGCCAATATGCGCAAGTTGTTACGCGAAATGAAGGGCAAGGACAACCGCAATGCCCGGTTTCGCACTGCCATAGCCCTAATACTGGACGGCGAGGAGCATCTCTTCAGCGGCGAGGTACGCGGCACCATAACCACGGAGCCAATGGGTGACAAGGGGTTCGGCTATGACCCCGTCTTCATTCCAGAAGATACAGGCAAGACCTTTGCTCAGTTGGGCGAAGATGTCAAAAACCATATCAGCCACCGTGCCCGTGCCGTAGCCAAACTGACAGAATTTCTGAACAAATAACACACAGCCATGAGAAAGAAGATTACATACCTGGCCCTGGCCATAATGTTGCCGCTGGCTATCATCGCCCGCGACTGGAACTCGTATATCTCCTATCACGATGTTACAAAGACACTGCCCGTAAACGGCAAGGTATATGTCCTGGGTAGTGGCGGACTATTCTCCTATGTGTATGGCGACGACAAAGTGCAGACCTACAGCAAATCAACCGGACTGAGCAGCACCACCATCACCCACATGGCATACTGCGAAGAACTGGAGGAACTGATACTTGTTTATGATGATTACAATATTGATATATTAGATATCCACGACAGCATCATCAACCTGCCGGAATATAAGAACTCTACCTACACAGACAAGACAATCAACGATATCACCATTACTGGAGAGAAAGCCTTCCTCTCCACCAACTTCGGCATAGTGGAAATCAATCTGCGCAAAGCCGAGTTTACCAACACATACGAAATAGGCATGACTGTGCGCTGCGCCCTGAGCGACGGCGATTATATCTACGCCCTTGGTCCCGATGGCATCTATGTCGGCGATTACTCTAAGAACCTGCTGGAGAAAAACAACTGGAGCCGTAAGACCAACACCTACATGCATAAACTTATTTCCTATAACAATAAGTTATACGCCCTCAACACGCGCAATGGTTTGTTTTCTCTTAACACTGATAATTTCCAGACTACAAAGTTGATTGACGGTCCATTGAGTTTCTGCTCCACCTGCGGCACTGCCCTCGTGCTGTGCAACCCCACCACCGTCAACATAATGGACAACGATGAGAAAGTCCAGACTTTCAAGATGGATAACGATTTTTCCGATCTGGCCAGCGATGGCACTCACCTATGGGCAGCACGCCGCGAACTCGGCCTACAGGCCCTGAGAATCGCTGCTGACAGCCTCGGCAGCGATTCCCTGGTAGCTGCCAGCGGCTCAATAGTTCCCAACAGTCCGATACGCAATCTGTTCGATAATATACGCCTCACCGATGACAACCGCCTACTGGTGGCCGGCGGAGCCCTCAACTACAGCGGTCAGACATCCTTCCCGGGCACCATCATGACGTTTGAAAACGGAACATGGACCAACTTCAGCGAAGACAGTATCGCCATAAAGACAGGGGTGGCTTATCGCAACATCACCTCGGTGACACAAGATCCCAAAGATACCACCCACCACTTCGCATCCTCGTCAATAGGCGGTCTTTATGAGTTTCGTGACGGGCAGTTTGTTAACCTCTATAATAACGACAACTCGCCCATCAGCAGCATCTACCCTACCCGCCCTTCATACAAGGAATATAACCGCCTCACAGGCGCAGCCTACGACCCCAAGGGCAACCTGTGGATGTTCAACAACCAAGTGGACACCATCATCCGCGTGATGAAGCCCGACAAGACTTGGGAGAGTTTCTACTACGAGTCGCTGAAGGGAAGCCCCACCTTCGACCATTACCTCTTTGACGACCGTGGATGGGTGTGGATGACCCACCGCCGCTGGGCTGGCACCTACAAGGCTGGCATAGCCTGCCTCAACTACAACAACACACTGAGCAACAAGTCGGACGATCAATTCAGTTTCTGCACCACCTTCACCGACCAAAACAGCACCACCACTCAACTGAGTCTGCTCTATAACATGGCTTTTGACCATAACGGCAAGCTTTGGATTGGTACCGACCAGGGGGTATTTGTGCTGGAAGACCCCACCACCATCTTCAACACCAAGCAGACTTTCCGCCGTCCGCTCATACCACGCAACGACGGCACCAACTATGCTGATTACCTGCTGGACGGAGTGCCAGTCAAAAGTATAGTGGTGGATGGAGCCAACCGCAAGTGGCTGGGCACCACCAACAACGGCCTCTACCTTGTTTCGGATGACGGTCTGCAGATACTAGAGCACTTCACCGCAGAGAACTCTCCGTTGCTGTCAAATACCATTCTGTCGCTGGCCCTGCGTCCTGACAACGGTGTGCTGATGATTGGCACCGACAAGGGCCTCAACTCCTATCGTGGCGATGCCACAGAACCCGCCGCCGAACTCAAGGAGAGCAACATAAAAGTCTTCCCCAACCCCGTCAGACCCAACTATGAAGGCAAGATACGCATCACCGGCTTCACCACCGACAGCGACGTTAAGATTACCACCACCACAGGCCTGCTGGTGGCTCAAGGCACCTCGCTGGGTGGCACCTTCACCTGGGATGGCCGCAACAAGGCTGGTGACCGCGTAGCCTCTGGCATCTATCTGGTCATTGCCAGCGATGCCGATGCCAAGGACGGAGTGGTTGCTAAGATACTTATGGTCAAATAAAACATTAGCTATTATAAAATCCTATTATTCGATGAACTTTGTAGAAGAACTTAAATGGAGAGGCATGCTCCACCAGATCATGCCAGGCACTGAGGAACAGCTTGCCAAGGAGACCACCACTGCATACGTAGGCATTGACCCCACCGCCGACAGCCTGCATATAGGCCACCTGTGCGGCGTGATGATGCTGCGACATTTCCAGCGCTGCGGACATAAACCGCTGGCTCTGATCGGCGGTGCCACTGGCATGATTGGCGACCCCTCTGGCAAGAGCCAGGAGCGCAACCTGCTGGACGAGGCCACGCTGCGCCACAATGTGGAGTGCATCAAAAAGCAGCTGGGTCGTTTCCTCGACTTTGAGAGCGATGCGCCCAACCGAGCCGAGCTGGTCAACAACTACGACTGGATGAAAAACTACACCTTCCTTGACTTCGCCCGCGAGGTGGGCAAGCATATCACTGTCAATTACATGATGGCCAAGGACTCTGTGCAGCGCAGACTCAACGGCGAAGCCAGCGATGGTCTGAGTTTCACCGAGTTCACCTATCAACTGTTGCAGGGTTACGACTTCCTCTACCTCAACACCCACCGCAACTGCAAACTACAGATGGGCGGCTCCGACCAATGGGGCAACATCACCACTGGCACCGAGCTCATTCGCCGCACCACCGGCGGCGAGGCCTATGCCCTCACCTGTCCCCTCATCACCAAGAGCGATGGCCGCAAGTTTGGCAAGACTGAGAGCGGCAATGTTTGGCTTGACGCCAACCGCACCACTCCCTATAAGTTCTATCAATTCTGGCTCAACGTAACCGACGAGGATGCCGAGCGTTACATCAAGATATTCACATCGCTTGACAAGGAAGAGATTGAATCCCTCATCACTGAGCATCGTGCCGACCCGGGCCGCCGCTTACTGCAGAAGCGCCTGGGCGAAGAGGTGACTGTTATGGTTCATGGCCGCGAGGCTTACAACACTGCTGTTGAGGCCAGCAACCTGCTCTTCGGCAAGGCCACCAAGGAGAGCCTGCTCCATCTGGACGAGGCCACACTGCTCAGCGTCTTTGAGGGTGTCCCCACATACGAACTGGCCAAAGACGTCATCCTCAGCACCAAGGCTCCCGACCTGCTGGCAGAAACCACCGACTGCTTCCCCAGCAAGGGCGAGTTCCGCAAAATGGTCAAGGGCGGCGGCGTAAGTGTCAACAAGGAGAAGATTGCCGACACCGAGTATGCCTTTAGTGAGACAGACCTCATCGGCGGCAAATATATCCTGGTGCAGAAGGGCAAGAAAAACTACTACCTTATTATCGCGAAATAATAGTTCCCTCCCTATACAGTCAAAAATCCCCCGGGCGTCAACGCTCGGGGGATTTATTTTTCTGTTGTAAAGACTATCTTACCACTACCTTGCGAGTCTTTCCGTCAGCATAACGGACAATATTTATGCCCCTCTGCAGCGCACTGAGGCGCTGACCGCTGAGGGAGAAAATCTGTACATTCTCATTGCGGGCAATAAATCCGGCAATGCCTGTAACATAGGCGTTGACTTCCACATTGCGGGCTGGCATGGTAGCAGGCACGTCCTCCCAGGCATAGAAGAAATCATCGTCTTCGGGGTCACCCTCGGGACTGATGGTGGCACCAAAGTCAAGAGTGTAGGTCTTATAAACCCTACCGTCAAGAATGTAGGTAAGAATATATTGGTTGACCGTATACTGAGCTTCATACTCCACGTCCTTGGCAGGCACCGTGGCGTCAACCTCACCCCAGCCCTGGAAGGTATAGCCCTCCTTGGCGGGGCCGGCAGGGGCGGTGATGGCACTGCCGTAGTTTTGCTCTGTCTCGCTGACCGTGGTACCGTCGGCCACAAACCTGACTGTGTATTTGTTGACAGAGAATGTGCCGGTGATTGTCACGTCGCTCGCTGGCATCGTGGCTGGCACCGTGCCCCATCCGCTGAAGGTGTAACCCTCCTTGGTGGGAGCAGCTGCCGCTGTGATGGCGGTGCCATAGTCAAGGGTCTCTTTCTTGTATTCTGTTCCGTCAACCATATACTTCAGCACATACTGGTTGATCTTATATTGCGCTGTGTACTCCACATCGTGCGCAGGCACCGTGGCGTCAACCTCACCCCAGCCCTGGAAGGTATAGCCCTCCTTGGCGGGACCTGCCGGCGCAGTGATGGCACTGCCGTAGTCCTGCTTCTGTTCGCTAACCACATTACCGTCAGCAACAAACCTGACTGTGTACTGATTGATATTGAACAGCGCCGTACATACCAGGTCATGGGCCGGCATTGTCTCTTCATAACCATCCCATCCCGCAAAGGTATAACCTTCCTTGCTCGGCGATTTAGGGTTTAGGATGATGGAACCATAGTCAGTATCCATCTCAAGGGTAACCTTACCGTCCACCACGAAGGAGAGATGATAGCTGTTTGCCTTATATTGCGCAGTGTATTCCACATCCCTGGCAGGCACCGTGGCATCTACTTCGCCCCAGCCTTGGAAGGTGTAACCTTCCCTTACGGGACCTGCCGGCGCCATGATGGCACTGCCATAATTTTGTCGTGTTTCGCTGACCACCTCGTCATTGGCCACAAACCTGACTACATACTGATTGATTGTATAATTGCCAACAATGTTAATATCATTAGCTGGCATTACCTCAGGCGTGCCATCCCAACCGTCAAAGGTGTAACCCTCCTTCTCCGGCGCTTCGGGTTCCTTAATAGAGTCGCCTACCACTATGTTCTTCTGGCTCACCACCGTGCCATCGGCACTGAAGGTGGCTTTGGCATACACCGGCTCCAACGAAACGGCGTTGTCCTTCAGCCAGAACCTGGTGGAACCATCCAGGTCAAGAGCAGTGATATAGCCACCCTCGATAGTATATTTCTTCACCTTACCCCACTGGTCGTAGCCGCTCTGCTGCGCGCCAAGCCACAGACGATAAACACCGTCAGCAAGGCCATCAGGCAGTTCACCCGTAAAGGTGTCTGTCCTGGGAAAATAGGAATACTTGCCCAAGCCGGAGAGGGTCTTGGTGCTGCCAAACATCAGAATCCTGTTATTGGCATCATCGGTAAGCATCATCTGCAGCGTACCGGAGAAATCTCTCTCCGCAGCATTCATTACATTTGTAGCGTCAAGGCTCAGGGTGCGTGTTCCCGACTTGCTTACCGCTATCTCGCTGGATACAAGCGAGGGGGTGTAGGCTGTCGGATCGTTTTCAATATAAATGCTTGTGACGCCGCTGCCCTGTGTAACTTCCACATCCACACTGGTGCCTTCGGCGCGAGCGTAGCATTTCAGGGTATAGGTGCCGGTGGTCATGCCGCCAGGGAAGGTGCTGTTGGCGGTGAAGCTATAGCTCATGCCTGCATTGAGCGTCACGTCAGGCAGCGTGCTGATGACATAGGCGTTGTCGGCCGCATCTATCAGGGCCAGCTTCAGCGTACCCGTAAAGTTTCCGATATTGCCCACCCAGAGGTCTGTTACCGACACACTCAGGCTCTCGCCCTCGTGCACCCTTACGCTGGTGGTGCTGGGCACGAGGCTCTTGGCCTGTATCGTCAACTGCTGGTCCTGCACCCCATCGTCTGGCTGTATGCCCACAATGGCGCTGATGTCCTCCGACAGAGTGTTGGCATCAATGCCGTCATAGCAGAGGTCGGGCATCATAAAGTAACCGTCAAAGTTCCCGCTCCAGCCCCAGTTAATATAATAGTAGGGGTCCTCGCCGGCATTGACCTTATATCCATGGATTATAAACATATGGCCGGCATTGCCCTTGGTGTGAGCCGACATAATCATCGGGCGCTTGGCCTTAAGCTCATTGGTGAGCGCCTTGTGCCAGTCGGCAGCAGCCATATTCTCGCGCTTGATGATAGCCATGTCTTTGTCATAGCCGTAATACTTGCTCATTCCGGCCATCACGTCTCTCTGAAACGAGCCGCTCTCCACATCGTAGTCCATATCGGCAGCCACGCCGCAGCCATAGAGCAGTTCGGCTATGGCCGCCACTTCCTCGTCACTGTTGCCGTTGGTGGTATAGTCGTTCTTCATCAAGTTCCACTGCAGGGTGTGGCTACCATAGTTCCAGCTCTGGCTGAGCCCGTAGGTTTCTGTGGTATATGAGTGCGAGCCCGTACCCTTGGTTGGGTAGCGGTAGTAATACATGCACTGCGCCATAGCCGTAGCGCCGCAGCCCGTTACAGCCTTCACGCCGGGCTTATACTCAGGACACAGTTCGTTGTAGGGCTTGCCCTGTCCCCACTTGCTATTAAGGAATGGGGCCACGCTCTCCGTCTCTCCAACCACACTGCCGTCGCTGGGAGTGGCGTATGTCTTGCTCTTAGCCCCAAGGGTGGAGTACTCCTTCTCATAGAGGCTGAGCCATGCCTTGATATTGTCAGGCACCTTGTCGGCATCAAAATCGCCGCCGTCGCTGTATGCCAGCACGGGAGCCATCCGCTCGTCGCCCGATACAATGACAAAGCCCTTGCCTTCGCCCGAACTGAAGATATAGTACGGCTCTTGCCCCGCCGTGGTCTGAGAGCCGCCAAACATCCTGCTTCGCGCACTACCTATCACATTGCCTACCGGCGACTTGGCAACAATATCCATCACCTGGTCCATGCTGCGCTGCTGCGCTGTGACGGTCTGGGGGACAGTCAGGAAAAAGGCCAGTGCAGCCAATGCTGCAGAAAATCTCGCTCTAATCATAATTATATATTATTCTTTTTATGAGTGCGAAGATAGCCAAAATTTACAACGCATCAAACAAATTCTATCACAAAAACACTCCTGCCGACAAAAAATCATTCCTTCACAACCCTTTTCACAGACAAACGTGCTACCTTTGCGCCAAATAAAAACACTATCCATGAAAGACTACATCTTTAAACTGCAACTGACCGTCAGAGACTATGAGTGCGATGTGGAGGGCATCGTCAATAACGCCAACTATCTGCACTACATGGAGCACACGCGCCATCAGTTTCTGCTGAGCAAAGGCATCAGTTTCATCGAGCTCCACAAGCACGGCATCGATGCCGTGGTGGCCCGCGTGACCATGCAGCTCAAGGCCTCGCTCACTCCCGACACCGACTTTGTCAGCTGTCTCAATGTATATAAGGAGGGCCCTAAGTACGTTTTTTTGCAGGACATCTATCGTCTGCCCGATGAGAAACTCTGCGTCCGCGGCAAGATTGAGACCGTAGCACGCATCGACGGCAAACTCGGCGATTCGCCCGAGCTCGACGCCATGTTTAAGGAATAAAGGGGTAAGGAGAAAACTCCCTCCGTTACACCCCAAAGAATTCGGCAATAATATAGATGTTGACACAGATTACAGTTCTGTAAAATTGTCATACGCCCCGCCGCCAACAGCATTTTCTATCACATGCCCCCGTCTGCGTCGCAAGCTCCGCAGCCTACTCCTCGCTGAGAAATAGCTGCACCTCGCTTATGCAGGGGCAGGCCTTGGCATCAGTGATGCTTATGCGGACCTCGTCCGCGCAGACCTTATCAAATCTCAGCAGCCTTTTGTGTCCTATCGTCGTGCCCTCGGCTATCTGGCACCAGTTGCCGTCAGCTTGCCTTGCCTCCACGCGCCACGCCTTCACCCTCTGCCCCAGCGGCAGATACTCGCTCAGGCTCAAGCGGTTAAACTCGCGTTCCCCGTCCATCACTATCGTCACGCTGGCCGCCCTCACGCTGTCATCGGTGGCCCAGTAGCTGTCTTTTCTGCCATCCGTCAGCTTGCCGGCGGCAAAGCGGCGGCTGCCTCCCCTAACGTTGCTGGCCTCTATGCGCGTGCCCTTGCCCAGCAACGGGTAGGCAAACTCACGTCTCAGTGCCTCACCAAAGGCCGTGAGCCTCGCCACATCGGTGGGATGCAGGCGTCCGCTCGGCATAGGCGGAACATTCAGTATCAGATTAGCGCCACGCCCCACCGAACTATAGTATATGTCCATCAGCTGCTCTGCAGTCTTAACCTTGTCATCCTCCCTGGCGTGATAAAACCAGCCCGGCCTTATCGACACGTCCACCTCCGCCGGCACCCAGTCAGTGCCGTTCTCCTCGCCCTGCTGCAGCCAGCTGAAGCGCCCGTTGCCCTCGGGGGCATGGCCGCGACTGATGGTGCACCAGTTGGTCGCACCCACGTGGCCGCTCTCTGTGCCACACCACCGCGTGTCGGGGCCCTCGTCGCTGAAGATGGCCGCCCACGGCTGCAAACTGCGTATCAGACTGTCGGTCACGTCCCAGCCATAGTAGGTATTCTTGTCGATAATGCGCCGCTCGCACGCACCGCCATAATATCCGTCGCCGCCGTTGGCACCGTCCTGCCACACCTCAAAGATGGGCCCGTACTCCGTCAGCAGCTCCCTCAGCTGTGCGCGGAAATAGTCCACATATTCAGGGCTGCCGTAGCGCAGGTCGTGGCGGTCCCACGGCGACAAATAGACGCCCAGCAGCAGGCCGTGCCTCCTGGCCGCGCTGGCCATCTCAGCCACCACATCGCCCTTGCCGTCTCGCCAGCTGCTGGCCTTGACGCTGTAGTCAGTCTCCTTCGACGGCCAGAGGCAGAAACCGTCGTGATGCTTGGCAGTTATTACCACTCCCTTCATGCCCGCCGCCTTCAGCGTGGCGGCCCACTGGTCGCAATCCAGGCTGTCAGGCCTGAACTCATCGGGCTCGGCATCGCCGTAGCCCCACTCTATGTCGCGGTAGGTGGTGGTAGTGAAATGGATAAAGGCATACATCTCCATCTCATGCCACCGCAGCTGACGCTCGCTGGGCACCGGGCCGCACGGAAGCGGCTCCCTGACGCGGCCGGCCCCCACCCCGCACAGGGCAGCCATACCCAAGACAAAAAATAATTTCCTGCAAAGCATAGCAATCTCTTTTCTGCCCGCAAATATACAACTATGCCGCCATTTTTCCAACATCTCTACCATTTTTTTCCTAACTTTGCCAAAGCAATAAAGAAATGTCAGCATGACCCCCAATGAACAGATATGTTGCATGGCCCTGTCCATCATGTTTCGCACCCGCGGCCGCCAGCTGCTGGAGCTCTATCGCCACGCAGGCTCAGCCTCGACCATAGTTGCCCATGCCGACAATCTGCAGGCCATAGTCCCCGACCTCAATCCGCAGGCCTTTCTTATCGATGAAACCGCGCTTTCTGATGCCCTGCGCCGCGCCGAGGCCGAAGCCCTCTTTGCACGGCAGCACGGCATAAGCATACTCATTCCCACCGACCCCGCCTACCCCGCCCGGCTCCTGGAAGTGTGCACCGATGCACCCCTGGCTCTCTACTATCGCGGCAATGCCGACCTCAACGCCGTCCACACCCTGGCCATCGTAGGCACACGCCGCAGCACCGAATACGGACGCGACCTCGTCAACACCATCTGCCGTGACCTCGCCTCCGTCTTCCCCGACCTGCTCATCATCAGCGGACTGGCCTACGGCACCGACATCAACGCCCACCGCGCAGCCCTGGAGAACGGCCTGCCAACCGTTGGAGTGCTCGCCCACGGCCTCGACACCATCTATCCCAGCACACACCGCAACACCGCCGCCCGCATGACAAAGCACGGGGGACTCCTCACCGAATACCCCACCCTGACGCGTCCCGACGGCATCAACTTCCTCCATCGCAACCGACTCATCGCCGGCATTGCCGAGGCCACCCTCGTCGTGGAGAGCCGCGAGCGCGGAGGCTCACTCACCACAGCCCGCCTGGCCAACGAATACAGCCTCACCGTCATGGCCTGTCCCGGCCGCACCACCGACCAGGCATCCGTAGGCTGCAACCGACTCATCCAGACCCACAGCGCAGCCCTCGTCACCAGCGCCGCCGACGTAGTGCGCACCATAGGCTGGCAGGTGCCCAAGCAGCAGTCAGACAATCCCCTCCCTTCAATGTTTGACGAAGCACTCACCGCCGAGGAGCGTATGCTGCTCAACGCCCTCACCAGTGAGCCCCGCCACATCAGCCACATCGTCAGCATCAGCGGACTGCCCGTCCCCACCGTGCTGTCCGTCCTCTCCGAACTGGAGTTCCGCGGACTGGCCCGCCAGCTCCCAGGCTCCAACTGGCGCAAACTCTGACACAATTACAGAATTAATTAACAAGTTAACAAGGAGTTAGCTTATACGGTTTCTTTGCAGATTTTTCATTACGAATTATTGATAATTCGCGAGCCATTCACGGGAATTCGTGTTTAAGAAACAGACATTCTTAACAAGCCCCCACAATTCTTTTTCGACCTTTTCCTCTTATTCCTTGTTTTCGGAATCCCACCTTCTGAGCTCTGCATCCGTAAAGCCGTGCAGCCGCCATTTCATCGCGTGCTCCCACATTTTAATCGCGTGCTCCCACATTTTAATCGCGTCCTCCCACATTTTAATCGCGTCCTCCCGTGCTTATATCGCGAGGTGCCGTAATCTTATCGCGAGCTCCCGCGAAAATTCTTTAGAAATTTTCAAAAATTCTTAAGGAATTTGAAATAATTCTTAAGGAATTTTTCATAATTCCTAAGGAGTTTTTATTTATTTCTAAGTAATCTTTAAAAATTCCTTAGAAACGTTTGAAAATTCTTTAGGAATTTTGCCATGAGCTCGCGTTTATCTTACGGCTCCGCGCTACAAAACCATGCTTTCACGCGATTACGCCAGCTTTCCTCGCAGTTATTTCTGCTCCCCTCGCAAATAAAAGCAACGCCCACGCCCAAAGCAAAATGATGCTGACAAATAAATAGCCCTGCCTCTCCGCACGGGAGAGGCAGGACAATTATCCTTTCGCCACTGCATGAATTGATTTAGACATCAGGAATCCGCATGGACAATTGCCATTTTAATCATGTCGCTTGCCCAGCATTTTCTTTTGTACGTGCCGGGAACTTTTAAAACTTCTTTAGACAAGGTATTGACAAATCAAAATACTCCCCGTCCATCTTAACAATTCTTATTCGAGCATATCCCTGCCCGCTGCGCAACCATTCTGCAAACCGAAAAGCACCTTTTTTTACTTTTAACTTAGGCGATATCGGAAGACGAATTATCTTACACGAATCTGTTAATTCTATACGACTATCTTTATCATGCTTTTCAAGATTTCCTTGTGCATCATAGAAACCGAAATCAGCTATTCCCTCAATATTTTGTGCGCCAATTGCACTTATATCTGAAGGCAACATCATCTTTCTTTGAGTATCTCCATATCGTTTGCCTGGCACCCTTATATAGTTTTCTCGAGAGTCTGGAAAAAAGCGCGTATGCCCATCTGTTATTCTCCAATCATAACCATAACTCCAAATGGTAACAATAGTGTCACCATGTTGCCATGTGAACTTCTCTCCTTCTGGGTTACCAGCCATGGCATCTGCTTTGATGTGTTCTCTTGTCCATTTTTGCCCGAAGGAAAACAAAGAAACACCTAAAAACAATAAAACAAAAACCTTTTTCATCTTTTTCAATTATTTTAATTATCTATTTCCTTTCGCTCTGTTATGAGTCTTGCACAGCATCTGGCAGTTCTCAATATCCGTGCTGCCACCCTTGCTCCATGCAGTCACATGGTCGGCATCCATTTCGTTGAACTTGTAAATCTTGGTGCGAACATTCTCATGTCCTTTGGCGCACTCTGGGCAATTGCTAACTCCTTGCTCTTTGGCCTCATTCGTCTGACGGGCATACACTGTTTTCTTCACGCTATCCTCAAAGATGCGGATATTTAGCAGACTCTGCTCTATTTCTCCACCGAGCACATACTCAAAGATACCGCGCTTGTTTGTTACATATTCGTCAGCATATAGTTCATTTACTCGCTGTTGTAATTTGGCTGGGTTGTAAGAATTGGAATGGTACTTCTCGTAAAAGGCTCCCCATTCCAAACCTCTCATTTCATCTTTTGTCTCGCCGAACAACGTTTTAGCCCATTCTATTACAGTGTCAAAATAGGTCTGCAATTCCTCAATACTATTTTCGTAACGATGCTGGCTCATGTAGCCGCCAACGTTTTCTTCTCCTTTTGCCACCCATGCAAGTGCCGCATGAAGAATGTCTTGACGGTTGGCATTGCCTTTGATGTAGCAGCCCCACTTCTGCAATTGCGGACTACGAGAGTTGCTATATACTTTCTTAGCTTCCGTCACAAATGGGCCGCTATACGTGGCATTGAGAAGTTCCTGCTTGTTCAATGGCACACCAGCAATGTTGATTGTTTCAAACCATTCTTTGATGTCCTTTTCTGTGCCATTGCAAACATAGACAAGCAATCTATAGGAGTTTATCTTTTCTTGTTCCTCTTTGGTTAGGCCAGTAAAGTATTGCTCCATTCCGAACTTGTCCTTGATAGCAAACTTGCCCGTAACGAATCGTCCTATACTTGTTATGCGCTGTTGTCCGTCAAGTATCTCATATTTGCCATCTTCGGGTTCGTTGAAATATATGAGACCAATAGGATAACCTTTCAGCATACTATCTATGACAGCCATTTCCTTCTTGCCTTCGTTTTCTGCATAGAGGTAATTACGCTGATACTCCGGCTGGATAGTCAGTTTGCCAGACCACCCAAACAGGCCTTTGCCTTCCAACTGATTGTAAACAAAGCCCTCACAAATCTCTTTGACCGTAAGGTCGGTTAGTAATGTCGTTTGCATCGCTATTGTTTTTTGCGGATTATAATTCTACCAAAAGGTTTTTGCGGAACACCATTTTCATCAAAATAATAAGGTTGTCCATCTCTAAGACTTTTGTTCAGTTTCCTTAATTCACGTGGATAAGGCTTAAAACCAAGCTCTTTGCCTGCATCTCCTTCCGCATTACCAATAATCTCAAACTGTTCCGGACAATACTTATCAAGAAAGGTTCTTGGAACCCCCATCATCCCCTCATAATCAGCAGGAATTGCATCTGTATAAGGGACATCTATCGCATCATAGTTTTCATAATGGATATATCCCTTTCCTCTTATTTCCTTATGCTTAGAGTACATAATATTATCCTCCATTGTCATCAAAGGCAGGTATTCGTGGCGGCGACCATGGTCTATATTTGTGTACCAAACTACCCCTGATACTCTTATCATTCCCTCTATATGATTTCCAGCAGTTGCTATGTCTTGATAATTGCTGATAAAATGTGTTGCTCCACCCTTAAAACCAACCCCGAACCAAACCTTATTGTTTTTTATTAAAGGAAATATCTCCTTGTATGACACAGCATTTTGATTTCCAATAATGATAAATTGCTTTCCTGCTTCCATAATCCATGCCATAAACTCCCTAAATAGTGAGAATGGCGGATTAGTAATGATAATATCCGCTTCGTCTCGCAGTGCTTTTACTTCTTCACTGCGAAAATCACCGTCACCTTCAAGATACGACCATTGCAAGTCGTTGATATTGAAACGCCCATCTCCGTTAATGTCTTTATCTAAAACGAATATCTTTCCATGTGTACGGCTCTTGTCCGCATCGTAATAAGGACTTTCTGTTTCAAACAGTGTCGGTTGCCAGTCCTTTATCCGTTTTGAGTCAACGGCATAACTCGTACTAATCAGCTTTTTTAATCCAAAGGCTTCAAAGTTCTGAGCGAAGAACTTGGTGAAGTTACTCCACTCTGGGTCGTCGCAAGGCAACAGCACCGTCTTGCCACGAAACACATTCGGGTCATATTCCAGATAGGCGTTTATCTCCTTCTGAATATCTTGATATTGCGTATAAAACTCATCGTTCTTTGCCGTCTTTGCATTTGCTAAGTTTGTGTTTGCCATGCGCTATGCTTTTGTGCGTCGCTTATCTTCGGAGGAACGCAGGCAAGTGAAGAGCACAAAAGAAGCATAGACGATCTTTCATCTACACCTTAAGGCTCTACCACAAGCCTACAAAATCCAGATAAGTCACGCCTATGCAAAACGCACAGACGTTTGCAAACTTATTCTTTCGGATTTTGTGTCTTTTGAATGTGGTAGATTCTAAGATGTTCCGAATAACAGCAAACGCTTGTTAATATTCCATTAAAGAGTTGCGTCTCTTCGCTAAGAGCACAGCAACTCACGGCAAAAATAACAATTTCTTCTGAAAGGCACTATATTCTGCACCTTTATTTCAAATTATCGGTACAAAAAGCGTGCATCCGAAGAATTCTGTCTTGGGGATGCACGTTATAATATATAAATGTAGGGATAGACTGTCTATTCTTGCCGGGGCGCCGTCAGTTGGTGCGCTCGCTCACGAAGTCGATGTAGAGGCTGAGGGCCTGCTTGACCTCGGGGTTGCGGAAGTTGGAGATGAGGGCCTTAGCCTCGAGGGAAAGACGCTCCATCTGGTCGTTGGCGTAGCGGATGCCGCCCTGCTCCTTGGTGGCGCTTACAAGGATAGCTATCTCATCGGCCGTAGCGGAGCCGGCACGCACACGCGTGGCGATGGCGCGGAGGGCCTCATCGTTGGTGGTGTTGAGCACATAGAGGACCGGCAGGGTTAGCTTACCCTCAAGCATGTCGTTGCCGGAGGGTTTGCCGGTATCGTTGTCGTAGTAGTCGAAGATATCATCGCGTATCTGGAAGCAGAGTCCGATGATGTCGCCAAGGCGGTCCATCTGCTTCACGTCATCGTCGCCGGCACCGGAGGAGATGGCACCGATGCGCGTGGCAGCAGAGAAGAGCGAGGCTGTCTTGAGGCGGATGATATGGTAGTATTTCTCCTCGCTGAAATCGGTATTTTGCGTATTGAAGAGCTGCAGGAGCTCGCCCTCGCTGAGCTGCTTGCCGAGCAGGGAGACATTGTTGACTATCTTGATGTCGCCGCTGAGCGCTGCACTGTCGAGGGCGGAGGAGAGCAGATAGTCGCCGGCGAGCACAGCGGTCTTGTTGCCATAGATGGAGCGCACAGATGGGCGGCCGCGGCGCATGTCGCTCTCATCGACTATGTCGTCATGGACGAGCGAGGCATTGTGCAGCAACTCCAGGGTGAGGGCGGCGCGGTAGGCAGCCATGCTGACTTCACCCCACTCCTTGGCCACAAGCATCAGGAGAATGGGGCGCATAAGCTTGCCCTTGCGCTCGGCTATACCCTGGCATATGCGGCCCAGCAGGCCGTCAGCCTCATTCATAGTTTCATCAAAGAGCTGGGCAAATCGCTTCAGCTCGGCCTCTATCGGCTGGCGTATAATTGAAAGTTTGTCCACGTCAGAATTCTTTTGAAAGCAAATTTAGCAATAAATCGGCGGTTGAAGTCGCAATAATTGCGTAATTTTACCGACAAAATTCACTCGCGATATGGAAAAGCTATTTCTCTTAGACGCTTATGCGCTGATTTATAGGGCTTACTACGCATTGATAAGCAATCCGCGCATAAACTCAAAAAAACAGAACACTTCTGCCATCTTCGGCTTTGTCAACACGCTGGAGGAGATCCTGCATAAGGAGCAGCCCACCCATATAGCGGTGGCCTTCGACCCCAAGGGCGGCACCTTCCGCCACGAGGCTTACCCCGAATATAAGGCGCAACGCGAAGAGACGCCCGAGGACATACGCTTCAGCGTGCCAGTGATTAAGGATATCCTTCGCGCATACAATATTCCCATACTGGAAGTGCCGGGCTTTGAGGCCGACGATGTGATTGGCACCATAGCCCTGCAGGCCGGGCAGCGCGGCATACTGACCTACATGATGACGCCCGACAAGGACTACGGCCAGCTGGTAAGGGACAATGTGCTTATCTACAAGCCCGGCCACGGCAACAAGCCCGCCGAGAAGATGGGGCCCGCCGAGGTGTGCGCCAAGTATGGCATCAAGAACCCCACCCAGGTAATCGACATACTCGGACTGATGGGTGATGCCGTTGACAATGTGCCCGGCTGCCCGGGCGTGGGAGAGAAGACAGCCTGCACCCTGATGCAGACCTACGACTCCATTGAGGATATATACGCAGACCCCTCCAAGGTGAAAGGCAAGCTGCGCGAAAAGATTGAGGCCAACAAGGAACAGGTGCTCTTCTCCAAGTTCCTGGTCAAGATAAAGACCGACGTGCCCATTGACTTCGACAGCGAAGCTCTGCGTCGCAAGGAACCCGACAAGGA
Organism: uncultured Bacteroidales bacterium; assembly: GCA_902788275.1. Taxonomy (GTDB): domain Bacteria; phylum Bacteroidota; class Bacteroidia; order Bacteroidales; family Bacteroidaceae; genus UBA6382. Next base: position 10,339 of record CADAJV010000012.1, on the reverse strand, counting down.
TAAACTGCGCGAGATATTCAAGGACCTGGAGTTCTACTCGCTCATCAAGAAGGTGGTGGACGACTCCCCCACCCCATCATCAAATAACAAGGCCCAAACATCAAATCTCAAGGCTCAGTCCTCCAAACCCAAGAGGGGCGAGCCTATTCAACTCGATTTGTTTGCCTCAGATTCGGACGACTGGTCAGACAATCCCGTAGAAACGCAGGATTTTGTTGCGCAATCGTCAAATGTAGATTGCCAAATCATTGAAGATGAGGGCAAACAGGCCAAAAAACTGGCCGAAATTTTTTGCAGGGAAAAATTCGCTTTTAGCGTCGCCGGCACCTCCACCAGCGCTATTGAGTCAAAAATGTGCGGACTTGCCCTGCGCCTGGACAACGGCGAGCAAATCTACCTCAATCTGGGCGAAAACTTCAAGGAGCACGGACAGGTGTATGCCTGGGTCAAAGCTTTGTTTGAAAATGAGAGCACCGAGAAGCTGTGCCATGACCTCAAGCCGCAGGCACAGATGCTCCGCAAGGCCGGCATCGGGATAAAGGGCAAAATCTTCGACACGATGCTCGCCCACTATGTGCTGCAGCCCGAACTGCAGCACGGCCTCCTCCAGTTGGCTGAGCACTACCTTAGCATGCCGCTGATGGACATTGCCCAGGTATTTGGCGAAAACTGGAAGACCAACCAAGACTGCCGCAAGGTAAATAGCGCGGTTTTATCGGAGTTTTTTGCCCGTCAGCTGGAAGCTGTCTATCAGCTTGCTCCCCTACTCCACCGCAAACTGGAGAACGACCAGGTGCTGCCCTTCTACACCCAGACAGAGGTGCCGCTGGCCCTGGTGCTGAGCGACATGGAGCTGACCGGAGTAAGGATTAACATCGATTCGCTGCAAGAAACCTCGCAGCTTTTCACCGCGCGAATGAATGAATATGAGGCGCAGGCGCATGAGCTGAGTGGAGTAAAATTCAACATTTCATCGCCGAAACAGGTGGGCGAGGTGCTCTTTGAACGACTGCAGCTCAGCGACAAGGCTAAAAAGACCAAGACAGGGCAATATGTAACCAGCGAAGAGGTGCTGGAAGGGCTACGCCAAGACAGTCCCGTAGTGGACAACATACTCAAATACCGTGCCATGAAGAAGTTGCTCGGCACCTATGTGGATGCACTGCCCAAGCTGATTAACCCTGCTACCGGTCACATCCACTCGTCGTTTAATCAAGCCGTCACGGCCACTGGCCGCCTCTCGTCAAGCGACCCAAACCTGCAGAACATACCCGTGCGCGGCGACGACGGCAAGGAGATACGCAAGGCTTTCATACCCGAAGAAGGACAACTCTTTTTCTCTGCCGACTATTCGCAAATAGAACTGCGGGTGATGGCCCACCTTTCGGGTGACGAGCACATGATTGACGCCTTTATGCAAGGCAACGACGTGCACGCCGCCACCGCCGCAAAGATATTCCATAAAAGCTTGGAAGAGGTCACCTCCGATGAGCGCCGCAAAGCCAAGACAGCCAACTTCGGCATCATCTACGGCATATCCGCCTTTGGCTTAGCGCAACGCATGGGCGTAAGCCGCACAGAAGCCAAGGAACTCATCGATGGATACTTTAATACCTACACTGGTATTCGTGATTTCATCGAAAACGCTAAGGAAAAGGCAAGAAACCTCGGTTTTATCGAGACAATCTTCCACCGCCGTCGCTATCTGCCAGATATTACCTCCCACAATGCGGTAGTACGCGGATATGCCGAGCGCAACGCCGTGAATGCACCCATACAGGGCTCAGCCTCCGACATTATCAAGATTGCCATGGTCAACATCTTCCGCCGCTTTGAAGAAGAAAACCTGAAATCAAAGATGATTCTGCAAGTGCACGATGAACTAAACTTCAGCGTTTTTCCCGATGAAAAGGATAAGGTTGAGCAGATTGTGAAACACGAGATGGAGCACGCCTGCGAGCTCAAAGTGCCGCTGCTGGCCGACTGCGGCTGGGGCAACAACTGGCTCGAGGCCCACTGATTACACCTTATTTATATATACACCAACAGCCGCAAATTAATCTTTGCGGCTGTTGGTTTGTTACAGAGTTCCCTACCCTCTGAGTTAAGGGGCTGGTGTTATTAGAATACCTGGACTTTCTTCCCTATGATTTCGGACAAAATATTGTTGGCAAGACCGCTGGCACCAATGCGGAAGAGACTATTGTTAAGCCATTCGTCGCCAAGCACTTCCTTGACAATGGTGTAATACTTCACGGCATCCTCGCATGAGCGCACACCGCCGGCTATCTTAATGCCAATGGCGGTGCCGGTCTGCTCGTAGTACTCCTTGATGGTCTTGCACATAGTATAGACAGCAGCAGGCGTGGCTCCTGGCTCAATCTTGCCAGTGCTGGTCTTGATATAGTCGGCACCGCTGAAAATGGCAAGGATGGCCGCCTTCTTAACATTTACCGCCGTCTGCAGCGCGCCAGTCTCAAGGATTATCTTGAGCGGAGTGTCCTGGCCGCAGGCAAGCTTAATCTCGTCTATCTCATTATATATGGTGTCGTAGTCCTCGGCAAGGAAGAACCCAACGGGGAGAACGGCATCAATCTCTGTGGCGCCGTCCTTAACAGCAAGGGCCGTCTCCACGGTCTTAAGCTCGGGAAATGTCTGGCTGGACGGGAAACCGCCACACACCGTGCTGATGGCCATATCATCAACCTCAAGGCTATTGCTGACAATACTTACAAAGCGCGGATAGACACATATTCCGGCAGGGTGGGGCAGGGCAGGATTATCATTGACAAAGCTGTTTACGCGTTCTACCATCCGCAGGATGCTGTCTTCATTATCTGTCACCTTAAGCGACGTCAGTTCTATGGTACCTAGCAGGAAACGCAGCACATCGCTGTTGTTATTCTCCTCCTGATGGCGGGCAAGGAGCGTCTTTACCTCCTCCTGCACTATCTCATCGTGCAGATGGAGGTCAAACCTGCTGAAAGCCTGTTCATAGCGTGATTTCAGCGGCTCGTGGTCATGGTGGGCATGCTCGTGGTCATGGTGAAGGTGCTCATGGTGGTGGCCATGCTCGTGGTCGTGAGAGTGATTGCTATTGTCTGAATACATATCCTTATAGTGTTTGTGTTGTGCAAAGGTAAACTATTTTTGCGACATCTGCAACGTTATTCCTTGTTATGCGTGTCCATGCAGATAGTTACAGGCCCATCGTTGACCAACGCCACTTGCATATCAGCGCCAAATTCGCCGGTTCCAACGGGGTGGCCAAGCTCGCGGCTCATGGCCGCACAGAAAGCCTCGTAGAGCGGAATGGAGATGTCGTGCTTAGCCGCCCTGATATACGATGGGCGGTTGCCTTTCTTGTAAGAGGCCATAAGGGTAAACTGGCTCACAACGATGATATCGCCGCCTGCATCAATGACAGAGCGATTCATCACTCCGTTTTCATCATCGAAAATGCGTAGCAGTGCTATCTTTTTCACCAACCAATCGATGTCCTCCTGACTATCGGCCTCCTCAATGCCAAGGAGCACCAGGAGTCCTTGCCCAATCTCGGATTTCACGGCTCCGCCTATGGTCACGCTGGCTTCCTTTACCCTCTGAATGACTACTCTCATCGTTTAAAAGGTTATGATTTTGGTTTATAGGTATTTAGCTTCCCTTTTGGTGCAGTTCACGCCATATCTTCTCGCCCTTCTTGCTCCCAAGGAGGCTCTGAAGCTCAAAGAGGTCAGCATCCTTAATGCGCTTAAGCGTCTTGAACGTCTTGATTAGCAGCTCTTTAGTGGTTTTTCCTACTCCAGGTATGTCGTCAAGCTCCGATTTGGTCTGCCGCTTGGTGCGCTTGGCCTTGTGGAAGGAGATGGCATAGCGGTGAACTTCGTCCTGCATAGCAGTGAGAACCTTAAAGAGCTCTGAACTTTGCTTTAAGCCTATGACTATGGGCGGGAAACCAAAAAGGAGCTCATTTGTCCTGTGGTGACTATCCTTTGCCAAGCCGGCAATAGGTATCTGCACGTGGAGCTCGTCTTCCACCACCTTGCGCACACACTCCATCTGGCCTCGGCCGCCATCGGTAATAATCAGGTCGGGTAGGGGAGTGTTCTCTTCGATGAAACGGCTGTATCTGCGTCTCACGACCTCCTGCATGGAGGCATAATCGTCGGGGCCGTCAACGGTCTTGATTATATATTTGCGGTAATCCTGCCGCGATGGGCGCATCTTCTTATAGACAACACAGCCAGCCACGGCATCCTGTCCCTGAAGGTTGGAGTTATCAAAAAGTTCGATAGTAACGGGTAACTTGGTAAGATGGAGGGCATCCCTCAGTTCGCTCATAAGGCGTGTCTGTCGCTGCTCAGGATTGAGATATTCACTGCGCTTGAGTTTATCGACCTTGTATTGCTGCACATTACGCAGCGAAAGATCGAGTAGTGTCCGCTTATCGCCCTTTTGCGGCACGGTTATGACAATTCCCTCAATCGGGACTTCCAAGGCAAAAGGCACAACTATTTCCTTAAATTCAACGCCAAATCTGCGGCCCATCTCCATTATACCGAAACGCAGCAAGTCTTCGTCTGCCTCTTCTATCTTTTTCTCAATCTCAAAAGTGTAGGCAACAGTTGTAGCACCGTCAACGATATGCAGGTAGTTGACTATTCCCCTTTTTTCATCAGAAAGGATGTTGAAGACATCAATATTGCCGATGGTATTGCTAACCACTTCACTCTTGGCCTGGAACTTTGTGAGAAGATCATAGCGCACCTTCAGCTCCTGAGCCTCCTCAAAGCGCTGTTCGGCAGCCAACTCTATCATCCTGGCCTTTAGCCGCTCTTTTACCTCGCGGGTATGCCCTTTGAGCAGCAGGCGGCATTCGGCAATGTTTTGCTGGTAATCTTCCTTGGTTTGCCTGCCTACGCAACACCCACGACATTTTTTGATATGGTAACTCAGACAGAGCTTATATTTGTTGTGCCTCACCCCCTCCTCTGTTATCAACGTGCGGCAACTCCTTATCTTATATATGTCGCGAATAAGCTCCAGTATATTATACATTGTTGCCGTATGGCTGTAAGGCCCAAAATATTCGGCACCTTTCGCCGTTTTGTTGCGCGTGCTAAATATGCGAGGAAAATCTTCCTTGGTCAGGCATATATAAGGATAGCTTTTGTCATCCTTCAAAAGGATGTTGTAGTGCGGCTGGAATCGCTTTATCAGGGAGTTTTCAAGCAGCAACGCGTCTTGCTCAGTTGCAACGTTAATGTATTTTATGTCCCTTATCTTGCTGACAAGGATAGCCGTCTTGCGGTTCTGCTCCTTGGTAAAATAGCTGCTGACACGGCGCTTGAGGTTCTTGGCCTTGCCCACATAGATTATCTCCCCGTGCTCATCATAGTACTGATAGCTGCCGGGGCCTTCAGGCATATTGCTGATAATATTTTTCAGTTTTGCGGCTAAAAAATCTCTTTCTTCCTTGTTCATCAGCTCTTGTTGGAGGGTGTGAAACGTGTGGAGTGTTCCACGTGAAACATCGCGGCACTGTTATCGGTGCATAAGTACCAGAAGGACATTGATGTCGCTCGGACTGACACCAGGAATACGCGATGCCTGGCCAAGTGTTTCGGGATTAAACTTTTCCAGTTTTTGCCGTCCCTCAGTGGAAATCTGAGTTATGCTGGCATAGTCAAAGCGGTTTCGTATGCGAATAGCCTCCAGGCGGTGCATCTTTTGTGCCTCTTGCTGTTCGCGGCGTATATAGCCGTCATATTTAATGGCTATCTCGGCAGACTCTATAACCTCGTCTTTGGCTGTTGAGACATTGTCGATTGCCTCGTGCAGTGGCGCAACCTCGTTGGCAACAGAACGCAGCGTTACATCGGGGCGACTGATGATGGTACTCAGCTTGCAGGCGGCAGAAACCGGATTGCTGCCCACAGCAGTCAGACTGCTGTCCAGCTCGCCAGGCTTGACCACATAACTGCCACAAACATCAACGAGGCGGGCAATGTCTTGCTGCTTATGCAGAAATTCTGTATATCGCTGATTATCAATCAGGCCCAATTCGTGGCCATAGGGGGTAAGGCGAGCGTCAGCGTTGTCCTGCCGCAACAGAATGCGGTATTCTGCACGCGAAGTAAACATACGGTAGGGTTCGTCAACTCCCTTAGTGGTGAGATCGTCGATAAGGACGCCAATGTAGCTCTCGTCGCGCTTCATGACAAAGGGTGCCTTGCCCTCCAGTTTCAGTGAGGCATTGATGCCAGCCACAAGACCTTGGCCTGCGGCCTCCTCATAACCTGTAGTGCCGTTGACCTGACCAGCCAGAAAGAGGCCCTCAACCTTCTTAGACTCCAGTGAGTTTTCAAGTTCGGTGGGGTCGAAGAAATCATACTCTATGGCATATCCCGGACGGAAGATACAGGCGTTCTCAAAGCCAGGAATTTTTCTCACGCTCTCCAACTGTACCTTGAGGGGAAGGCTGGACGAGAATCCGTTGAGATACAACATGTTAGTGTCCACTCCCTCCGGCTCCAGAAAGAGGGGATGATGGTCGCGGTCGGGGAAAGTATGGAGCTTAGTCTCTATGCTGGGACAGTAGCGCGGCCCTATGCTCTGTATCTGGCCATTATAGAGCGGCGAATCGCTGAGTCCGCTGCGCAACACTGCGTGAGCCTCTTCGTTGGTATTACATATCCAGCAGGGAATCTGCGGTAGCTGACGCGGCTCGCTGACAAAGGAAAAACGATGCCAGCCGTTGTCGCCGTCCTGGCGCGTTAGCTGCGTGAAATCAATGGTACGGGCATCAAGGCGCATAGGAGTGCCAGTCTTCATGCGTGCCACGCTGATACCATGCTTGGCAATCGACTCAGAGAAATGGAGGCTGGCAGGCTCAGAGATGCGTCCGCCAGGCACCTTTATGCGGCCCAGATGCATCAATCCATTGAGGAATGTGCCGGCAGTAACAATCACGCTCTTAGCATGAAACTCGTTGTCCCACAGGGTCTTGACTCCAGCAACCTTACCATTCTCTACCAGCAATTCAACGGCTTGGTCCTGCCAGAGGGTAAGGTTAGCGGTATTCTCAAGCACGCGGCGCCACTCAGCACTGAAGCGACCCCTGTCGCACTGCGCACGGGGGCTCCACATGGCAGGACCCTTAGAGAGATTAAGCATACGAAACTGGATTGCTGTGCGGTCAGTAATCTGGCCCGTCATGCCACCCAGCGCATCTATCTCCCTGACTATCTGACCCTTGGCAATGCCGCCGATAGCAGGATTGCAGCTCATCTGGGCAATCTTCTCTATATCCATGGTAATAAGGCAAACACGCGCACCCCGCAATGCAGCAGCGCGCGCAGCCTCGCAGCCCGCATGGCCTGCGCCAATTACCAATATGTCATAGTCGAAACGCATCCCTATAAGCAAGGCGGCCTATTTCTCACCCAGGCGTTTGCACAGCTTGCCGCCGCATAGGCAATAAACGCCTATAGCTATAAGCGGCAGGCTCAGCAGCTGCCCCATATTTAGCAGCATGGAGCTTTCGTAAGCCTCCTGGTTTTCCTTGAGAAACTCTATGAAGAACCGGAAGGTGAAGATGCACGTCAGGCAGCAGCCGAAGAAAAACCCTTTGCCTACGCTATGCTTCATCTTTTTGTAAATCAAGATGGTAATCAGAAACAGCAACGCATAGAAAAGCGCCTCATAGAGCTGTGCAGGGTGACGGGCAAAGTCTTCGCCATTCTTGGCAAAGATAAAGCCCCAGGGCACGCTGGTAGGGTCGCCGACAATCTCAGAGTTCATCAGATTGCCCAGTCGCACAAAGGCAGCACTGAGAGGCGCCAGCACACCCATATTGTCGAGCACCCGCATGATATTAACCTTATACTTGCGGCTGTAAAGCCAGATAGCACCCATCATGCCCAACACGCCGCCATGGCTGGCCAGGCCCTCGTAGCCCACCAGGTGCCACGAACCCATAGCGTCGCGCTTAATGGGCAGCACCATCTCGATAGGGCGGGAGAGCCAGTAGCCCGGCTCGTAGAATAGACAATGGCCAAGACGCGCACCAATGAGCACGCCCAGAAAGATATAGAAAAACAGGGGGTCAAACTTGTCCTTGCCCAGCTTCTGGTCCTTATAGAGCCACGACATAATCATATAGCCGCTCAGAAAGGCCAACGCCCAGCAAAGGCCATACCATCTGACATCAAAGCCAAACAGCGAAAAGGCCACCGGATCGGGATTCCAGGAAATATATGCTAACACGGTATTTGAAATTATGTAGAGTTCGAATGTTGTAATGTTGTGATGTTGGCGCTTCGCTCTCAGACTCTTTTTGTCAGCCCGCGCCGCTGGCGCGACCACTGACAGAGTCTTCGCGATGCCTACGGCATTGGCGCTTCGCTCTCACCTCCACTGTCCGCACCCCGCCCTTTGGGCGACAGTGCTGCTTCGGCTCGCGATGCCTGGTCCGGAGCCAGGCTAAAATAGGGTAGGGCTACACATTAAAGCGGAAGTGCATGATGTCGCCATCCTGCACCACGTATTCCTTGCCCTCGATGCCCAGCTTGCCGGCCTCGCGCACAGCAGCCTCGCTACCATATTTAATATAGTCGTCGTACTTGATTACCTCGGCGCGGATAAAGCCCTTCTCAAAGTCGGTGTGTATGACCCCGGCGCACTGCGGAGCTTTCCAGCCCTTGCGATAGGTCCAGGCCTTTACCTCCATAGGGCCGGCGGTGATAAACGTCTCCAGGTTGAGCAGGGCGTAGGCAGCCTTGATGAGTCGGTTGCAGCCCGATTCCTCCAGCCCGGCGTCCTCCAGAAACATCTGGCGTTCCTCGGGCGTCTCCAGTTCGGCAATGTCAGCCTCTGTCTTGGCAGCCACTACCAGCACATCGGCGCCCTCAGCAGCAGCCACCTGGCGCACGCGCTCCACGTAGTCATTGCCAGTGGCGGCGTGAGCCTCGTCAACGTTGCAAACGTAGAGCACCGGCTTGGCCGTAAGCAGGAACAGATTGCGGGCAGCCTGCTGTTGCTCCTTGCTGTCAAACTGCACGCTGCGGGCCGAGCGTCCCTGGCCAAGGGCCTCCTTATAAGCCATCAGCACCTCGTATTCCACCTTGGCATTCTTGTCGTTGCCAACCTGGGCAACCTTCTCCACGCGGCGGATGCGGTTCTCAACAGTCTCAAGGTCCTTAATCTGCAACTCAGCGTCGATAATCTCCTTATCCCTCACGGGGTCAACACTGCCGTCAACGTGCACCACATTGTCATCGTCGAAGCAGCGCAACACGTGGAGAATAGCATCTGTCTCACGGATGTTGGCCAGGAACTGATTGCCCAGTCCTTCGCCCTTGCTGGCGCCCTTCACCAGTCCGGCAATATCAACAATCTCCACCGTGGTGGGCACCACGCGCCCAGGGTGGACTATCTCGGCCAACTTGTTAAGGCGTTCGTCCGGCACAGTGATTACGCCCACATTAGGCTCTATTGTGCAGAAAGGGAAATTTGCTGCCTGTGCCTTGGCATTGCTCAGACAGTTGAAAAGGGTCGATTTGCCCACATTTGGCAAGCCGACAATACCGCATTGTAAACTCATTATCTATTGTGTTTTTTTATTTCGCAAGCAAAAATACTCATTTCTCGCGACGCGACAAAGTTGTAGAGTTATAAAGTTCGAAAGTTGCCGCTTCGCTCTCAGACTCTTTTTGTCAGCCCGCGCCGCTGGCGCGACCACTGACAGAGTCTTCGCGATGCCTACGGCATTGCCGCTTCGCTCTCACCTCCGCTGTCCGCACCCCGCCCTTTGGGCGACAGTGCTGCTTCGGCTCGCGATGCCTACGGCATTCGAAAGTTGCCGGACCTGGCATCTATAACCACGAACCTATAATCTTTCATTTGCAACGAGAAATGAAAAATGAGATGTTAACGAAAGAAAAGGCAATAATATAGATGTTGGCACAGATAACACTACCTGCGAAATGGTCATACGCACCTGTTACTGTTAAGTTTGTATCATACGCCCCCGGCAGCTGGCGTGCTGCAACGGTTATAACAAAAACCATAAAAACCCCGATGAAATGGTGCTGCGCACATGTATCATGCTGTTTATACAAAAGGCTGTGAGCAAGCTCCCTCCTTTTTCCTAAACACCATGATGCGGCCATGCCGCTATTTCATCGGAAAAACCAAGAAAACCTTAGCGATTTGGGACGGATTGAATATGCGGTTTTTGGGGTTTTTCTTTTCCTTGGCACAGAGTGCTGTTGGAAGTAATAATAGCGGGCTGACAAAAAACCATTTTTGGCAGAGCGGAATTATTACTTACAACAAA
>CADAJV010000011.1 GCA_902788275.1 uncultured Bacteroidales bacterium | reverse complement strand
TTTCCTCGGAGTTAGTTTATTTTTCCACGGAGTTAAAACTTTTTTCAAGGGGATTAGATTAAACTTAGGCAATGATCACGCGAAAGACTCGGAATAAAAATTTTATGTCTATTCTATTCAACGTTGCTATGCAATAAACATACAACTAACGCAGTCAGAATTGGTTGCATTATGAGTAATCTGTGCCAACATCTATATTGTTACCAAAATTAATTCTGCTCGGAGTTTGCCGCCCCCTGATGACGTTTGTTCACGGGCAAAAGGACACTGGTCGATGGTCGCAATGGCTCTCGGGAACAGGTGGCAGCTGCGCCATCATAATAGCAATAACCTGAGCAATCGCTATCCCATTGATATAACCCTTAAGGAATTCACCACTGCCGGCAGACGCTCCTCTGGAAAAACACTTCCAATACAAATTTTTTGCGCGCCACCTGCTATTTGTGCAAAGAAAATATTGTTTTTCCTATCAAATCTGCTGCCTCGACCGCAAAAAACAATTATTTTTGCAAAGGAAGGTCGCAGAAAGCCTCCGCAGGAAACACCATAAAACTTCGAAAACTATGAAAAGACTGCTTCCCATCTTTATGACATGCCTTGCAATGCTTACGGCTAACGCCGAAGACTACAAACTGAGCATCGCAGGATTAAGCGTCAACAGCGACAACTACACCCAGCTGAACGAATTGCTGACAGCCGAAGGCGTGCTCCAGAGCGGCACCGTAGAATATCTGCCGGAACAGAACAAGGTTGTCTTAGACAATGCCTACCTTTATTTAGAAAATGAAACATTTAATAACATAATTCTGTACGAAAACGTAGAAGTGCCTCTCGTCATTGAAGTCAAGGGCGAGTGCACTCTGCAATCAGAAAGATTCGATCTTGGATACTCTCTTATCAACGTAAGTGTATCTGACAAAGATAAAAGAGGCGATCTGATAATTGAAGGCACATCTGCCGACAAGCTTAATCTCATCGGAGCCGCATCAGGTGTATTAAGCAAAAATCTCAAGGTGTCAGACATAACCATCGACGCAAATTGCTATGATATGATTTTTAACTCGCATTGTTTCCTCGACAAAGCCACGGTCATTGTCAGACAAAGCATATATATGATTAGCAATACTCCCATCTCCTTCAGCGAAGGCTGGGGATTTGTCTATCCGGAAGACGGCTCCCACGAAACCTCATCACCGGAATATAACAAGACATTCCTTACAAACCCAAGTCCCATAACAGCAGTAATACGCAGCCTCGACCAACCCATCGAGTCATACGACCTATATATACAGGGCGTGCAAATTACTGAGTTGAACTGCGAAGGACTCTTATGGGACAAGCGCCTCGACTATAATCCGTCCACAAAAACGCTGAACCTATGGGGCGTCCAGCTGCAGGGCGAAAGCACCAACACTGGTGAAGGAGCAGAAAAATTCGCCTGCATATACAGCAACATCAGCGGCCTCACCATCAACGCCAATGGAAATAACCGACTGTCATACTATGGCAAAAAACATGCGAACATCTATCTTTGCAAGACAACCAACATCATAGGTAACGGCAAACTGCATTGCTACTCCGCAGACTACGGCATTTATATGGACGGCCTGGGCACTCTGACCATCGGCGGCAATGTCGAATTAACGGCAAACGGAAAAATCAGCGGCTTACAGGCACGATCTCGCTGGAACGTAAGCACAAGAGAATTACAGTATTACGCCACTCTCTGCATCAAGGACAGAGCACGGGTCTCAGCCAAGGGACAAACTAACGGCGCAATCTATGATTGGAAGGACCTTCTGCTGGAAAACAAGCATAGCATCACCCACCCGAACGGCGCACAGTGGAGCTCCAACTCTGTCTGCGGCAAAGACGGCCTGCCTGTATGCGACGAATGGGTAATTATTGACGCATCCGACATCAAAGGCGACGTAAATAACGACGGCTCAGTCAACACCACCGACATAGTGGCCATCTACAGCTACATCGAGCAAGGCGACGCCAGCGGCTTCTCCAGAAAGCGTGCCAACGTTGATGGCGACGATGATGTCAACACTGCCGACGTCGTAGCCGTGTACAACATCATCATCCTCGGCGACACTGAATAAGAACTCAGCAACCCACACACTGTAAGCTTCTCTCCTAAATAGAGGGAGAAGCTTATTCTTTTGCTCTGCACTGGATTTTCTAGCGCCTGCACTCAGAGATAAAAACAGCTGCTATCTAAGAAATAGCAGCTGTTTGTGAGTTATTTGCCCTTGGCAAGATTGTCAGTGACGCTTTATGCGCCGTTTCAGCGCGCGGAAGACAAAACCGGCGTGCTTGGCCAGGGCTGTGAGCCAGCCGTAGTGGGCGGCCATGATGCGGAGGCGCTCCATGAGCGAGCGGCGGTGATTTTTCACCGTCATGCCACCGTCAAGATAGTCGGCCACAACGATATCGGCATTGACCATAGGAAGGCCGAGGGCATGGCCCTGCTTCATCACGCGGATGCACCAGTCATAGTCGGCGGAGAAGCGATAGCGGAGATTGTAGAGATTCTCACGGGCAATGTCGGTGCGGGCAAAGAATGCCTGATGGCACACCAGCATGCCGTCCTTGAACGACTGCCACGTAAGCTGGTGCGGCGGACGCAGGTGGCGCTTGCGCAGGAAGCGGCCCTCGTCGTCCACAATGTCGGTGTCGCCATAGATGACCGCAGGCAAGTTTGCCGCTTCGCTCTCAGACTTTCTTTGTATGGTGGCACCGGCTTTGCCGATGGCCAACGAAAGTCTTCGCGATGCCTGTGGCATTGAAATTTGAAAGTTGGAACTTGAAATTTTATCCGCTATCTTGCTCAGCGTGTCGCGCTCGTGAAATTTGTCGCCGGCGTTGAGAAAGAGGATATAGTCGCCGTCGGCCATGTTGATGGCCTTGTTCATGGCATCGTAGAGCCCCTTGTCAGACTCGCTGAGCACCTTAATCTCGTGGCGCTCCTCAAGCTCGGTGCTCTCGCGCTCCTGATACTGGCGCAGCAGGGTGAGCGTCTGGTCAGACGAGCAGCCATCCACCACCACGTGCTGCACGCAGGGATAGTCCTGCTCGGCGACGCTGTCTAGGGTGCGCTGCAAGACGGCAGCGGCATTCCATGTCACGGTGGCCACCGTTATCTTAATCTGCGACTGGTTTTCCATGGTCTATGAGTTGCTGGTAAAGTTTAAGGTATCGCTCGGCCACGCGCGCCTCGGAGTAATGCTCGACGGCGGCGGCCCTGTTGAGTTTGCGCAGACTGGCAGCATCGGCCGCAAGAACCCAGCGCAGGCCCTGCGCCAGGTTGGCAGCGTCCCGCGGCTCAGCCAAGTAGCCGTCGGCACAATGGTCTATCATCTGCGGTATGCCGCCCACGCGGAAGGCCACCGTAGGCACTCCGCAGGCCTTGGCCTCCATGATGGTGTTGGGCAGATTTTCCTGCAGCGAGGGGAGGCAGAAAGCATCGACGGCATTATATATCAGCGCCATGCGCTTAGGGTCGGTGACGTAGCCCAGGGGGATAGCCTCCACGGGCATGGGCTCAGCCATCTGCTCTGCGCCACGGCCGGTGAGCACCACGGCCACCCTGTCGCGCACGCTTGGCTCAGCCTCCACCATTCGGGTCAGCGCCTCGCGCAGATAAGTCAGCCCCTTGATGGGAGCGTTGACATTGTAGGCGGAGAAGAGTATCAGGCTCTTGCCCTGCGGCAAGCCGAGCAGCATGCGCGCCTGCTCCTTGTCACCAGGGGTAAAGAGATGAGTGTCAATAGGATTGGGGATATCGAGCACCGCCTGGCCGCTAAGCAATGTGCTGCTGCGCGCCATATCAGCCAGCCATCGGCTGCACGCCACGAAAGCCAGTCGGCCGCCCTGGGCATAGAGGCTCTGCTTGCGCTGCCACACCCTGTGCGACCAGTCGTTCTGCCCAGCCTTGCGTAGCAGCATGCAGTTGCCGCACTCGCGGCGGAAGGCCATGCACTCCAGCGGCGAGTGGCACAACCCGGTGAAAGCCCATGCGTCATGCATAGTCCAAACCACCGGTTTGCCGCTGTCAAGTACCTTGCTAAGAGTCTTGAGCGAAAAGAAACCTTGGTTCACCCAATGCAGATGGATGATGTCAGCCTCTCTAAACACAGGCAGCGCAGTTATGTCAATACCATGAGTGGCAGGGTCAATGTCCCACAGATGAAACTTGCTCAGCCCCTGGCGCAGGAATATGCCCAAACGCTCAAAAGCCCAGCTGAGCTTATAGCGCCACGCAGACATTGGAGCAATGGTGGTGAGGTCGCTGCCCTCCTTTGCGGCTACAAGCATGCGCGGCTTCTGACCCAGGTTGAGCAAAGCCGTCTTAAGGCGTGCTGCCGCTATGGCTGCGCCGCCGCTTCGGTCGGAGGTGTTAATTATCAGTATGTTCATCTGCTGCAGGATTATCCACCAGCTTAGGCAATATCAGCATAGAGTGAATCTGCTGTTTCTCCTTGGGGGGAATCTGGTGCCAGTCGCCATAGAGCGTAGTCAGATATTCATCGGGCTTGGCCGGGGCGAAGAATCGCTTACCCTCAAAATCCACCTCGCCCAAAGGAAATACATTACTCTTATTATGAATGGCACGGCTCCAACTGAAATGAGGATCTATAGCCACATACTCTCCGTTGGCCCACAAGAGACATCCCAGTCGCCACGCCGCCTTGAGCAGCGGACGCTTGATGCCAAAATAGAGCAGCTGCCCCACGGCGTGCCACGAATAATGATGGAGTCCGTCAAGAACTATGGTTGATATAGTGATGCCGTGAGCCACATTGCCCATCTGACTGCGGAACTTCGACGGTGCCAGGTCGTAAGGAAAGACATCTACAAAGAGGCCCTTCTGATAGTCAGCTCCGGTGTCGTCGCCACCATCAGCGATAAAGGAATTGAGGTCACGCACCTTGCACTCGCGGTGATGAAAGCTGGGGTCGGTCTTGCGCGTCTGCAAGAAAAGGTGCGGCGGCAACTCACCGGCGGCAACTTCAAGAAACCGCTCGTAGTCGGGACGCAGCATGGAGATGTCAACATCGTCATCCCAGGGAATGAAGCCGCCGTGCCTCATGGCACCAAGCAATGTGCCACCCTCTATCCAGTAGCTGATGCCGTGGGCCTTGCACAGTTTGTCTATCTCCTCCAAAATGCCGAGCATCTTCAGCTGAGCCTCGCGCAACATTTCGCGGCGCATCTGTTCCAAGTTCTTGTTTTTCATCTATCTCTTTTCTTTTTGTGGCAAATGACTGCGATAGTAGTAGCCGCAGGAATATACAAAAAATATTGCCCTCAGCACCCTGACCACGGGCCTGCGCTCCTCGGTGTGGAAAATGTGATGGGAATGTCTGACGAAGAAAATCATGCGCCTGAAAAACCATAGCAGACCTTTGTGCAGATGCAGCTCGCTCATGCGCACACCTGCGCTGAGGCTTGGCGTAACAAACGGCAACTGTTCCAAGAACGGCTTGACAATGGCAAATCGCTTCTTCAGCTCGTTTTGCAGAAAACGGTGGTGGAAAAGGGAGACTTTAACGTAGTTCCACGCCCCCTTGGAGATTATGCCGTTGCCCACAGGCACCGTGGCCGTGGCCGCATGGCTGTGACGGCGGAAATTGACGAGTTTTTTTTCCACAAAAGCCACACTCTCGGCAGCCGCAGCCACGCAGGCTATCTGCCAATCATAATAGAGACTGATCTTCTCGCCCTCCCTGAGATTGTCCAGCAAGTCGCGGCGCATCAGTATAGTGTGGCCTGGCATCTCGCTGAGGTAACAGTTGCGAAGCAAGTGCAGACATGGGCGCCGCCAATCTGCCTGCACAGGAAATCCGTCGGCAGAAAACGGCACCGAGAAACCGGAGCAGACCATCTTGTTGCCAATAGCCTCAGCCTGCAGGCTCAGCTTGTCGGGTTCCCAGATGTCGTCTTGGTCGGAGATAGCTATATAATCGCCCTTGGCTCTGCGCATGGCAGAAAAGAAGTTGGCATTGATGCCATGCCGGCCGCTGTCGTTGCTAAACACCTTGATATTTGGATTATGCTGCGCATATTCCTCTAAGAGTGACATGGTGCCATCGATGGAGCCATCATCCTGTACCACAATCTCATACACGGGATATGTCTGCCGAAGGATGCTGTCCAACTGCTCGCGGAGGTAACTCTCACCATTGTAGGTGCACATCACCACTGAAATTCTCAACGTCTTATCCGTACTGTCTTGCGGCATTATGACGCAAAGTTAATCAAAAAGATTATATTGAGCCTATACCTTGTGTATATTTTTGCACTCTGTATCTCGCTATGAGGAAGGTTGTATGTATAGAGAAAAGGATATAGGGTTACAGGCTACTGTCTGTCCGTTTCACCAGATATCCTCGGCCTCTTCACCGGCATAGACATGCTTGGGCACAAACTCCAAGATGTCGAGCTCAAAGCTGGCAGAGGTGTTTTCCAACACATTCTTTACTCGTATGTAGAGGCGGTCTTTGGGGTCGAAAGTGCCGGTAGTGACTATGTAGCGCAAACGGGCATAGGGACCCTTGCTCACTGAGGAACGCATAGACTCTACGGGCGGTGCGCCGCCGGTCTTAATGCCGTCGTGCTGAGGCGGACGCATCCATCCGCGCAGACGCATATCCTTATCAACCTGACGGTTAATCTCCCAGTCGGGGCCGTCAAGCTGATAGCCAATCACACTGCTGCTTACGCTGAGCCTAAGGTCAACAGGCAGTCCGCAAGCCTGCAGGCGGTCGGGGTCCTTGCCGATGTAGAGTTGCGCCATGCCGAGGTGGGAGGCGTGGGCTACACTGATACGAAACTCCCATGTGCCACGGTAAGGCACGGGCGGCAGTTCAATAGTGAAGTCATACTGCCCGCTGATGTTTTCCTCATCACCCTGGTAGTTCTCAACAGTAGCAGTGTAGTAGGCATTATATTTGAAGTGGGTGGCCTCTGACATCCTGATGTGGTCAAAGAAATTGGCTGGCAGGGCGTAGAATGTGTTGCTACGCATATTGCGAAGATTATTAGTAATGAGTTCAGGTATCAGTGAGGAATAGTCCCAGCGCAGGCGTTCGTTGAGCACCGAGTTGGGCACCCCGTCGTCATAGACGAGCGGCTCGCTGATGAGGTAGTAGAAACCATTGAGAGCCTGATGGATATATTCACCATTGTTCTCGGTGATAAGTATGCCCGGACGTTCCACCGACTTGACGTTAAGTTGGTCGCCATTAGGACCGTAGTCATAAGTTACTTTGCGATTAATGCGCTTGCCGTCGCTCTGCGCACCCTCGGTAATCTTCATGAGGCGACGCTGCTGATAGCCCATTGTCTCGTAGTACTCATAGCAATCTACGCCAAGCTGGGTGGGGTTGTTGTAGCCATAGCCCATCTCACAGTGGTGGAGAACTATCTGGTCCCAGCGGATGCGTTCGGGCAGCAGGTGGTAGGCCACAAATTTGTTGACGGGATTGTTCTCCGACACAGGGTCGGTATCAGTAAACTCAGGGTACAGCTCCTGACACTTGCGAATAATAGCTGGGTATATCTCGTCCTCCCAATTCTCTATGGTGCCATTTTCCTTATAACGCACGGCTGGCAATTGCCAATAGAGTTGCAGCACACTGTCGGTTTCCACAAAGGCTGTGTAGCCGTAGTATCGGTGCTGGGGTGTTAGGGTATTGAAGGTTGTGTTACCATCAAAGAAAGTGCCCGGACCATGCTCATATTTCTCGTACTCTTGGTCGCGATATTTGGTGAGGGAGTCCTGCCAGTGAGTGATCTGGAGCAGTTGACCAAATATCTGAAGATTGGGTGTCTGCCTGATGAGCTGAGCCAGATTGGAATTGGTAAAGGAGAGCACATGGTCAATGCCGTGAACAACGCCATTAGAGCCCTGCAAGTCGCGGCGGACAATGGTGGAGTTGCTGTTGAGAACTATGCGCACTCGCTCCTCGCTGGACTGGAAGTCTATAGCTATGAAACGGTCGTCGAGGTTGGTGCGATCAAGCACTCCTGAGGGGAAGTCAACGGAAAGATAAGCCTTGTCATCGTGAGAGTCGATGATAGAGTTTTTGACAATGTCTGCCGCCAGCGAGTCGCTAACCTGACTGATTGGCAGGTTGGGGGTGTTGCTTACAGAGTCTATGTAAGACTGCAACGCTTCATTAGTGGGGGCAAAGACGGTGTAGTTACCACGCGTGGCAAGCAGCTGGGCAGCAGTGGAGGACCCTACACTCTTTCCTTCGGCATCATTGACATAGGAACTGAACGCCACCCGTTCAAGCAGAGCCTTGTAGTTGGAATAGTCAGGGTCGGTGCTCAGAATGTCAAGCACAGTTTGACCCCGAAAGGTGTACATGTCACTTTTATCCACGTCGTCGGTGCAAGCACCAAGCAATGCGCCAAGGACAGTGGCAATAATAGTGGTGGGGAGGAGAGAGAGGATTCTCATATTGCACGATTGTTAATTGCCTGTGGCACGTGTCATTCTTTTATCACCCGCAAATGTAATAAAAAATATTACTTTTCCCTTCAATCATAATCAATATTCATTATTTTTTACCTCCAAACAGAACAATCTTTAACCAAACAACACAGAAAAAGGGCGGCACAATGCTGTGTCGCCCTTTTTTCTAATCTATTACTATTTATTCAGTATAGTTGTCTGTGCTTTGGATTAAAGGTTTACGTAAGCACCAAAGGTGATGTTATTGCCACTTACACCGCAACCCCAAGAGTTGGTCTTGACATCGCCTTGCTTTGAAAACTGCCAACCTGCGCTACCTACATGAGCAACGAGGCTAACCTTGTCACTGAGAGAATAAGCGATACCGGGCTTAACGGCAATTTCCCAAACATTTATGCTCTTCTCGCCACTCTCGTGCAAGAGACCATAGGCGAAACCGCCATCAACGAAGAACTTGAAGTTGCCAGCCTGGATAAAGCTGTAGCGAACATATGGATTAATCTCGAATCCGTTACCATTCTCAAATACATCATCATAGTCAAACAACTCGTTGTTCTTAGCGTGTGCATAGCCAACAAGTACAGCAACGTCAATCTTGTCGTTAACCTTGTAGCCAATCTCAGGAGCTACTACAAACTGGTTGCCCTTTACAGAGGCTCCAAGTCCAGTGGTCTTAGTTGCGTTGAAACCAACTTCACCACCTACCCACCACTGGGCGCTTGCGGTCAGAGATGCAACTGCAACGAATGCAGCAAGAATCAATTTCTTCATAATACTAAAATTTAAAGTTAATAAAAGATTTTGACGCTGCAAAGTTATGGCAAATATCTTGAAACGAGCAAGTTTTCTTACAAGAAATATTCTTTTTATGTTCTTTTTTTATTTTTTTGGACATGTTTTCCCCACTTTTTGTCTGCAATTCATTGCAAAAAGACCCTTTACAAACATACAAAACACCGCCCGTGAAATTATCACGGACGGCATTTATTATCATCTTTGCCCAAAAGCAATCCTATGCAGAGTGTTCAGGACAAAAAGGATTGATTTAATTAAAAGCGGGGACCGCTATTGCCATCACGACGGGGCCCCCCATTGCCTTCGCGGCGAGGAGGACGTGGGCCACGGGGACGCTGCGGACGCTCCTCATAGCCTTCGGGCTTCTCCATCAAGGCGCGACGGGAAAGACGGAACTTGCCGGTCTTCTCATTAATCTCAAGGAGTTTTACCTTGATTACATCGCCTTCCTGCAGGCCACTCTCTTCCATGTCTTCAAGGCGTTTCCAATCGAGCTCACTGATGTGAAGCAGACCCTCGCGGCCAGGCATAAACTCTACGAACGCGCCATAAGGCATAATACTGATGACCTTGGCATCATACACCTCGCCCACCTCAGGCAGGGCAACGATAGCCTTAATCTTGGCAACGCCGGCCTCGATACTCTCCTTGTCGGGAGCACTTACCTGAACCTTGCCTACGCCGTCTTCCTCATCTATGGTAATGACTGTGCCGGTCTCCTCCTGGATGCCCTGGATAATCTTACCACCAGGACCAATAACAGCACCGATGAACTCCTTGGGAATCTCGAAGGCGACGATACGGGGTACATGGGGCTTGAAGTCGGGACGCGGCTCAGCAATGGTCTCGGTCAGTTTGCCGAGGATATGCTCGCGGCCAGCCTTGGCCTGCATAAGAGCCTTCTCCAGAATTTCGTAGCTAAGGCCGTCGCACTTGATATCCATCTGGGTGGCGGTAAGACCGTCAATAGTACCTGTGGTCTTGAAGTCCATGTCGCCGAGGTGATCCTCATCGCCGAGAATATCACTCAACACAGCGTACTTGTCCTCGCCCGGGTTTTTGATAAGACCCATGGCAATACCGCTGACAGGCTTCTTGATGGGCACACCGGCGTCCATCAACGCGAGGGTACCGGCGCAAACAGTAGCCATAGAGGAAGAGCCGTTACTCTCCAATATCTGCGAAACTACACGAACGGTATAGGGGAAATCCTCAGGAATCATATCCTTCAGAGCGCGCCATGCCAGATGACCATGACCAATCTCACGACGGCCGGTACCACGCTGAGCCTTAGCCTCACCTGTGCAGAAGGGTGGGAAATTGTAGTGGAGCAGGAACTTCATGTAGCTCTTGTTGAGCACATCGTCCACCATCTTCTCGTCAAGCTTGGTGCCGAGGGTGCAAGTGGTAAGCGACTGGGTCTCGCCGCGGGTAAAGATAGAGCTTCCGTGAGGCATGGGCAGCGGACTAACCTCACACCAAATGGGACGAATGTCAGTGGTCTTGCGGCCATCGAGGCGGATACCCTCGTCCAGCACACAGCGGCGCATTGCATCACGCTCTACATCATTATAGTAGCGGTCGATAAGGCCATTCTTCTCCTCCAGCTCCTCGGGAGTGAGGTCGGGGTGCTGTTCAGCGTAAGCCACCTTGAAATCCTCGCGGATCTTCTCAAAGGCCTCGGCGCGGGCATGCTTCTCAAGAGCCTGCTTGGTAACATCGTAAGCAGGTTGGTAGCAAGCCTGACGCAGCTGCTCACGCAATTCCTCATCGTTGACCTCATGGCAGTACTCGCGTTTAACGTCGGTGCCAAGCTCCTTGCTCAATTCCACCTGCATGCGGCACATGGGCTTGATGGCCTCATGGGCAGCCTTGAGAGCGCCGAGCAGATCCTGCTCGCTCACTTCTTTCATCTCACCCTCAACCATCATGATATTGTCCTCGGTAGCGGCCACCATCAGATCCATATCGGCCTCCTTCATCTGAGGCATGGTCGGATTGATAACATATTCGCCGTTCACACGGGCTACGCGAACCTCAGAGATAGGTGTCTCAAAGGGAATATCGCTGCAAGCCAGTGCAGAGCTGGCAGCCAGACCGGCCAGTGCATCAGGCTGATCAACGCCGTCGGCACTGAACAAGATGATATTAACATACACCTCGGCGTGGTAGTTGCTCGGGAAGAGCGGGCGAAGTGCGCGGTCCACCAGTCGGGAAACAAGAATCTCATTGTCGGAGGGGCGGCCTTCTCGCTTGGTAAATCCTCCGGGGAAGCGGCCTGCTGCCGCATACTGCTCGCGGTAGTCACACTGGAGCGGCATAAAGTCGGTGCCGGGCACAGCATCCTTAGCTGCACACACAGTTGCGAGCAAAACGGTGTTGCCCATACGCAACACGGCTGATCCGTCGGCCTGCTTGGCCAGCTTGCCAGTTTCGATAGTAATCTCTCTACCGTCAGGCAGTTGGATCGTCTTCTTAATAACGTTCATCTGTCTTGATTTTGTTTAATAATACTCTTATAACCTTGAAAATTCGCGCAAAGTTACTCATTTAATATATAATGTAGGGGAAAAACCAAAAGAAAATCATACTTTTGCCACCAAAATGAACACTTTTGACATTCTAGACACACGCAAAAGACAAAAAACAATGAAAATAATCTATTTCCACGGTTTCGCCTCATCCGGTGCCAGCGGCACGGTGCAGACCCTGCGAAAGATAATGCCCGATATTGAGGTAATAGCCCCCGACATCCCCATAGATCCACAGGAAGCCCTACCCTATCTGAAGGAACTTTGCCGGCAGGAGCAGCCCGACCTCATCATTGGCACCTCAATGGGCGGCATGTATGCCCAACAAATGCGTGGATTCAAGCGCATCTGCGTCAATCCTGCATTTAACATGTCAAGATTGAGCAAGGTTCTCAAGACGGGCGAACATGAATTTCTAAACCGGCGCAAGGACAATCAGAAAACCTTTCGCATCACTCGCGACATCATCCAGCATTTCAATCAAATGGAGCGCCAGCAGTTTAAGGACATCACGCCCGACGAGCAGCAAATATGCTGGGGCCTATTCGGCATCAACGACACCTCGGTCAACACCTACGATCTTTTCCGCAAGTACTACACCCAGGCCACTCGCTTCGAAGGCGAGCACCGCCTCAATGAAAAGGTACTTCGCCATACGGTCATTCCCTTGGCCAAGCAAATCCTTCAACTTCAGTAAAGCGCCAAAGCACAAAACCGCAAAAAGAAACGGTTTCATCGGGCAATTCAGCGTTTCTTGGCAATAAAGATATGACCGTCCTCGCGCACCAACGGGTGCGCCTCGTTCAATATAGCGGCAAGTTCCTCAGAGGGAATGGAATAAATCTTGCATGTGCGGGGATGAGGATAGCGATTTAGGTATACAGAGGTAGAAAGATACCATCTGCACTCATCCACATCTGGCAGTAGCGACACCTGCTGCCAGAAACGCGATATATTAGAAGGTCTGGCCAGCAATATGCCTGTTTTTCCATTTCTAAGTCGACACACACAGAGCAGATGGCGGCGCATACGCTGATCCTGCTGTCGTTCCTGCTCAGTGGTACGATGAGAAACAGATATATGCCGGCCAAATTTCACGTTGAATTCGCGCATTTTTGCACGAAAGAGAGCGCCGTGGGTCGAGGTGTCGCGCTGGCCGCTGAGCAAAATGTACAAATGTATCATCTCGTGGAGCAGAGTATCCTCTACCTCAGCCTCCGGCAGGTCAAGATAGGTGCTGAGCGAAATGGTTATATCACTATAAGTCGTGCGAAGCCACAACGCACGGTTGCGCTTATAACGAAGCTGGCCCAAATATGTGCGTGCACGGCTAAGCCGTAGCCTCACCTGCGGCAACTGGCCGCTGAAGCATAACTCATTGAAGTGCTCATACTTTTGCTGCAAAAATGGTAAGGTTGCACGCATCCTGGATTTTTTCCGACAAAATTAGGGATTTTTGGCAAAACCGACGTCTTTTTCGCGCGCGTATTCCAATTTATATTTAAATTTGCAATCAAATTCTCTGATAAACAGAAAAACAAGCTATATGAAAAACATTCTAAAAAACTGGCTGTTTGTAGCCGTTGCAGCACTGACCTGTAACACCATCAGCGCCCAGGATGTTCCTGTGGACTATAAGGCTTACCCGGACGCCAACCCCAACCCAAAGATTGAGAAGACTTATTCCACCACCGTCAGGAAGATACCTACCAGCGGCGTAGCCCGCAGTTCGCTCTATGGCACTGAGCGTCCCGACCACATCAACAATGCGCTGACCAAATATTTCCCGCCCGTATTCAACCAGAGTGGCGGTTCATGTGGCTCGGCGCAGGCCGTCGGTTACACCATGACGCTGGAGATGAATGCCTACCGCAATGCCGACGCCTCCTACGAGGAAAACCAGCTGCCCACCCACTTCACCTGGCTGCATACCAATGCCGGCATTGGCAAATACGAAATCATGAATCGCCACGGCGTACCCAACGTGGCCACCTATGGTGGCCGCACCTATAGCCAGACTTTCGGTCTGCAGGACACAAGCAATCCCGACTACGGCTATATGCAGGGATACGACAAGTGGTACTCGGCGATGTTCAACCGCACCCTGGGCGGCGACACCTTCTGCGATGCCGACCAGACCACTGAGCTCGGCCGTGAGCAGCTGAAGCAGTACCTGTGGAATCACTGGGGCGACGAGAGTTTCTGGTGCGGCGGCGTTAGCGGCATAGGTGTAGCCAGCGGCGGCACCTGGCTTGACATTCCCAACACAGCCACCAATCGCGCCATCGGCGTTTCCGGCATGAAGTATGTCGGCGCCTGGGGCAAGACCTACGACCACGCCCTCACCGTGGTGGGCTATGACGACCGCATAGAATTTGACCTTGACCAGAACGGGGTCTGCGGCGAGAAAGACAAGGACGAGGTCGGCGCCTGGATTATCTGCAACTCATGGGGCGCAGGATGGTGCAACAAGGGCTTCATCTACTGCCCCTACAAGTACAGCTACGCCATCGGCACCAACTCTATCCCCATGAACTCCGGCCACTACACCTGGCGTAAGGACTACGAGCCCAAGCGCGTATTCAAGATTGTCATGGACTATAGCCGCCGCTCAGAGATAAGCATCAGTGCCGGCATCAGCACCGACACCACCGCCCTCGAGCCGCGTAAGACCGAGACGATGCCCTTCTTCGACTTTGCAGGCAATGGTCAGAAAAGCGAAACAGAGAAAAACAACCTGCCTGAGCCCGAAGTGCCAATGCTGGGCAAATGGAAAGGCAGGATGAACTACGAGCCTATGGAGTTTGGCTACGATGTAACCGACCTCACCGAGGGCTACGACCTGAGCAAGCCCCTCAAATACTTCCTCAAGATTAACAGCAAGGCCAAGGCCGTCGGCGAGGGCACCGTCTATAAGCTCTCGCTGATGGACTACACCTACGACCCCGAAGGCTTGGAGATTCCCACCAAGGTGGACACCGTGGCCATCCTTAATGGTGGCAAGACCACCCTGCTCTCCGTCACCTCCCTGGGTCAGCAATTCTACACTCCGCTCAATGTCAGCCTCAACCAAAAGCGGCTCTCCTGGAACGAACCCAAGAAATCGAGCTACAACATTGCACGCTACTATATATATAAAGGTAGCGACAAGGTAGCCGAGGTGCCCTCCATGAGCCACTCCTATATTGTTGACGACCAGGATGCCACCTACTATGTAGCTACTGCCTACGAATATCGCGGCAAGCGCGTGGAGTCTGCCAAGAGCATCCCCGCCCGAAACACTGGCGACATCATCTCCGACCAGGACAACGAGGTGCTTAAGTTGGACAATGCCAGCGCCTCTGTCAGCGGCCTCCTCAGCAACGGCCTTAATCAGGCCACCATTGAGTTTTGGCTCAACGCCGCATCACTCTCCAACAACAGCATGCAGATTGGCGAAGGCTGGGGCTCATTCCTCTTCTGCATCAGCACCACCGGCCAGATTCAGGTGGGATGGGATGCCAACAACCGCCTCATCAGCACCACCAACACCATCAGGACCAACAAGTGGTACCATATTGCCATCGTGGTGGACGGCAACACGCTCTCCCTCTATGTCAACGGCTTGAAGAAGGGCAGCACCACCACCAGCTCCTATCAGGGCATACCCGCGCTCAAGAACTTCTGCATCGGCTCCTACAACGGCATGATAGACGAGCTGCGCATCTGGACCAAGCCCCTCAGCCAGATTGAGATATACCGCAACAAAGGCCTCGCCGTGGCCAAGCCCTCGGCCCAGACCGACCTGCTGGCCTACTACCCCATGGCCACCTACGAAGCCGACGGCAAACTCTTCATCAAGGACTACGCCTCGGGCTACGACATAGCCGTAGGCTCCGCCGAGACCGTTAAAGACGCCACCATACTGGGCGCACCGGTAGTAGCCTGCGTGGCCTCCTTCACCATGCCCGAAGAGTCAGTCTTCGCAGGCGAACCCTTCGGACTGAAGTCCACCGCCATGGTCAACTCCGTTGACTGGCACTGGTCGGCTCCCGACGCAGTCAACAAGGAAGCCAGCGCCGTCAATCCCTACTTCGTATTCAACGAGCCAGGCACCTACCCCATCACCCACACCATCACTGACAACGAGGGCAACACCGCCGACAGCACGCGCATCATCACAGTACTCAGCCCCGAGGCCCCTGTGGCCGACTTCACCATTGCCCAGACCGAGCTGGCCGAGGGCGAGCTCTTCAGCCTGGCCAACCAGTCGAGCGGCGACAACTGCACCTACACCTGGAGCGCTCCCGGCGCCGACCAGGAGGAGATACACGCCGTCAATGCCGGCATCACCTACAGCCATAGCGGCGTATTCCCCATCACCCTCACGGCCAGCAACTCTGGCGGCGAAAGCAAGAAGACCCTCTATGTCACCGTCACCAAGTCAGCACCGCGCGTAGCCTTCAGCGTCAACCCCAGCACCATCATGCTCGGCGAGACCACCTACCTTATCGACGAGAGCAAGCAGAGCCCCGAGTCGTGGGTTTGGAAACTCACCAACGGCAGACACGACTATGAGGTGCACGGACAGAACTCCTCCTTCACCCCTAAACATCCCGGCTACTACGACATCACCCTCGAGTGCAGCAACGACCTCGGCGTAAGCGAGGCCACCGAGCAGGGCATGCTCATGGTGCTCAATGCCGACAGCAAGAACGGCCTCATAATGGGCGGCAGCGAACGCCTGGAGAGTACTGCCGGCCTCTTTGCCGACGGCACCAAGGCCTTCACCATCGAATGGTGGATGCTGCCCTACCAGGCTAACGGCGCACTCAATATGACCACAGAAAATGAGCAGGTAACCATTGCCACCGATGCCACCGGCGAGATGTCAGTAACCATTGGCGACAAGACAGCCAGCTCCGATGAGGGCTATGTGCTGCCCGGCACATGGCACCACTATGCCGTCAGCTATACCTTCGGCACCGTCAAGTTCTATCGCGACGGAGTGCTCTTTGCCTCACCCTCCATACGCATCGGCACCTCCACCACCGACTGGGGCAAGCTCACTCTGAGCGGCGGCGAAGACGGATACAAGGGTCAGATTGACGAGCTGCGCATCTGGACCAAGGCCCTGTCGCTCTCCACCATGAAGAATTACATCAACGCCCCCCTGACCGACATTGACAACCTCGTCAGCAACTCAGGCCTGCTGGCCTACTATGACTTCAATCAGGACGGCGGCAGCGTTAAGGATCGCACCTCCAACGCCATCGACCTCACCCGCATCGGCTTTGGTCCCGACGGCGACGCATGGGGCCTCAGCAAGGGCGTGTTCACCCTCGACCTCAGCGAGGACAGCCCGACAGAAGTCATCGAGGCCGACGGCATCACTCATGTCTATGACGCAGTGCGCCAGGGCAAGGCCGCCAGCATAGAGGGCACACTCGGTGCCATCCGCTTCGCCTGCGAGAACGCCGAGGACGTCAAGATATACACCCTTGACGGCCAGTGCGTATTCAACGACCGCGTGGAGGGCGTCCACTTCATCCCCTTCGCTCCCGGCATCTACATTGCCAACGGGCAGAAAATCATCGTGAGATAACAATCACTTTAGCAGACAAATGCGGCGCGAGAATCAAATGATTTTCGCGCCGCATTTTTACTTTTTACCACCAATTATTTTGCCGCACAATTTAATCATTGTATCTCTGCCGCGAAAATACAAATTGCACAAACAGACTGAAACCGCCGCAAAAATGAAAAAGATTCTCTCATTCCTCCTGTTAATAATCAGCATCAGCGTCCAGGCCTTCACCATTGGCGGAGTAGATTACGACGTACTCTCCGAAAGCGAAAAGACCGCCTACGTTAAGCGTGCCCCGAGGGAAGCCCCAGAGATATGGATTCCCGACGAGGTGTACTACAATGGCAGGAAATATCAGAACGCCTTACTCACGCCGCAAAAAGCTGAGGAAAAATTTTCTAAAGCCGAGAAAACGCAACTAGATACCAAGGAAACGCAACGAGATGCTGAGAGGCTGCGAAATAAACGCGTGCTCGTGGAAAAATTCCTTAGAAATCTTTGAAAATTCTTAAGGGATTTTTGAAAAATACTTAGGAATCTTATAAAATTCCTTAGAAATATGAAAAAATTCCTTAGAAATTTTTGAAAATTCCTTAAGAATTATTTCAAATTCCTTAAGAATTTTCGCGGGAGGTCGCGATTAGATTACAGCTACTCGCTTTTAGAACACAGGAGCAGGCAATTGCGATGCAGGAGAACGCGTTTAGATTACGGCTTCTCGCGTTCATGGCGCGGGAGTCATAGCATCGGGGCCCACATTACGCGTGTCGGGCACCTGCTTGGCTAAGACAACGATTTTTAATCTACAACTTCGCATAGCATCTGGCACCCTATCACAAAGATATCTAAAAAGTTCTAAAAACGGTAATTCTTTATCAAAAAATTGTCTTTATGTTTTTTTTGTTAAATATTCATACAAAATTGTGCATATTTTCTTTATCCATACAGAAAATGTAGTATATTTGCACCGGTTGGAGAACCGAAGCATTCCCCTTCTCAGCCGCGATACAGAAAACAAATCCTTAAAATTTTTATACTATGAAAAAATTATTGATATTTTCTATCCTCCTGAGCGCAGCCAGCATCTTTGCATTCGGCGGCGCCAAAGACTACGGCAAGAAGGCTAAGCCGGTGGCAATAAACAGCGTCAACTTCCCCGACAGCATATTCCGCGCCAAAGTCGCCGAAGCAACCGGCGTAGCAGAAGGCGAGACCCTGACAGCCGCACAAGTGGCCTCGGTAAAGGAGTTGTCAGTACACCACAAAAAACTGAAATCACTGAAAGGAGTCGAGCATTTCGTCGCTCTCGAGAGACTGTTCTGCTCCCACTGCTCTATCACGGAGCTTGACGTTTCGGCCAACAAGGCGCTGAGACATATAAATTGCCAATTCAACGAGATTAAGAACCTCGATGTCTCCAAGAACAAAGAACTGGAAACCCTGGATTGTGCCTTCAACCAGCTTACAAAGCTGGACGTAACCAAAAACAGGAAACTCTCCGAACTGGCATTCGGCCAAAACCACATTTCCTCTATCGACGTGGCCAGAAACAAAGCTCTCAAGCGCCTCGTCTGCACAAACACCGATATCAGCAATCTGGACGTCAGCAAGAACATAGCCCTCACGCAGCTCTACTGCATGACCACCAAGATAAAAGAGCTAGACGTCACCTGCAACCCCAATCTTAAAGTCCTGCATTGCTACGAAAACGAGCTGACCAGCCTCGATGTGTCGCACAATCCCAAGCTCGGGGAACTGCATTGCCAAAAGAATCGACTGACTGCGCTCGACGTAAGCAACAACACCGACCTGGACTTCCTGATATGCAGCGACAATCCCATCACCGCGCTCGACGTCACTATGCTCAAATACCTGGAGGAACTGCGATGCAACAGTACTGAAATCAGCACCCTCGACCTTTCCCACAACCCCGAGTTGGAAGCCCTGGAATGCTATAAATGCCATCTTACCTCCCTTGATGTGAGCCACAACCCCAAGCTCCGCTACCTCATCTGCGTCGCCAATTCACTGAGCAGCCTCGATTTGTCAAAAAACCCAGAGATAAAAAGGCTTTTCTGCTCCAAGAACGAGCTGACCAGCCTCGACCTCTCCGGCAAACTTGAACTGGATATTCTGGATTGCAGCGAAAACAGCCTCACAAGTCTCGACCTAAGCGGTGCTCCCAAGCTCGAAACACTCTATTGCGACAGAAACAGGATTACGACCCTCGACCTCTCCGGCTGTCCTAATATATACGGCGTCAGGACTGACCTTGCCAGAGACCAGGTGAAAGGCAACATCAGCGGATGGCTCCGCAATGAATAAGACACCCAGCCTGACAAAACCAATAGGCGGCGAACAACTTGCGTTCGCCGCCTATCTAGTATATAGTATGTAAAGTCAGAATCCCTACAATTGCTGTTCTCGAAATTAGCAGCTATCCGTTTTCGGAAGCGTTCTCGGCATCGCGCCGGCGTATCTCCACACGGCGTATCTTGCCGCTGATGGTCTTGGGCAGCTCGTCAACAAACTCGATGATGCGCGGATATTTGTAGGGCGCGGTGGTACGCTTGACGTGCTCCTGCAGCTCCTTGATGAGGGGTTCGCCGGCACGGGGCTTCCAGTCCTCGCGGAGCACGACGGTGGCCTTGACGACCATGCCGCGAAACTCGTCGGGCACTCCGGTGATGGCGCACTCCACTACGGAGGGATGGCACATCAGTGCGCTCTCCACCTCGAAGGGGCCTATCCTGTAACCGCTGCTCTTGATAACATCGTCGGTACGTCCCACGAACCAGTAGTAGCCGTCCTCGTCGCGATAGGCCACGTCGCCGGTATGGTAGATGCCATCGTGCCATACGCTGCGGGTGAGGTCTTCGTCGCCGAAGTAGCCGAGGAAGAGGCCGAGGGGCTTGCCCTGGCTGGTGATGATGCATATCTCGCCGTTCTCATTATCGTCGCATGGCGTGCCGTCGGCGCGTAGCAGGGCTATGTTGTACTGCGGGTTGGGCAGACCCATGCTGCCGGGCTTGGGTGTCACCCAGGGCATGGTGCCGAGGGTCATGGTTGTCTCTGTCTGACCGAAGCCTTCGTGCAGGCTGATGCCTGTGGCGGCCTTGAATCGGTCGAATACTGAGGGATTGAGGGCCTCACCGGCGGTGGTGCACCACTCCAGCGAACTGAGGTCAAAGCGGCTGAGATCCTCATGGACAAGGTAGCGATAGACTGTTGGAGGTGCACAGAAGGAGGTGATGCGGTATTTCTCGATGGCCTGCAGCAGGCGCTGGGCGTTGAATCGCTCCTGGTCGAGCACAAAGACTGTGGCTCCGGCAAACCACTGACCGTAGAGCTTGCCCCACGCGGCCTTGGCCCATCCGGTGTCAGCAACAGTGAGGTGGATGCTGCCCATGTGCAGGTTGTGCCAGAAGACTCCGGTGGTGAGATGACCAATGGGATAGGTGTAGTCGTGGGCCACCATCTTGGGCTCGCCGTTGGTGCCGCTGGTGAAGTAGGCCAGCATCACGTCGGAATTGGTGTTGACCTCGGTGGGGCGCACAAAGGGCTTGGCGCTGCCTATCTCCCTGTGCCAGTTGTGGAAGCCCATCGGCACGATGGGACCGACGCTGACCAGCACATCGACGGAGGGGCTCTCGGGCATGGCCTCGGCTATCTGCTCTACAACATAGTCGTCGCCCACGCAGACGATGGCCTTGATGTTGGCCTTCTGGTTGCGATAGACGATGTCGCGGCGGGTGAGCATGTGGGTAGCGGGTATGGCTATGGCACCCAGCTTATGCAGGGCCAGCACGGTGAACCAGAACTCGTAGCGACGCTTCAGGATAATCATGACCTTGTCGCCGCGGCCTATGCCCAGACTCTGCAGATAGCTGGCCGCGCGGTCGCTCTCCTCCTTAACCTGACGGAAGGTGAACGTGCGGTGCTCGCCGTTCTCGCGCGCCCATAGCAGTGCAACGCTGTCGGGGGCCTCGGCAGCCCAGCGGTCCATCACGTCGTAGGCAAAGTTAAAGTTTTCGGGCACCGTGAACTCCAGGTTGCGCCTGTAATCCTCATTGTCAGCAAATATCGTCTGTTTTAGAAAGTGTTCTATCATTTAATCGTCGTTGTGTAGTCTGCACACATTGAGTCTTGTGTGCTGAAATCCACGCGAAGTTAATATTTTTTTTAGTTTCGCGTGCAATAAAAATGTCATAAAATATGTGAAATAGAACATTTTAGCACACACCCTTGGCTGAGTGTGCAATAAAAAACTATGCTTTTGTAAAAAAACAGGAGAAATGAAATAGATTTCGAAAGTTCTGACGTTCGAAAGAATGTCCGCTTCGCTATTTTTGGAGTTACTCTCATACGCCCCCGGCTGCTTCGCAGCCACGCCCTCTATCTTAGAGGGGGGAGCCGTCTTGGCGGCGGGAGCATATGAGAGCAACTCCAAAGATGACGGGGACGTATAACTCAACGTTTATTGTTTATTGATTAATAGTTATCGGCTGCCTTTTCCGTTACTTTTTTGCAAAAAAAATGCCACTATTTATATAAATAAGGTAGGGAAATATACCTGTTAAGAAATAAATGTAATATCTTTGCTTGTTGTAGGGGCGTGTACCCTCACCGACTGAGCCTTTTATCAACAAAACAACCAAAATATTATGAGAAAAACCCTATTCCCCCTGTTCGCTGCCCTCTTAGCCGTGGCGGTGAGCAGTCAGGCGGCTACGGTGAAGAAACTGATAGACGGAGTCTATTATAACTTCGACACCAGCACCCGCATTGTCACCTTCGTCACCGGTATGGGCAGCGGCACCAACCGCACCGAGTTTAAGGGCAAGACCCTCCACGTGCCGGCCACCATGGTGCTGGACGGCGTAACCTATACCATGGGCAACATCGGCAATGCCTTCCAAGGCTGTCAGACCCTGGAAGAGCTGACCTTTGACTCGCCCGTCAAGTTCACCGAGATTTCCCTCTGGGCCTTTGCCGAGTGCCCCAAACTCAAGAGCGTAGTGGTGCCCGAGGGCGTCACCACCCTGGGCGCCGACCGTGCCTTCGGCTCGTGCAAGAGCCTTGAGGAGGCCAC
This sequence comes from uncultured Bacteroidales bacterium, assembly GCA_902788275.1. Classification (GTDB taxonomy): domain Bacteria; phylum Bacteroidota; class Bacteroidia; order Bacteroidales; family Bacteroidaceae; genus UBA6382. Next base: position 18,039 of record CADAJV010000011.1, on the reverse strand, counting down.
CCTACCCTCCACCATAAAGAAAATCGGCGGGTGGTCATTCTTTGACGACCCCGCCCTCAAGGTAGTACACATCAACACTCCCACCCCGCCCTCGCTGGGCACCTACGCCTTCGGCGGCAGCACCAGCTGCGTCATCACTGTGCCCGACGAGGCCTACAACACCTACAAGAACAACTCTACATGGAAGACCTTCACCATCATGAAGGCCAGCGAATACTCCGTCAGCTCAGGCAAGATAGCCCTGCTTAACTATCTGGCTGCCAACGCCGATGCAATGAACGCTGCCTGCGGCGGCACCACGCCCGACGTCTATCCGCAAGACAAGTTTGACATCTTCGCCGCCGCCAAGCTGCACGCCGACACCGTCAGCACCGGCGACTTTGACGAGGACACCTACAACCAGGCCCAGCAAGACCTGGAGGCCGCCTGGCAGGCCATGCTGCAGAGCTACAACCCCATCACCACCGGCTACTACAATATCCAGTCGGCCTACACCAACTTCCTCAAGAACCAGAAGGAATACAAGGGTATGCTCGACAACGGCAGCGGCACCCTCGCCTGGGGCAGCTACCAGGACCTCGACCCCTATCAGGCCTTCTACATTGAGGCTCTCGACAACGGCAACTTCCGCATCCGCAACTTTGCCACCAACCAGTATATCACAGGCGCCACAACTGACGCCAACGGCACCGCCGTGCTCACCGGCAGCGAGCCCGAGCGCGAACAGGTCATCACCCCCATCGGCCATACCCAGTGGACCATAGCCGACAATGTCTATGACAAGGCCTACCACCCGCAGGGCCACTCCAGCGGCTCAGGCAAGCAGGGCAACATAGTCCTCTTTAACGCCAACACCGTGGGCTCGCAGTCCACATGGAAGATGATACCCATTCACCCCAACGTGATTGAAGTGCTCGCCATGGCCATGCAGGCCAAGGAGAAAACCGAGCAGCTCAGGGCCCTACATCAGAAGGCTGACTCGCTGAGCCAGGCCGTGCTCTCCTACCAGATGGGCACCAAGAAACTAATAACCGCCACCAGCCAGATAACCAGCAACGCCCAGTCGGCCCAGGAGGGCAGCATAGCCTCCCTCATTGACGGCCAGACCACCGGCTCGCCCTTCTTCCACTCCACCTACGGCAACCCCGCCGACCCGGGAGTGCCCCACTATCTGCAAGTAAAGCTCGCTGCGCCCATCAAGGCCTTCAAGGCCGTGCTGGCACGCCGCAGCGGTGGCTACGGCTATGCGGACGCCGCCAAGGACATACTCATCTCCGCCTCCAAGGACGGCCAGACATTCCAGGACATCACCCACTACTACACCTCGTGGAACCCCGACGTGGTGGAGACCAAGACCACCGACCTCATACTGCTGCGCGACGAGTATCAGTACGTACGTTTCACCATACTCAAGACACAGCAGAACCGCTGCAACAGCGGCCAGACCCACCCATTCTTTACCCTCTGCGAACTGCAGATGTATGAAGCCACCCTCGACGAGGAACACTCCACCTACTTCGACTCCGCCGAGAAGCAGCAGGCCTACGCCGACCTGCAGGAACTGCTCAAGAGTCAGAAGGACATCCTCAACTCGGGCGTAGCCACCGATGACGACATCGCCGCCCTGCAGGCTGCCATGGACAACCTGGAGAACCCCCAGCCCGCGCCCAAGGACCCCGTGCCCGCCGTGGGCTCACAAACCAAGCTCGTCAAGGGCAGCTGGCTGGCCATCGGCAACCTGGCCGGCGTCAAGGCCCCTGAGACAGGCCGCGACTACGTTGACTATGTCTCCGACCGCCTCTGTTTCAGCCAGGTAATGACCTGCCCCATTGGCGAAGGCAAGATCAACTCAGCCTACCTCAGGATTAAGCAGGCCGACTACTACACCGTGGAGCTCGGCTCCACCGACTGCGCCGCCGGCACCCCCGTGGGCACCCTGACGGACTATGTCAACGGCACCAACTCGGGCAGCTTCGCCTTCTGGATGCGCAAGGTCATTGACCTCATCAACAGCGTCAGCACCGAGGCCAAGGTGGTGCTTTGCACCCCGCGCCACAGCGAAGAGGGCACCGACCTGCTGCCCTATGCCCGCCTGATTCGCGAGATAGGTGAATATGAGGGCTATCCCGTAGCCGACCTTACCGCCAACTGCGGCGGACAGTTCTACAGCGACGAGATCAGCGCCGACGAAATAAACCAGCGCGTTGCCAACGAGGTAACCGACGGTCTCAACAAGGTTCTGAAATACGACGCCGCACAGTAATTAAACAATAATATCTATAGTACCTGTAGTTACTATAATCTCTATAAAAACAAAAAACTCACTCAATATGAAAACAGCAATCTTCGCCCTGGCCCTGGCCATAGCAACCACCGCCGCCGCACAGACCGTCACCGTACACGAGAAGAGCGGCAACACCACCAACTACAACACCACACTTGTTGACAGCATCACCTTCAACGAGGCCAACACGATGCCCGCCAATGTGCCCTACACCACCCAGGTAACCATCAACGCCCATTGGTGCGCCCTGGGCACCTCCATTACCTACCTCAACGACTACGACAAGCAAGGCCGCTTTGAGAAGGGCTACATGGACCGCACCCTCGACCAGCTGCACTTCACCAAGATGACCAACCAAGGCATCAGCGGCGGCTGCATCAAGTCGGCATACAATCAGGTCATCAAGGCCGACTACTACACCATAGAGCACGGCATCAACGACTGGGGACAGTTTACCCCCGTCGGCACCTTTGACGACTATCTCAACAAGAACAACAATGACAGCTTCGCCTACTGGTATCGCATGGTCATCGACCGCATCTTCGCCGTCAATCCCAAGGCCAAGATAGTGCTCTGCACCCCGCGCAAGGCCTACGGCTTCAGCGGCTACCTGCCCAACAACTGCATGAGCGACCTCAACGGCATATACCTCAAGGACTATGTTGACATCATCCGCCAGATAGCCGAGTATGAGGGATTCCCCCTGGCCGACTTCTATGCTGAGTGCGGCGGCCAGCGTGACCTTGCCCGTATGTCGATGGACACCGCCCTCCACCCCAACGACGAAGGCTACCAGATGATGGCCAACGTGCTCATACCCGCCATGAAAAAAGTAATCACCTTTGACAGTCAGAAATAATACCCTGCAGACATGAAACACATACTACTCATAGCCGCCCTGGCCCTGAGCAGCCTCTTCGCCTCAGCCCAGGAGCAGCTCAACGTAGTGCTCAAGGACAGCACCTACGTCACCTACCTCTTCAGCGAGAAGCCGCTGGTGACCATCCAGGGCACCACCCTTGTAGTGCAGACCGACCGCTTCAACGTGCAGTTCCCCATGGCCCAGGTGCTACGCTTCCAGTTTGGCGCCATGCCCGACGACATCACCGCAATCAGTGGTGCCAAGGCTGTGGAGTCAGCAATAAGCGACAACGGCCAGACACTGAGCGTCAGCGGCCAGACACCCCTCGACATCTACACCCTCGACGGCCAGTTGCTACGCAGCGGCCGCAGTGTGCCCTACACCGACCTGCCTGCCGGCATATATATAATAAGGTACGGGCACGTAAGCCACAAACTTCTGTTGAAGTAGCAGGACAAGAGGGGAACACCCCACGAAAATACCTAATTAGTAACCTTTTTTCTTTGCCATTAGCATAAAAAGGTTACATTTGCATACCAATTTAACAAACACATCTTAAACTTATACCAGATGAATACACAAAAAATCATGGCCGACCTTGAGGCCAAGCATCCTGGCGAATCAGAGTTTCTCCAGGCAGTGAGAGAGGTGCTCCTCTCGGTAGAAGATGTCTACAACCAGCACCCCGAGTTTGAAAAGAACAAGATAATAGAGCGTCTCGTAGAGCCTGACCGCATCCTCACCTTCCGTGTAGTGTGGGAGGATGACAAGGGCGAGTTGCAGGTCAACCGCGGCTACCGCGTGCAGTTCAACAATGCCATAGGTCCCTACAAGGGTGGCATCCGCTTCCATGCCTCCGTAAACCTCAGCATCCTCAAGTTCCTTGGTTTCGAGCAGACCTTCAAAAACGCCCTCACCACCCTGCCCATGGGCGGCGCCAAGGGTGGCAGCGACTTCTCGCCCCGTGGCAAGAGCAACGCCGAGATCCGCCGTTTCTGCCAGGCCTTCATGCTTGAGCTCTGGCGCAACATCGGTCCCGACCAGGATGTGCCCGCCGGCGACATAGGCGTAGGCGGCCGCGAGGTAGGCTACCTCTACGGCATGTATAAGAAGCTGCAGCGCGAGCACACCGGCACCATCACTGGCAAGGGCCTCGAGTTCGGCGGCTCCATCCTGCGCCCCGAGGCCACAGGTTTCGGCGCACTCTACTTTGTCAACCAGATGCTTGAGGAGAAGGGCATTGACATCAAGGGCAAGACCGTGGCCATCTCCGGCTTCGGCAATGTAGCATGGGGTGCTGCCACCAAGGCCACCCAGCTCGGCGCCAAGGTGGTTACCCTCTCAGGCCCCGATGGCTATGTCTATGACCCCGAGGGCATCAGCGGCGAGAAGATAGACTACATGCTTGAACTCCGCGAAAGCGGCAACGACATCGTAGCCCCCTTTGCCGACAAGTTCCCCTCCGCCACCTTCTACCCTGGCCGCAAGCCTTGGGAGCAGAAGGTTGACATTGCACTGCCCTGCGCCACCCAGAACGAGGTCAGCGGAGCCGATGCACAGCAGCTCATCGACAATAAAACCCTCTGCATCGCCGAGGTCAGCAATATGGGTTGCACAGAGGAGGCCACTAACCTCTTCCTGCAGCACAACATGCTCTTCGCTCCCGGCAAGGCAGTCAACGCCGGCGGCGTAGCCACCAGCGGTCTTGAGATGAGCCAGAACGCCATGCACCTCAGCTGGACCGCCGAGGAGGTTGACCAGCGCCTGCACCACATCATGAGCTCCATCCACGGCCAGTGCCTCAAGTATGGCAAGCAGCCCGACGGCTACATCAATTATGTGAAGGGTGCCAACATCGCCGGCTTCATGAAAGTAGCCAAGGCCATGATTGATCAGGGTCCCATCTAATGGGAACTTGGGCAAGCTGAGCTTTAGCTGCTTCGCGAGCGTTTCGTCAGTGGTCGCCGAAGGCGGGCTGACATAAAAAAAACGCGAGAGCGCAGCGGCACAGTAGCTAAAGCGATGATTGACCAAGGCCCCATTTAATGGGAACCTTGGTAAGCATCGACTTAGAGATTTCGCGAGTTGCTCGCCAACAGTCGCGCCATCGGCGCGGAGTGGCGCATAATTGAATTATTCTCAATCTACGCCAAAGAAACGATACAACACGAAAAAAGCCGCTTTTGCAAAAAAGCGGCTTTTTTTTCGTTGGTTTCTTCGCAACCACCTTTTCTCGCCATGGCAGACTTGATGCAAGCATCATTCTGCTCATTTGGCTTAGCGAAAAGGTTCTGTACGGTTTTTATTTCTATTCTCTTACGATTGTAGCATTGCGATCGGGCCCTACGCTGACAATGGTAACAGGCACTCCAATAAAGCGCTCAATAAAGTCAATGTAGCTGCGCAACGTGGCAGGCAGCTCGGAATAGACAGTGATGCCCGTGATATCGGTCTGCCATCCGGGCAGCTCCTCATAGACAGCCTCGCAGCCACTTAGGTCGTAGGGCACAGTGGTGAGTGTCTCGCCATTCTTGCGGTAGGCGGTGCACACCTTAATGGTAGCAAACTCATCAAGCACATCGCTCTTCATCATGATGAGCTGCGTGACGCCATTGACCTCCACGGCATACTTCAGTGCCACGAGATCAAGCCAGCCGCAACGACGGTTACGCCCGGTCACGGCACCATACTCATGACCTATCTCGCGAATGCGGTCACCGGTGGCATCGAAGAGCTCCACAGGGAATGGACCTGAGCCGACACGGGTACTGTATGCCTTGAAGATACCGAACACATCAGCTATCTTCGAGGGGGCCACACCGAGGCCGGTGCAGACACCACCGGTGGTGGTGCTGGAAGATGATACCATTGGATAGGTGCCATGATCAATGTCAAGCATGGTGCCTTGAGCTCCCTCGGCCAGCACACTCTTACCTTCGGCCAGGAGAGCATTGAGCTCATTCTCGCTGTCGGTAAGCTGGAAGGTCTTCATATACTCTACACCCTTCATCCATAGTTTCTCCTCCTCGGCAATGTCATACTGATAGCCAATATTGTTAAGTATTTGCTCATGGCGTGCCTTAGCAGCAGCATATTTCTCATCAAAATTGCTGAGGATATCGCCCACACGCAGACCGGTGCGGGCAGCTTTGTCACTATAGGTCGGACCTATGCCCTTGCCGGTAGTACCTATCTTATTCTTGCCCTTTAGGCTCTCGTAGGCACGGTCAAGCACGCGGTGGGTAGGCAGGATGAGGTGAGCGCGCTTGGAGATATGGAGGCGGCTCTTAATGTCGTAGCCAGCAGCCTCCAGCTCATTGGCCTCAGCCATAAACAAGTCGGGAGCCAGCACACAGCCGTTGCCGATGATATTTATCTTGCCCTCGCAGAATATGCCGGAGGGAATAGAGCGCAGCACAAACTTCTTGCCTTCGAAGATAATGGTATGGCCGGCATTGGGGCCACCGGCAAAGCGTGCCACCACGTCATATTGCGGGGTGAAATAATCTACCACTTTTCCCTTGCCTTCGTCACCGAAGACTATGCCCAGCAGGGCATCTACTTTTCCTTTTGTCATGGATTTGTTGGTTCTGTTAAAAATGTCTCGCTGTTAGAATGTCTTACTACCGATTGGCGAAGTTAATCAATTATCATTAAACGGCAAAATTTTGCCCGTCCTAATTGGCGGCACACTCCAAGGAGCACATCACTTTGTTTACCAAGGCTTCCTGTTCGGCACCAATAAGCGAGTATTTCATCAGCGAGTCGTAGGCAGCCTTCCTCACGGCAAGGCTTCTGCTGCCCAGTGCTGCCGAGGCCTGGTCCATATACTCTACCTCCGATTGGCGCATCAACGGATTGCCCTGCATAAACAGGCGTGCCAGCAGCAGGTAACCACATAGCTGATGCATCTCATCAGCCGCCGCCACCCACTCGAAGGCCTTCTGCGAAGCATAGGGCAGATGCTGAAAGAGCGACAGCACAGTGTATTGCGCCTCCTCGGGGTAATGCATAGATTCCACCCAGATGTCAGCTATCTCCGGGTAAAAACTCTCCACTGGCTGCACCAGTCCGGCCAGCAGGCGACATTCGCGTATGTCCTCCTTCCATAGACTTTGCGCTAGCTGGTGGTCCTTGCCCACCTCCTGCGCCAGCTCCATAAGGCGAGGCCACTCCACGCCGAATATCACACGATAAGCCAGCCCCTTCTCGCGCATAGACTGCGCCAAGGGGCCATTCATCATGGCACGAAAATGCTGCTTTACTTCTACCAAGGTCATGGCTGTTGCTTTGCGGGCTATTGATTGCTTTGCAAAAGGGGTTACAGAGTTCGGAAGTTTAAGCCCATAGTCACTGCCGGACTTGGCTTCTCTAAGCACTAACCTATAACCTCTAACTTTTTACTTCACCTTTTCTCCCTATTCATTAATAAAGGGAAGGAATCCATAATCATGAGAATAGCGCAGCATCTGCTCGGCATAGCCCTCGGTGTAGCTGACCTTGACATCCTGAATCTTGCCCTTGGCATCAAGCACCGGAGTATATACAGGGTTGATAAAGCCCTTGTAGGGAGCCAGGTTAAGGGCCTCATAGCGGCTGAGCACCTCCTTGTGGAGTTCGGGGTCAACTTTCACTCCGTAGGTCTCCACCAGTTGGCGGGCACCCTCCACATCGCCCTCGCTCTTCACGCGCTGCACCTCAATCAGCAGCTCCTTGAAGAGTTGGCGCAAAGCGTCATAGTCATTTATCTGCAGATAGGTCTTGCCGTCCTTCTTTATAAGTTCGCAAACATTATTGGCCTTGCCGTGCTCAAAGGCCCAGTTGGCTATTAGGGCGCGGTCACGCATATGAGCCTCCTCCAGATCCTTGCCCGGCTCAATACGCACCAGCTGCGTCATGAGGCCGTTCATCATCTGGTAGTAGTACTGGCTCTTGTAAGCATCCATGTTAGGCGTCAAGCCAAGCTCCACCAGCTTGGGATCGCCCAGGTAATAAAGGGCAAAGAGGTCGGCGCGCGCCTCCTCAATGGTGGAGCCGTACGATTTGAGGGCATCATCACTTACACCCTCCAGCACCTTGCCGCTGCCGTGACCCAGACACTCATGGAGGTCGGTGTGCAGGTCATCACACACATCACCATACTTATCTATCAGGTCCTTCACGGTGGGGTCGCAAATAAACTCATCGTTAAATCCGTTACCATGGGCAGCCTTGTTATAGGCGTCGGTCAAATTGCCGATAGTCACACTCTTGGAGCCGTGCTGTTTTCGTATCCAGTTACTGTTGGGCAGGTTGATGCCAATAGCCGTGGAGGGGTAGAGGTCGCCACCCAGCATGGCTGCAGTGATAACCTTGGCGGAGATACCCTTGCACTCATCTTTCTTAAATCGAGGGTCAACGGGCGAGTTATCTTCAAACCACTGCGCATTGGTGCTCAGTTTCTCCGTGCGCTTGGTGGCATCCAAGTCCTTGAAATTAGCCAAACCTTCCCAGCTGGCCTTCAAGCCCAGCGGGTCACCATAGCTCTCTATAAAACCGTTGGTGAAGTCCACCATGCCCTCGGTGTCCTTAAGCCACAGTATGCTATAAGAGTCAAAGGTGCGCAAGTCGCCGGTCTTATAGAACTTGATGAGCTCATTGATAACATCCTTCTGCTGGGGCGTGTCGGCCACGGTGGCCGCCTTCTTGAGCCAATAGACTATCTTGCTTATAGCCTGTCCGTAGAGTCCGCCGGCCGTCCATCGCTGCTCGGTCAGCTTGCCGTGCTTCTTGATAAGTCGGCTGTTGAGTCCATACATCACGGGCTCAGGGTCAATAGTGTCCTTCTGTGCCTCATAGAAAGCCTCTGCCTCAGCCTGGGTCACCCCGGGGCCATAGTAGTTGGAGGCGGAGGTCTTAATCAGGTCCTCGCCATCCTTCTGGTTGACGCGCATGGTCATCAGCGTGGGGTCAAACATCACGGGGAACACCTCGTCACACAGTTGGTCGACAGTCTGGCCCTTGCGCAGTGGCAGCTTATTACTGTCCACGCCCTTGAGGGCTGAGCGGAAGAAGGCCTCAGAGAATCCGGGCACAAATTTCTCACAGCCGTAGTGGTGGTGTATGCCGTTAGAGAACCACACACGCTTGAGATAGACCTCCATAGCCTTGAAGTCGTCACTCTGGCGGTTGCCATTAAAGTCGGTATAGACCGTCTCCAGCATCTTGCGTATGCGCAGGTTGTAGGCTCCGTTTTGGTCAAACAATATGTCGCGACCGCAGAGGGCAGCCTCACTCAGGTAATAGACCAAGGTCTTCTGCTTCACGGTCAGCTGCTCAAATCCATGCACCTTGTAGCGCAGCATCTGCAGGTCGGCAAAGCGCTCATTATTATACTCAAAGTCATCGGCGGGCGCAGCAGCCTTGATGCCGCTACCCATACACAGTGCCACTGTCATTAGTATTGCTGTTCTTTTCATTGTTATTAAGGTTTTGCTTTCTGTATTCCTCAGGGGTCATACCTTTCTGACGGCGAAAGGCATTGTGCAAGCTCTGGCGACTGGAGAATCCGCATCGCAGGCCGATATTCTCGCAGCTCACACGCTCATACTCCTTGCTGCTAAGCAGGCGACACACGCGCTTAACGCGGAGCCTTTGCAACAACATCGGGAAATTGTCACCAAAGTACTCGGAGCACACAGCCGAGATGTCTTGCAGCGTTATACCGTTGCGCTCAGCCACCATGCGAGCAGTGAGCCCTTGCTGCAGGAAAGCCTCCTGTTGAAAGAGCTCCCCATATAGTATCTGACATACGCGGTCTATCCGTGCCTGACTCAGCCGCTCGTGGTATTTCCTTTCCATCTGGTTTTAGAAAAAAAGTGCGTAGGCCGCTATCTCCCTTACTCGGCAGGTTCTGCATCCTTGCGCATACCGCGATCGCGACGCTCACTGACCACAATCTTCAGGGGATTGGCCGAAGCCTCATCATCAGCGCGACGGTTGCCCACTATGTCTATGGCTGCATAGATAGCCTGACGCAGGGGATTCTCGTCAGCCACACCCTTGCCGGCAATGTCGTAGGCCGTGCCGTGGCCCGGCGAGGTGCGCACCACGCTCAGTCCGGCTGTGAAGTTTACGCCATCGTCAGAGCCCAGTGCCTTAAATGGTGCCAGTCCCTGGTCATGATACATAGCCAGCACGGCATCAAAGTGGGTGTACATGCCGGCACCGAAGAATCCGTCGGCTGCATAAGGACCAAAGCACTGCACGCCCTGGCCACGCTGAGCGCTGATGGCCGGCTCTATGGCCGTTTTCTCCTCCTGGCCTATCAGGCCGTCGTCACCGCAGTGGGGATTAAGACTCAGCACGGCTATGCGTGGTGTACTGACTAGGAAATCGTGCTTCAGCGATTTATGGAGCAGCCCAATGCAGTGCTCCACCCTCTCCTGCGTGATGGCGGCAGCCACTTCCTTAAGCGGCATATGGGTGGTGGCCAAGGCTACACGCATCATGGGATTCATCAGAATCATCAGCGCATCGCCCTTGGGGCCGAACTCACTCTCCAGATACTCCGTGTGACCACTGAAGGGGAAAGCATCGCTATGTATGGCCGCCTTGTTGATAGGCGCCGTAACAATGGCATCTATCAGTCCCTCCTTACAGTCGGCCACAGCTCTCTGCAGCGACACAAGGGCAGCCTTGCCGCTCTCCTCAGTGCTCTGACCCACGTCAATCTTCACCTCGTCCTCTATGCACACCACCATGTTAAGCATGCCCGGCTCAGCTTCACTGGCTGAGTTGACAGACTTAAAGTTTGTCTGCAGGTTGAGGTTCTTGCGGTAGTAGATAGCCGCACGCGGCGAGCCATAGACTATAGGCACGCATATGTTGCTAAGCTCGGCATCGGCAAAAGCCTTTAGGATTATCTCATAGCCCACACCGTTCAGGTCGCCGTGGGTAATACCTATTCTTATCTTGTCCATAACTGTATTTTGATGTTTTAACTAGTTAGCGATGACGATTTCTCCACCTCCCGACCTGACTTGTTTTTTCAGGTCCTCAGATTCGAAGTGTAAAAGTAGCACTTTTTTCCTTACCAACAAAAAGAATTACCTTTTTTCACCCTTATGCTTAGTGTTTAGCAATCCGCAGGCCGCCTCGATATCCTGCCCTCTCGATGCCCTGACAGTAGCAAACAGCCCCTTCGATGTCAGATAGTTGCGCACATGCATCAGCTTTTCGGCAGATGCGCCCACAAAGGGGCTGTCGGGAATAGAGTGGAAAGGTATCAGGTTCACCCTGCAGTCCAGTCCGCGCAGCAGTCGCACTATCTTGTCCAGGTGGTGCACCTTGTCGTTAAGCCCCTCAAACAGGATGTACTCAAACGACAGCCTACGCTGGTGAGAACCCTCGCGCGGATTCTCCTCGTCGGCATCCCGGCAGAAATCCTCATGCCGCAACATCTCTACCACATCCTCTATAGGATATGGGCGCTGTGCAGGCATATAGGCGGCACGGTCGGCGCCGTGAGCAAAGTGCAGGCTTATGGCCAGGTTGCAACGACTCTCTTCAATAAAACGGCGCAGACCCTTCATCACGCCCACCGTCGATACCGTGATACGCTTCGGACTCCATGCCAGGCCCCAGTCAGCCGTCAGCACCTCCAGGGCCCTCATCACCTCATCGGTATTGTCAAAAGGCTCGCCCTGGCCCATAAAGACTATATTCGTCAGTCTGTCAAATTCAGGCAACGAATATATCTGGTTAAGAATTTCTGCAGCCGTAAGGTTAGCCTCGAAACCCTGCCTGCCTGTCATACAGAAGCGGCACCCCATCTTGCAGCCCACCTGCGAACTCACGCAGAGCGTCGCCCTATCGTGGTCGGGAATAAACACCGCCTCCACCGTGCGACCGTCAGCCGCCGGAAACAGATATTTTATCGTGCCGTCCCTCGACACCGACTTATCCACGGGCCTGCGGCGCCCCAACTCATAGTGCTCAGCCAGCAGCTCACGTACTCGCTTCGACACATTAGTCATCTCGCCAAAGTCAAAAACACGTTTCTTGTATAGCCAGTCGGCCAGCTGCCTGGCCACGAAGCGAGGCTGGCCCAGCTCGGCTACCACCTGCTCCAGCTCCTTGGGAATCATACCCGACAAAGTCTTATCCTGCAACATGTTTTTATTTTACGATTTTACAATTTCACAATTTGACATGCCTTACTGCATAAAATTATGATAAAATTTCTGGCAATTACTTTCAGTGTTCACCTCTTGAATTGATAATAATTCTCAATTTTCAATTATCACCACTTTTCCCTCCACCCGGAAGTGGATGTCCTGACCGTCAAAGGTCAGCCCATAGATGCGATGAGGGTCACTCTGGTAGCGGGGTCTGGGATCGGCAGCCATCACTCCACGCAGGGCAGCAGCCTTCTCCTCACCAAGTCTTAGCAGAAGGCTCTCCGGCATCACCACCTTCAGTTCCTCGTTGTCCCTATGCGACTTGCCTTGGGTAAACCCGCCCCTGGCCTCCGGATGAGCATCGGTATACGCCAGATAGGGTTTTATGTCATAGATTGGCGTGCCATCCATCAAGTCGACACCACCCACCAGCAGCACGGGACCATCCTTGGCCTCATAGTCAATGCCGAGCAGCTTCACAGACGAAAGGCCGATACTGTTGGGCCTATATGGCGAACGGGTGGCAAACACGCCCACCCTCTCGTTGCCGCCAAGGCGTGGCGGCCTTACAGTAGGACTCCACTCTTCGCGGTGAGCCTCACTGAAGTCCCACAGCAGCCAGATGTAGTCGAAGCCTTCCAGTCCGCGCAGAGCATCCGCCACCCTGTATTCTGGCTCAAACACTACGCGGCCAAGCAATTCGGGCACCATGCCACTCTGTCGCGGCACACCAAACTTGCTGCCAAGATAAGTCTCTATTTTTGCTATTATCTTCATTGGCACCGCAAAGTTACGATTTTTTTTATAATTGAAAGATGCAACTGTTTCCCCTCTGGATTATATCCACAAAAATCATCAGTATTGGTTCCAATCTCCCCAATGGTGTGAATTGCTTTTTCACAGGTGCTTCTGCCAATACCATCTTTACCACTGACAACGGCTTCGATTACAGCAAGACTAGCACATACAATATCAGAAGCACCGAAATTTGGGTTGCCACCGACGGTACCCAGATAGCCATGCATAGAGTAGAAACTAATGGCCAGTCAGCAAAGGACAACAGCAGGTACCTCGACCTCTACGGACGCCCCGTTGACTGGCAGACCGCTCCCAAAGGCATGTACGGGCACAAAGCGCAGAAACGCTGATTTCACTTCCCCCTACTCTTTTTTAATATAAATGCAGGTGTGCGTCATTACACACCTGCATTTATACATATACCATAAAAATACGTAACAAAGTGCCTGGAGGCCTACTCCATTTCGAAATAAAGCACTAATTTTGCGCGACAGAATAATCTATATTCCACATTCACAATTTCAAAGCCCCCCCCGGGGAGGAAAATTTCAAATCTCAAATTCTCAATGCTTACCTTTGTAATCAGCTTCCTGCTTCTCATTGTCGGCTACCTCACCTATAGCCGCATAGTTGAACGGGTATTCCGCCCCGACTTCAAGGCTCAGACGCCTGCCTATACCATGCGGGACGATGTGGACTACCTACCGATGCCCACATGGAAAGTCTACCTTATTCAGTTTCTCAACATAGCAGGCACCGGCCCCATATTCGGAGCCATACTGGGCATCCTCTATGGTCCCGCCGCCTTCTTCTGGATAGTCCTCGGCTGCATCTTCGGGGGAGCTGTCCACGACTACCTCAGCGGTATGATTTCCCTACGCAAGGGCGGCGCCAGCCTGCCCGAGATAATTGGTGACGAGCTTGGCAGTGGCGCCCGCTTCTGCATGCGCCTTCTCACCCTTGCCCTTATGGTGCTGGTGGGCGCAGTGTTTGCCACCACTCCGGCCGACCTGCTTGACGGCATGATACCCGACAGCGGCTTCCTTTGGTCAAAAACCTTTTGGGTAATCATAATCTTTATTTACTATTTTATGGCCACCTTGCTGCCCATCGACAAGCTCATAGGCCGCATCTACCCCATTTTCGGAGTGGCACTGCTTGCCATGGCAGTCGGCTTAGTTTACGGCATCCTTGCATACCCAGGCAACATTCCGGAGGCTACAGAAGCCTTCCAAAACCATCATCCCTCCTCTGGCATCCCCCTCTTCCCGGGCCTGTTCATCACCATAGCCTGCGGTGCAGTCAGCGGTTTCCATGCCACCCAAAGCCCCATGATGGCCCGCTGCCTGAAGAGCGAGCGCCTCGGCCGAAGAGTGTTCTACGGCGCAATGATTACCGAGGGCCTTGTTGCCCTCATCTGGGCAGCCGCAGCCATCAAGTTTGCCGATAGCCTCAATGTGGAGGGCAACACCCCCTATGAGAAACTCATCAGCGCCATGACCAATCCCGAAACAGGCAAAGTCTCGCCCGCACTGCTGGTCAATGCCATCTGCAACAGCTGGCTCGGCACAGTAGGCGCCGTCCTGGCCATACTGGGCGTAGTAGCCGCACCCATCACCAGCGGTGACACCGCCTTCCGCTCAGCTCGCCTGATTGCAGCCGACTTTATGAAGTTCAAGCAAAACAAGGTGTACAAGCGCCTCGTGCTGGCTGCCCCCATCTTCGCCGTCAGCATAGTGCTTATGTTCATCAATTTCGACATCCTCTGGCGCTACTTCGCCTGGTTCAACCAGACCCTCTCCGTCTTCACTTTCCTCGCCATCAGCGTCTATCTCGCCAAGCGCCATAAAGTCTATTGGGTATCATTCCTCCCAGGTCTCTTCATGATGCTCGTCTGCTCCACCTATATATGCATAGCCCCCGAGGGCTTCACCCTGCCCTCCACCATCGCCTACGCCATAGGCCTGGGCCTCGTCGCCCTCACCATCGCGTGGTTCATGATATGGAAAAAACGCCACGACAAATTGCAAAACACCCACCTTTAGCAGCACCGTGGCAAGAAAATAAACTTTTCTTAACAGAAAAAAGAGAAAAAGCGTGCCAGAAATTCGAATTTCTGATACGCTTTTACTACTTTTGCACACCAATTTTCTAAATTACCAGTTATATGCGCCAACTAAAAATTGTTCAGGGAATTACCAACCGTCAGGAAGCAGGCATCGGCAGCTACCTCAGTGAAGTCAGTCGCATACCCATGATCTCCACCGAGGAGGAGGTACTCCTCGCCCAGCAGATCCATAAGGGCGACATGGCCGCCATGGAAAAACTAGTGTGCGCCAACCTCCGCTTCGTCGTCAGCGTAGCCAAGCAATACAGCAACCAGGGCCTCTCACTCAACGACCTCATCGACGAAGGCAACATCGGCCTAATCCGTGCCGCCGAGAAATTCGACGAGACCCGCGGCTTCAAATTCATCAGCTACGCCGTATGGTGGATACGCCAGAGCATCCTCCAGGCCATCAGCGAAAACAGCCGCATAGTCCGTATGCCCCTCAATCAGGTAGGATTCCAGAGCAAGCTCAACAAAGCCCGCGTAGAATTTGAGCAGATCAATCAGCGCGAGCCCTCCCCCGAGGAGCTCGCCGAGCTCGTTGACGCCGATGTCGAGAAGGTAGCCATGGCCATGGGCAACACCGGCAAGAAGATATCCGTCGATACCCCCTATCAGAACGATGAGACCACCACCATGGCCGACAACATGACCTACGAAAACGACAAGCCCACCGACGACCGCATGGAGCACGAGTCACTCGCCCGCGACCTCAATGTAGCCCTGCAGTGCCTCACCCAGAAGGAGCAGCGCGTCCTCACTATGCTCTACGGCATCGGCGAGCGCGAGAAGACCGCCGAGGAAGTCGCCCAAATACTTGGACTCAGCCGTGAGCGCGTACGCCAGATTAAGGAGCAGGCCATAGCCCACATCAATGAAAAAGTAAACGTAAAAGTCCTAAGGAAATACCTCTAAACCGATAACCGTCAGATTTTTGAAATTTAGCCAAGTCCGGAAGAATGGTTAGAGGTTAGCGGTTATAAGTTATAGATGCCAAGTCCGGCAACACTCGAATGCCGCAGGCATCGCGAGACATTGCTCTTTCGAGCAATGTTATCTCAGAGAACCGAAGCAGTGCTGTCGCGAAGCGGAGCACGCAAAGCGGAGGTAAGAGCGAAGCGGCAACTTACAAACTTTACAACTTAACAACTTTCACAACCATTATTGCCAGGTCCTCCCGACCTGGCAATAAAAATTCCCCCTCCCTTGTCACCCAAACACATCCATATCAGCGACTACACCTACGAGCTGCCCCCCGAGCGCATAGCCCGTTATCCCATGCAGCAGCGCGACCAGTCCAAGCTCCTCGTCTATCGCGGCGGAGCCATCAGCCAGCACACCTTCAGCGACATCGCCGACCTCCTGCCCGCCGACACCCTGCTCATCTATAACAACACCAAGGTCATCCAGGCGCGCCTCCGTTTCCGCAAGGACACCGGAGCCCTCATCGAGATCTTCTGTCTCGAGCCTCACCAGCCGCGCGACTATCAGGACAATTTCCAGCAGCGCACCAGCTGCCAGTGGCTCTGCCTCGTCGGCAACAAGAAGAAGTGGCACGACGGCCCCCTCACCCTCCACCTCGGCACCGTCACCCTCCGTGCCGACCTCGTTGGTCAGCAGGGCACCAGCTTCATCATCCGCTTCACCTGGTCAGAAGAACCTAAATCTCAAATTTCAAATCTCAAATCTCAAACACCCCCCCTCTCCTTCTCCGAAGTCCTCGAGCTTGCCGGCGAGCTACCCATCCCCCCCTACCTCAACCGTGCCACCGAGGAGAGCGACAAGCGCACCTACCAGACCGTCTATTCCAAGATTGACGGTTCCGTGGCTGCCCCCACCGCCGGCCTCCATTTCACCGATGCCGTCTTCCGCGCCCTTGACGCCAAGGGCATCGAGCGCGACGAGGTCACCCTCCATGTCGGTGCCGGCACCTTCCGTCCCGTCAAGAGCGAGCAGATGGAGGGTCACGAGATGCACTCCGAGTATATCTTCGTCACGCGCCGCACCATCGAGCGTCTCCTTGCCCACGGCTGCCGCTGCACCGCCGTTGGCACCACCTCCGTGCGCACCCTCGAAAGCCTCTACTATATCGGTCTCAAACTCATGCGCACCCCCCACCTCACATACCAGCAGCTCCATGTCACCCAATGGGAACCCTATGAGGAGTTAGGAGTTAAGAGTGACGAGTTAGGAGTTAAGAGTGACGAGTTAGGCGAGCTCCCTCTCCGTGCCATCCTCTCGTGGATGGACCGCAACCATACCGACGTACTCCACACCAGCACCCAGATCATCATAGCTCCCGGTTACCGTTATCATTATGTAGAGCGTATCATCACCAATTTCCACATGCCCCAGAGCACCCTTCTCCTTTTGGTCAGTGCTTTCATCGGCGACGACTGGCGCAAGGTATATCAGTACGCCCTCTCCCATGACTTCCGCTTCCTCAGCTATGGCGACTCCTCACTACTCGAACCCAACCCCCACGAAGAGTGAGAGAAGAGAAAATAATTATAAGTAATTGCGCGCGTAGATATTATTTACGCGCGCAATTTTCTTAGGCAACAATATAGCAGTTGGCACAGATTACAGTCTCTGCGAAATAGTCATGCTCTCTCTGCGCCAACATCTGTGTCATTGCCTATAAAAAAATAAAATGTTTTTTGCATACATTCCTGCATTGTTTCAGTTAAAGAGTTGAAAAACAGACGATTTAATATGCAGGGTAATTTTGTCCTGTGGAAATCAAAACTAAAAGCCTTGAAACGAAATCTAAGAGCCTCGAAACCAAATCTAAGAGCCTTGAAAATGACAGCTCGAGGCTCTT
>CADAJV010000010.1 GCA_902788275.1 uncultured Bacteroidales bacterium | reverse complement strand
AATTGCAAGAAAGTAAGCTCTAATATACTATAACATTCGGAAGGTCACATGTATAAAGGCTTCTATGAGGTTTATAGATTTTTCCCCGGACACCAATAGAAATTTATGGTAATTTCTTCGCGAAGGCTCTGTCAGTGGTCGGCGAAGCCGGTCTGAGAAATAAAGAGCGATGTTTTTATTGTGTCCTCCCGTATTTTTATCGCGGCGAATTGTGATTTAAACGCGTCGAACTGTGATTTTATCGTGCCAAGCTGTGCGTTTATTGCGCAGAGTCGTAATCTAATAGCGTCAAGCTGTAATAATTCCTTAGGAATTTTCAAAAATTCTTAAGGAATAATAAAAAATTCCTAAGGAATTATTCAAAATTCTTAAGGAGTTTTCAAAAATTGCTTAGGAATTTTCAAAAACTTATAATGAATTTTTTAAGATTTCTAAGGAATTTTCGCGTGAGCTCGCCTTTAGTTCGTGGCTCTACGCGTCTTGATGTCGTCTCTAGGCGATTAAGATGTGTTTTCACGCGATTAAATTTCTGTTCAAGGCGAGTAAAGAGTTTATCATGGGGTTGTTTTGTAGGCGTTATAAAAAAATGTTGTATCTTTGCAGAGAAAGTGTCGATACTAGCTGATAAAGTATTGATACTAACGGAGAAAGTGTCGATACTAGCTGATAATGTATTGATACTAACGGAGAAAGTGTCGATACTGGCTGATAAAGTATTGATACTAACGGAGAAAGTGCTGATGTTAAAGAAATAAACTCTCAAGATAATGAAGACAAGATTTTTTCTTTCCTGTGTTGCGCTTTGCCTGGGTGTTGTGGCATCAGGGCAGACCACTAAGGACGGGCCCACGATGGGGTGGAGCTCATGGAACACTTATGGTATTAACATAAGCGATAAGTTGATTAAGGTGCAGGCCGATAACATGGTAAAGAAGGGGCTGCTTGATGTCGGCTACCGTTATATTAATATTGACGACGGCTATTTCGGTAAGCGTGATCCCGAAACAGGTGCTCTCCTTACTCATCCAACGCGTTTTCCTAACGGTCTGAAGGACGTGGTGGACTATATTCACTCTAAGGGACTGAGGGCTGGCATCTATTCTGACGTGGGTTACAACACCTGCGGCTCGCAGGGCAGCGGCGACCCCTGGGGCATCGGCTCGGGCATGTATGACCATCAGGATCAGGACATGAAGTGGTGGTTCGGCGACCTGGGCTTCGACTTTATCAAGGTGGACTTCTGCGGCGGCATGCAGCTGCAGGATAAGGACAAGACTCTCAACGACCGCGTGCTTTACGGTCTGTCGCTCGATGCTTTCGAGAAGATTGCCCGCGAGACAGGGCGTGACTCGCTACGCTTTAATATCTGCCGATGGTCTTATCCTGGCACTTGGGCCTACGGCCGTGCGGGCTCTTGGCGTACTACTGGTGACATTTATTGCGCATGGGAGAGTGTGAAGGGTATCATCAAGACCAACTTGCCCCTGTCGGCCTTCTGCCGCAAGGGCCATTACAACGATATGGATATGCTGGAGGTGGGTCGCGGTATGAGTACCGAGGAAGACCGCACCCATTTCTCCATGTGGTGCATAATGAATTCACCGCTGTTGATAGGCTGTGACCTGGCCACCATCAAGACCAATGCCCTCAAGCTGCTGACTAACACCGAGCTGATTGCCATCAATCAGGACACGCTCTATAAGCAGGCCTATGTGGTGGACGAAAAGGACGGTGTCTATTTGCTTGTGCGTGACGTGATAAGTGCTTATGATACCATGCGTGTGGCAGCCGTTTACAACTCCACTGACAGCCAGGTGGAATATACAATGGAGTTTGATAAGTTGGAACTTGGCGGCAAGGTGAAGATTCGCTCGATAACTTACGGCATGGACCTTATGCAGGAATATGAGGGTAGTTACAAGCAGAAGATTCCTGCCCATGCCACGCGCGTGTTCCGTTTGGACGCCCAGGAGCGTATTGAGCGCACCAATTATGAGGCCGAGACTGCCTTTCTGTCGCAGTTCCACGAGAGTGGACTGAGTGCTGCCAATTTCAGTAGCAGCGACGGGTGCTCGGGCAAATATAAGGTGGGCTGGCTTGGCAGTCGTCCGGAGAACGACATGCAGTGGCAGAACGTGTGGAGCCGCGAGGGCGGCAAGTATAAGATGACCATCTACTACTGCACGGGTCAGCAGCGTAAGTTCAGTGTTGATGTCAACGGTAAGTTTGTCAAGACCTTCACCGTCAACAACGGTAATTGGGACAAACCTTCCTCTGTGGATTGCGAGATTGAGCTTGAGCCGGGTGAAAACGTGGTGCGCCTATATAATAACACTGATTGGGCTCCCGACATGGACCGCATGACGCTGGAACTTATTGAGGCACCTGCGGCTATCAAGGCGGCAGGGAGCGAGGAGGCCGGAGCCGAGACCTCCGCTAAGACAGCCTACGACATTCAGGGCAGGCCGATAGCAAATCCCGATGCGCTGCCCAGCGGCACCATCTATATTGAGAACAACAAGAAAAAGATGAAGCCGTCGGTGGTCGGTGAGCCCGCTATTTGACGATTTCATGATACAAGTGTAACGTGGTCAGGCTGTTCGGATACCATTTTCTTGCGCTTCTATGTCTGTTGATGTGCGGCTGTGGTGGCGGTTGGCGCGAGGCTGCCAGGGTTGATAAGGCCCTGCCGCCTATCTTTCCCGACTATGTGGGCGTCACGGTGCCTGCCAATATCGCTCCGCTTAACTTTGAGGTGAAGGGTGCCACGCATATCCAGGCAGACCTCAAGGCTAGCAATGAGGAGGTACGGGCGGTGGGTGAACGCTACGTAGATATCGATATTGACGACTGGAGGACGCTGCTGGCCGAGGCTGTCAAGAGCGGCGGCAAGGTCAGCGTGACTGTCAGCGTGTGGACCGAGCAGGAGCCCGACGGGGTAGAGTACAGCCCCTTCGATATACTGGTCAGCGAGGACGAGGTTGACCCCTGGGTTGCCTACCGCCAGATACCGCCTGGCTATGAGTTGTGGTGCCGTATGGGCATATATGAGCGCGACCTCACCAGCTTTGACGAACGAGCCATTATCACCAACCGCCAAAACAATGACGGCTGTCTCAACTGCCACTCCTTTGCGCAGTATGACGCTGATAAAGGAATGGTCTTTCATTCGCGCGGAAGTGGCGGAGGTACAGTCGTTTATCAGAATGGAAAGTTAGATAAGATTATCCTTGAGACAATGGGTCCCGAGAAGAGTGGTACTTATCCTATGTGGCATCCCAGCGGCAAGTTCGTGGTTTTCTCCAGCAACATGACGCGGCAGTCATTTTATGCTCACTCGCAGGACAAAATAGAGGTTTACGACCAGCGCTCAGACCTTATTATCTACGACACCAAAGCCCGGCAGGTAATGACCGACGAACGATTTACCGACAGCCTCAACTGGGAGACATTCCCGGCCTTCTCGCCTGACGGCAGGTGGCTGTATTTCTGTACGGCCAAGGCGGTGAAGATGCCTTCGCAGTTTAATGACCTGCACTACAGTGTGGTGCGCGTACCTTTTGATGAGACGACGGGGCAGCTGGGCACACCGATAGACACTGTCTATAGCGCAGCTCGACAGGGCGGCAGTGCCTCGTTTCCGCGCATCTCGCCCGATGGGCGCCATATGCTTTTTACTTGGACACAGTGCGGCACTTTCCCCATTCATCACAAGGAAGCTGACCTTAAATTGGTGGACATTAAGAACGGCGGATTTGCCGTGCTTGATGATATTGGCGACATCAACAGTGCCGATGTTGACAGCTACCACTCATGGAGCAGCAGCGGCAAATGGGTGATGCTGAGTAGCAAACGCATCGACGGACGCTACACGCGCCTCTTCCTCTGCCATTGGGATGGTCATCGCTTCTCCAAGCCTATGCTTTTGCCGCAGCGCGACCCCGAGCACAATGTACAACGGATGTACAGCTACAATATTCCTGAGTTTATTAAGGCCCCCGTGCTGTTTGATGCCGATGAGGTGGCTGAGCTTTTTAAGTTAGATTAGACATTGGCTGTCAATGCGATGAGTAAGCGACGACAAAATAACAAGATGCGCCAACAAGAGGCCATCCCGCATAAGGCTGCTACGGTGGTAAGGCCCGCAGGCAAGAGTGGGGACATGGTGCCGTGGTGGCTGATGACGGTGCCTGCCGTTGCGGTGCTTGTGTATATGTGGCTGGCCTTGTCCTGTTTTCCTGAAACAGAGCGCATGATGGAGGCTCTCAATTTCTTTGTGTGGACCCCCGAGTGCATGGCACAGAAGTTGGCCGCCTATCCCGGCGGTACGCGGATTATGGCCGATTGGCTCGTGCAATTCTGCAAGGATCCGACAACGGGCGTGTTGATAGAGTCGCTGCTGCTGGGGCTGATGACTCTGTTTGCCGCCATGCTGCCCAGGGCTTGGGGTCACAAGGCGTGGGTTCCTTTTAGCATCGTTCCTGCCGTAGGGCTGGCGTTTATTGCCTTGCATCGTCCGTCGGTAAGCATCCAGGGTATATTCTTCTTTGCTGCCCTTGTGGTAGCCGGCTATGCCTACAGAAAATGTCGTCCTGCCATTTTCCTTGCAGTCGTTGCCATTGTTGGCATGGTGTCTGTGTGGATGGTGTCTTTCCCTGTGGCTGTGATGCTGTTGCTCGGAATAACGGCGCTGCAGCTTGTCGTCAGAGGCCGTGGTGTCGGCAAGCGCATGAGGATGGTCTGCCTTTTGCTGCCAGTTTTGCTGGTGGTGTTGACGATAGTTTTTGTGAAGGTTTCTTCCTCTTGCTTGGGCTATATTCCGAGTGCTGAGCGATGGTGGTACATTCCCGATGTTGACGGCTCTGTGCTGGGTCTTGTCGTGTTGCTGGCAGTCCCAGTGGTAGTGATGTTTGTGCCACAGAAGGGTGGGACGGTGTTTCATGCCAGCCTGACCGTTGTGCTGAGCATTGTGGCGGGAGTGGTGTGCTACAGCCACATAACCGACAATGAGCAGTCACGGCAGTCGGAAGACGTTTACCGCTATTCTGCCATGGCCGAGCGCGGAGAGTGGCAGGCGTTGCTGAGTGATATCAACAGCCGTGGTGCGATAGAAAACAATGTGTTTCTGCAATTTGCGCTGCTGGCGGAAGCTCGGCTCGGCACACTGCCGGAAAATATCTTTAACTATCCCATCAATACTCCGGAAACCTTCTGTCCGCGCCTTGAGACCAATCCTCTCAGCAGCGACTTTTGCCGTATATTCTATCGTGAACTTGGCTTCTACGATGAGGCCTTCCATCAGGCTTTCCAGTACGGGATGATGGTCTCGCGGACCAGCGGTTTTTGCGCTGCGTCGCTGCGCCACATGGCAGAGTATAGCGTTTGTCAGGGTGACAGACCGCTGGCGGAGAAATACCTCTATCTGCTGGAACGCACGTCAAATAATGGCGAGTTTGTGGCTGAGCAGCGGCAGCTCCTGGCCAACAGTAAGACCACGCCCGACAGTACGGTGCTCAGGGCTGACAACTTTGCCAAGGCTTATGCCTTTGCTTCCGAGATGGCCCATTTCCTTGACTACGACCGCAATAACCGTCCGGCCCTTGACTATCTGCTTTGCAGCCTGCTGCTTACCAAGCGGCTGGAGGTATTTAAGACGGTACTCAATGATTTTGCTGATAGGTATGACGGCATCTATCTGCCCCGAGCCTACGCCGAGGCAGCGGCCATGATAAACCACTTGCAACCGACATCGCTCTCGCCAGTCTTGCAGTATGCCCCCGAATATGACCGTCAGTTCGAGCAGTTTATTCAGCTTCATAATAGCGGGCAGGATGACTCTGCCTTCCGCGGCACGTTTTGGTATTACTATGTCTATGCCCAAATTCCTCCGCAGCAGGAGTGGATTCAGCAGAGTCAGAGCTCGTAGGTGGGGCATGAAGATGCCGCTCAATCCCTACTACAACAGTTATTTCTTCAATTTAGATAATAATATCCGCAATTTGTGTAACATCAGTCTGCCTGGATTGTCGTAATTTTGCATCGAAAATATTTCAAGCGTTTTATTTAGCAATAATAACCTTACATCTAATACCATGAAACTAAAAACACTTTTGGCCGTTGCGCTTGTTCAGGTTATGGCAACGGCAGCATTTGCCCAGTCAAAGGTGTATTTTACTAAGCAAATCACCCCGCAATCCCTTGTCAAGATTTATGAAGCACTCGGCGTTAAGGCCCATGGCCGCGTAGCAGTCAAGATTAGTACCGGTGAGGCAGGTGGTCACAACTACCTCAAGCCTGAGCTTATCCGCGACCTCGTGGATAAGGTAAACGGCACCATCGTTGAGTGCAACACTGCCTATCCTGGCAAGCGCGCCAATGCCGCTGACCACTGGCAGGTGGTGAAGGATCATGGGTTCGACAGCATTGCTGCCGTTGACCTGATGGACGAGTATGGCGACCTGCGTATTCCTGTGCAAGACAAGAAGCACATAAAGTATGACATTGTGGGCAGCCATCTTGGAAACTACAATTTTATGATTAATCTTGCACACTTTAAGGGCCATGCAATGGGCGGATTTGGCGGCGTGCTGAAGAATGCCAGCATCGGTGTTGCTTCCTCTGTAGGCAAGACTTACATCCATACGGCTGGCAAGGCGCAGAGTCCCAAGGAGCTATGGCAGAACCTGCCTGCCCAAGACTACTTCCTTGAGTCGATGGCTGCAGCAGCGCAGGGCGTTCACAATTGGTTTGGCGAGGGTAATATTGTCTATATCAACGTGATGAACAATATGAGCGTTGACTGCGACTGCGATTCACACCCCGCCGATCCCAAGCTTAAGGATATGGGCATATTGGCCTCCACTGACCCTGTGGCTCTCGACAAGGCTTGCCTTGATCTTGTGTTCAATCACAAGGCAGGCCCTGATGATGACGAGAAGCCTCTCATTGAGCGCATCAACCGCCAGCATGGCACTTATATAGTGGACTACGCCGAGCAGATTGGCCTTGGCAGCAAGAATTATAAGATTGTCAACCTTGATAAATAGTTGACAATTTGAGATGAAAGACATGAGAAGTGTTCGTTATGCTATTGTGCTCTCGTTGCTGACGGCCGTTGGTTCGGCTTCAGCGCAGACGGCTGATACGCTGGACCATAAGCTTGGCGATGTTGTGGTTACCGGCACCCGCGTAGCTGCCGACCAGCGCCACCAGCCCTACACCGTCAGTGTGGTAGGGCGTGAGAAATTGACAGAGCAGCAACGCCTCAACATACTGCCTACGCTCTGTGAGGAGGTGCCCGGCCTTTTCCTTACCAGCCGCGGTGTGATGGGGTATGCCGTCAGCACCAATGCTGCCGGAGGTCTCAGTCTGCGTGGCCTGGGCAGCAGCACGGGCCAGATGCTGGTGCTGATTGATGGTCATCCGCAGTATCAGGGCATCTACAGCCATTCCATTGCCGATGCCAGCCAGACGATGCTGGCCGATAGGGTGGAGGTGCTGCGTGGTCCTGCCTCGGTGCTTTATGGCAGCAATGCCATGGGCGGAGTAATCAACATCGTTACACGAGAGAAGCGTAAGGACGGTGCACAGACCAGTGTCAATCTGGGTGCAGGCAACTATGGCACAGTGCAGGCAGAGGCTGCCAATCAGGTGCGCAGCGGACGTTATTCTCACACTGTGGCAGCCAACTATGCTCGTACCGATAACCATCGCTCCAACATGGGCTTTGAGCAGTATGGCGGATATGCGAAGTTTAACTATGACATTGTTGAGCATTGGAATGCCTACGCGGACTTCAATCTCACTCATTTTAACGCCTCCAATCCAGGTCCCGTAAGCCGTCCGCTTTATGATGCACGCCAATGGATTACCCGTGGCGCTGCCACTGTGGCCCTGGAAAATCATTATGGCCGCACCTCCGGTGCGCTGAGCGTTTACACCAATTTTGGCCGCCATAAGATAAACGATGGAACAGCCGACCCCTCCAACCCCTCTCAGCGCTACTTTCGCTCAAAGGATGCGCTGACTGGCGTGAGCCTTTGGCAGAGTGTGGGCCTTTGGCAGGGCGGCCGTGTTACGGGTGGGCTGGACTACCAGCACATTTATGGGCGTGCATTCTACACCTCCATTGCTACCGGTGAGGTGCTGGACACCCCCAACAAGCAGTCGGGACATTCCCACCGCAACGAGTTGGCTGTCTATGCCCAGATGCGACAGGACTTGGCCTCTTGGCTGACCCTTGATGCCGGTGTGCGCATGGACCATCATTCCATAACCGGCACCGAGTGGATACCGCAGGGTGGCCTTGTGGTACGACCTATTGCCAATGGAGCCCTCAAGGCCACTGTCAGCAAGGGTTTCCGCAATCCGTCAATGCGCGAGATGTATCTCTACCCGCCATCCAATACCGAGTTGGCGCCAGAGCGCTTGGTACAGTACGAACTCTCATGGCGCCACAGCCTGATGGACAACCGACTTAATTATGCTTTCAACCTTTATTATATAAAAGGTGACAATATCATTCAGACGCAGCAGGTTGACGGGCGTCCACGCAATGTGAACACGGGTGAGATTGAAAACACGGGAGCCGAACTGGAGGCCACTTGGCGAGTATGCGACCGTCTGACTCTCAACACTAATCACAGTGTGCTTCACATGCACAACCACGTGTTGGCTTCTCCCAAATATAAAGGCTATCTGGGGGCGACCTATAATGGACGCTGCTGGGGAGTTACGGCGGGAGTGATGCAGGTGGCAGGACTCTTCACCGACACTGCTGCGGCGACGGAGAATTTCACTATGCTAAATGCCTCTGTGTATTACAAGCCCATAAGTATGCTTAAGCTATGGCTGCGCGGTGAGAATCTCTTGGCTCAGCGCTATGAAATAAATGCCGGATTCCCCATGCCCCGTGCCACGGTGATGGCTGGTGTTTTGCTGAACATTTAGCACTGTGTACAGATAATGACAATAATCCGTGCCTACAAACCGTAGGCACGGATTTCTTTGTGTTCTAATTCTCGCTGACCAGATAGTCGGTGGGGCCGCGGTGGGTAAGCACTTTGCTGTCAATGTGGAATGTGCGCAACTCGGTATTGTCCCAGCGGGGAGTGTCGTGGACGGTGCGTTTCTCGATGAGCGCTTGCACGCAACGGTTGAAGTAGCCGTGGCCCATGGCAAGGATGCGCTGTCCGTTGTAGTTGTTGAAAATGTATTTAAGGAATTGCTCTGCCCTGGCAGCCAGCTGGTCGGCATTCTCTATGCTCGGTGGAAACTGTGAGGGATGAACTGTGATGTCCTTGATGAAGCGCCCAGTGTATTCTCCCCAGTCGCGCTCGCGCAGCAGTGGGGTATAGATGATGGGCAGCTGCAATTTGCGGTTGATAATGTCGGCAGATATGCGTGTGCGCTCGAGGTCGCTGCAGAGAAAAATGTCGTAGTCCTCGGCACATAGCTGTTCACGCAGGGCTTCGGCCTGCGCTATGCCTGTGGCATTGAGGTGACCTGGCGACTGCCCCTGCAAGATGCCTTCCAGATTCTCTGTTGTCTGGCCGTGGCGGGTAAGGGTGAGGACTATCATCTTTTATACTTCACCATCCACCTCGGCCTCAATGGTGGACGAGGAGGGAGTCTCAAATGTTTGTGTCGATGTATAGGTTATAGGTCCTACGGATGCTTCTCTTGTTGGAGTATTTGGAGTTGATTCGCCTGCAGTCTGCTGTTTGGGCATCTCTGCCACTTGCGATTGCGGTGCTGCAGTCTGTGGGGCAGATACTGGCACTTGCGGTTGCGGTGTCACTAGAGGCTTTGGTGTTTCCGGTGCCTGCGGTTCTGCAGCTGTCGTTTTCTCCTCTACTTGCGGCATAGGTTTTTCTTCTTCTCCGTCCTCTGGCTCGGGGATGGCATCTTTGCCGCTGTTGCGGAACTGAATGGCATAGATTATTTCGCTTAGTCCGAAGATTATGCTAGCCACGCCAAAGATATATGAGGTGATGGGTTCTTGCCCTGCTTTGTCGGTGGCGGTGTTGTAGTTGAGGATGATAATCACTATGCCGGCAATGCTGATAAGCGATGACACCACGTAGGGCAGGGCGCCGAGCTGGTAATGCTTGCGCAGTTTGATGAGGCGGTACAGTTGTGCTGCTCCGGCTAGCAACAGGAATGCTCCTAGCAGGTATAGCAGTGCGTTGAGGAAGCTGCTGGGTATGATGAGCAGCACGCTGCCAAATAGTATGCTGCCAATGCCGATGAAGGGGAAGGAAGCCACCTTTGGCTCTTTGTCCTTGTCGTCCTTGCTGCTTTTGTCGTTCTGCTTGGCGATGTTGTTGGGCTTGCGTCTGCGCTGAAGGATATAAGTGCCGACGGTATACAGGCCGGGCCCTAGGAATAGGGCGCCGATGGCCATGATGAGCCACTTGGTGGCATGGGTGGGGAATGCTATGAGCAGCGCTCCTATCAGCAGGGTGCAGAGCGCAAGGATTACGGTAGAGCGGCTTGTTTTCATTGTATAAGTTGTTAAGTTGTTATTTGTTTCAGACAAGATGATATGCTATCTGATGAACAGGAGTTCGCGGTATTTGGGCAGCACCCAAAGTTCGTCTTCTACTATCAGTTCCAGTTTGTCCACGTGGTAGCGGATGGTCTCAAGATATGGCTGCACGGTGTCGTGATACTGTATGGCTTTCTCGCGTTCCGACTCAATGCGGTTGGCTACCTTGCGGGCCTCAATCATGGCGTTGACATTTTCAATGATGAAGCGAGTGTGCTCAGATATCTCACGCACAATCTTGATGTTGTCGGCGTTGAGGTGGTCGGCCTCTTCCTTGGGGAATATGGCGGCAATCTTGCTTACATTGTCAATGAGCATGCTCTGGTAGCGGGTGGCCACAGGGATAATCTGGTTCATGGCCATGTCGCCAAATACGCGGGCCTCAATCTGTATCTTCTTGGTGTAGGTGTCCCACTTTATTTCGTTGCGGGCCTTGAGTTCCAGTTCGCGCATCACGTTTTGTCCCTCAAACATCTTGATGCTCTCGTCATCGAGGTAGCGGTCAAAGATTACGGGGCATGAGGTCTCGCAGTCCAGTCCGCGGCGGGCAGCCTCGGCCTTCCACTCGTCGGAGTAGCCGTTGCCTTCAAAGTGGATAGGCTTGCAGGTCTTGATGTCTTCGCGCAGCACCCGTATGATGGCTGTAATCTTGTCCTCGCCACAGGCTATATGCTGATCTACCCTTGCCTTGAAGTTGGTGAGGGCCTCTGCCACGGCAGTGTTGAGCACGGTCATAGCTTCGGCGCAGTTGGCCTGTGCTCCCACGGCCCTGAACTCAAACCTGTTGCCGGTGAAGGCGAAGGGCGAAGTGCGGTTGCGGTCCGTATTGTCAATCTTCAGGTCGGGAATCTGCGGAATATCGAGGCTCAGCTCGCTGGCGCCCTTGATGCTTACCAGCTCCTCGTTAGACGAGTTCTCAATCTTCTCCAGTACCTCAGAGATTTGCTTGCCTAGGAATGCGGAGATAATGGCTGGCGGAGCCTCGTTGGCGCCGAGTCGATGCTGGTTGGTGGCACTCATGATGGAGGCCTTGAGCAGTCCGTTGTGCCTATAGACTCCTACTAGCGTCTCCACGGCGAAGGTGAGGAAGCGCAGATTGTCCTCCTTGGTCTTGCCTGGTGAGTGCAGCACAGAGCCTGTGTCAGTGGCCAGTGACCAATTGGCATGCTTGCCGCTGCCGTTGATGCCGGCAAAGGGCTTCTCATGTAGCAGGCAGCGAAATCCGTGTTTCCTTGCCGTCTTGCGCATCAGGCTCATCAGCAGCATGTTGTGGTCAACAGCCAGGTTACACTCCTCATAGATGGGGGCCAGCTCAAACTGGTTGGGGGCCACCTCGTTGTGGCGGGTCTTGCAGGGTATGCCAAGCTCCAGGGCCTGAATCTCCAAGTCTTTCATGAACTCAGCCACGCGGTCGGGTATGGCACCGAAGTAGTGGTCCTCCATCTGCTGGTTCTTTGCCGAGTCGTGGCCTGCCAGGGTGCGGCCCGTCAGCAGCAGGTCAGGGCGTGCGGCGTATAGGTCTTCGTCCACGAGGAAATACTCCTGTTCCCAGCCCAGGTTGGCAGTCACCTTGCTGACACTCGGGTCAAAATATCTGCACACGGCAGTGGCAGCCTTGTCGATGGCGCCCAGGGCCTTCTTGAGCGGAGCCTTATAGTCCAGGGCCTCTCCCGTGTAAGATATAAACACAGTGGGAATCATCAGCGTGTCGCCAATAACAAAGACCGGCGAGGCAGGGTCCCATGCGCTGTAGCCGCGGGCCTCAAAAGTTGAGCGTATGCCTCCCGAAGGGAACGATGAAGCGTCGGGCTCCTGTTGCACCAGGGCCTTGCCGCTGAATTCTTCAATCAGTCCCTCCTGTCCTTTGGCATACTCAATAAAAGCATCGTGCTTTTCGGCAGTACCCTCAGTCAGCGGCTGAAACCAGTGGGTGATATGCGTCACCCCAAACTCCTGCGCCCATTTCTTCATACCCTTAGCCACCTCGTCGGCCACCGAGAGATCAAGGCGTGAGCCCTGCTCAATCACGTCATAGAGCTGACGGCAGATCTGTTCCGGCAGATATTTGCGCATCTTCTCCTTGTTGAAGACATACTTGGCAAAATACTCCGAGGGGCGCATCTTAGGTACAGCCACTTCGAGAGCCTTCTTTTTGAAGGCAGCCTCCACTACATTAAATCTAAGTCTGGACATTGTTAGGGTGTATTAAAGCTTTGTTATCCGATAGCAAAGTTAAGCGTTTTTATTCTTGTCACTAGTAAAAGTTGACACTTTTTAACTTTGGCGCACAAAAATCTTTAATTTTGCGACATTCGGTTTTCAAAATCTTTACATTTGTAATTTCAAATAAGGAGATATGTTTGTTTACGGTTTATGGTTTACGGTTTACAGGTTTGAAAAGTTCGAAAGAAGAAAGACTAACGGCTTAACTACTTAACTTCTTAGCTACTTAACTTCCATCGCGAAACGATTAACTCCAGAACACAACCCAAATTTCAAATTCTTAATCGTCGTCAAATCGCTTCGTAAGGCAGCCATATTCCTCTATCCTGCGGTCGCGGAGGAACGGCCACCAGCGTCTCACCTCCTCGCTGCGGTCCATGCAGACCTTGACCAGCGCCTCAGCCTCCTCGTCCTGTGGGCCGCGATAGAGCAGCTCACCTTGCGGCCCAGCCACAAAGCTGCTGCCCCAAAAGACAGCATCCCGTTCCTTGCCCACCCTGTTGACAGCAACCACAGGCAGACCGTTGGCCACAGCGTGGCCACGTTGCACAGTAGTCCACGCCTCGCGTTGGCGCTCCTGCTCATCGGTAGAGTCGTTAGGGTCGTAGCCAATGGCAGTAGGGTATATCAGCATCTCGGCACCCCTCAGAGCCATGATGCGTGCAGCCTCGGGGAACCATTGGTCCCAGCAAACCATAACTCCTAGCCGTCCCACGCTGGTCTGTATAGGCAGAAACCCCAGGTCGCCGGGAGTGAAATAAAACTTCTCATAGTAGCCCGGGTCGTCGGGAATATGCATCTTGCGGTATTTGCCGCATAGCGAGCCGTCCTTGTCAAACACTACGGCAGAGTTGTGATACAGCCCCGCCGCCCTGCGTTCAAACAGCGATCCCACAATCACCACCCCGCACACCCTGGCCAGATCGGCCAGCCACTCAGAGTCAGGCCCCGGGATAGGGTGAGCCAGGTCAAAGTAAGCCGTGTTTTCCTCCTGGCAGAAATAGAGAGAGTTGTGCAGTTCCTGCAGCACAATGAGCTCGGCGCCCTGCTTAGCCAGAGAGCGAATCTTGTTACCAAGCCTGTCCTTGTTGTCAGCCACGTCAGCAGAGTTGTGCTGCTGGATAATTCCTATAGTCAGATATCTCATAATTTCACGATTAGAACATTTTACCATTGTCAGTCCTAAATTTCAAATGAAAAAGAAGTTAAGCCGTTAGACTGGAAGTTAAGAAGTTAAGCCGTTAGTCTTTCTTCTTTCGAACTTTTCAAATCCGTAAACCGTAAACAAACCTCACTTTATCCCTCTCTCATTGAGTGCGCGTACATAGCGGGCGGCATTCTGGAGGTGCTCTCCATAAGTGGCGGCAAAGGCATGCGTGCCGCTGAAATCGCTGTTGGCGCACATATAGAGGTAGTTGTGGTGCTCATGATTAAGCACAGCGTCAATGCTGCTCAGCTGTGGCAGGCGTATGGGGCCTGGTGGCAACCCCTTGTGTAGGTAAGTGTTGTAGGGGCTGGGGGTGCTGAGCATGTGGCCATAGATGCGACGCAGACCGAAATTCTGAAGGGCAAACTTCACCGTGGGGTCAGCCTGCAGAGGCATGCCTTGGCGCAAACGGTTGATGTAGAGGCCTGCCACGGTGGGCTTCTCGCCATTGTTGGCCGTCTCGGCATCAACTATGGAGGCCAGCGTATAGACATCCTCACGGCTCATGCCGAGAGCCTTGGCCTTGGCCGTGCGGTGGGCATTCCAGAAGTAGTCTCGCTCCCGGGCCATGCGCCTGACAAACTGCTGGGGACTGATATCCCAGTAAACGTGGTAGGTGTCAGTCAGCAGCAGGGTGGCAGCCGTGGCACTGTCAACGCCATAAGCCAGCTGGGTCTCCGGGCTGCAGAAAGCCTCGACTAGCGAGGCGGAGTCGGCCATCAGGTGACGGGCCATCCTCCCCAGCGCCATCTCTTTGGTCCAGGTAGAGGGCACCGTGAGGCTTATGGGAGTCTGCTTGCCGTGATAGATATTAGTGACGAGCTGCCACGTGGAGAGCGAAGGGCCTATTTCGTAGCATCCCGTATGGACATGCCCCCTGATGCCACGCAGCATGGCAGCCAGGCGGAAGCCCACCAGCTGACGGGGCGCAGCCGCAGAGGCCTTGCTGAGCACAGAGTCGAGGTTGTCGTCAGAGTCAATGAATATGCGCACCGGTTCCTCACGACTGCTGAAGGGCATCACAAACAGATATACAGCCAGGCACAGGGCGATGATGACGGCAGAGAACAGGAAAATCTTTTTTTTCTTCTTGCGGAGATACTTAGGCATGAGGCGTCAGAGACTTTTTAGGTGCAAATTTAAGAGTTTTTCCCCGATTTTGCCACCTATATATATTTTTTTTTAGTTTACGGTTTACGGTTTACAGATTTGAAATTGAACATTTAGGAGTTAAAAGGAGATAGAAGGAGATAGAGGACAATAGTCATGAGTAAGCGGAACGTTTTAGTTCCCGGACTTGGCGTCTATAACCACTAACCTATAATCATTCATTCAATAGTCATGACTAACGGCTTAACTTCTTAACTACTTAACTTCTTAACTTCTAGTCTAACAACTTTGTCTCACGATGTGAGTCAAGTTAGGCTTCACCTCGGAAAAGCTCAAAAATTATTTGGTTTTTATCTCGGTTTGCACTAACTTTGCACCCTATTTTCTCGTTAAAAACGACAACAATCCTTTATTGGAAACAAAGAATTAAAGAATTGCCTTAATAGCTTATGCAGACAAGATTCAAGAAGAATGCCAAGATTTTCGACATTGGCATTACTGCAGTGGCTGGTGTGCTTTCGGTAGGTGTCATGCTTTATGCCGTTGCTCACTTCGGCCTGCGGGATGCATGGCCTGAGCTGGTGCTCAACCTTTTCTACATCGCCTGTCTGGTGATGATATGGATGTACTTTTTCAACTACCGCATTACTACCCACCAGTTCAACTACTGGTGCTCCATCTCGGTAGGAATAACGGTGTTGCTGCGCGACATCCTCTTTGCACCGCCATTGGCCAATTTTGCCCTCCATCTGATATGTCTCACCCTCTCGGTGCTGCTGCTGTGTATGCTCACCTTCTTCTATGCCCGCCGCAACTGGCAGAGCTACACCAAACGCAACCTGTGGGCTATCTGCATCGTCGATATGCTCATAGCCACACTCTACAACTACGACATATACATTGAGCCTATCAACGAATATACCAACTATCTCCTCACTGAGATATGGATACGTCCCACCATCACCTACGGGTTGGTGGCCTGCTTCGTGACAGAGACCAAGAAAACCGGGTAAATAGCAGTCAGAGACAAAGACAAATACGACACAGAAATCTTATAAATTATTAATTAAAACTATGATGATACGAACAATGAAATTCTGCAGTATGATGCTATGCCTCGCGCTCTGCGCAGCATGCTCCAGTGACAATGACGAAGTAGAGGGGCCACAGCCCTCAAAGCAGTCGTACCCGCTAACCATCGAGGTGACGGAAAATCCCCTTGTCCCCGACGGGGATGCGGTTCGCAGTGCGACCAAAGCGGTCATCACCACGACATCAACACTTTCGCAGTTCAGCATGAACTATGTCTATGGCAATAACTCTACCGGCTCAGAGACTGCAACGAAAAACGGAGAAGGAAAATGGAAGAGCGAAGGAAGTTGGCCTAATGATGCTGCTGACAACGGTGCTGATGTAGCTTGGTACGCCTCTACAGCTGGCACATTCCAGCTAAACGAAAACAACCCCTACATCAATTTCACGGTTGAGAACCAAGCCATGGAGCAGAAGGATCTGTTAGTTGCTACTGCCAATGGCACCTGGGCCAACACTGGTGGCGTCCTCTCCTTTGCCTTTGACCATGCATGCTCTGCTTTGCGATTCTATGTAAAGAAAGCTACGAATCTTAGGGACTACACACTGACAGTGTCGAGCATTGTGCTCAAGAATGTTGTCGAGCAAGGCGAGTACTACTACCAAGTAAGGAATTGGAAGCTATACAACAACCGCTCCGATTATACCCTTTTTGACGGAACAAAGACACTTTCCACTACAGACTACAGCCTTTTGGTGGGCAGCGAGACGGACTCCTACCTGTTCTTGATTCCGCAAACGCTGACGGCGTGGGACACCTCGACAGCCATCAGTTCAGCCACTACGCAATGCTATCTGCAAATTGAGTGCGAAATCTTAAAGGATGGCAATTCGCAGTTCAGCGGCACAGCCTACATCCCCTTTGGTGCCACCTTTAACGCCGGCTACCAGCACGACGTGAAAATCAATATCGGCAAAAATTCGCTCTATAGCGGTCCAAACACTAAAATTATCAACTAAGTTATGAAAAAGACATATCAAAATCCACAGGTGGACATCGTAATCCTTCGCGGTCCAGCCCTGATGCTGAGTGGTTCAAAAACTGTAAATGAGTACCAGAAGGGAGCAGATTTCAGCATCGGCGATACCGATGAAGAAGAACAGTAACAGGCGGGAAGCCTTGCTTTATTAACCACGCATCTTAAATAGATAACGCATCTAAAAATAAATATCAATAAATAAGTTTATTATGCAAAAGACGCTAAACATTCTGCGAATGTGGCTGTGGCTACTGCTGCTGTCATTCTTCGCATGGCTGCTGCCTCAGCCGGCGGCAGCTGACAGGTACGTTGAGAAGGGCTACAATTATATGGTCATGCTCAACGGCATGAACTCCATCCGCATCAAGGCGCCCGTTTACGACGAGAAATGGGACGACTACTGGGTGAAAGATGGTAACCTGAAGGTGAAATGGAAGGACGATTCCGGCAATTCGCATGATGATGTCGTTCTGTACTGGGGTACCAAAAGCCATGACAACGACGATTCGGAGTTGAGCACCGAGTTCAGAACCGACGTCGGTGGCAGTATCGACATCACCCAAGGCAATTCCAGCAACCACTTCATGCTGACCAAAGGCGACAAGACAAAATCGTGTAATATTACCGAGAACAGCGGTGCCAACACCTACGACTTCACCGCCAACTGGACGCTGCCCTATGAGATGCTGGGCAAGCAACTGGAATTCTATTGGAGCGTGACGCTGGACCGTACCACCGCAGGTACTCCGAAGGTTGACGACAAGCTTACCAGTGCAACCATCGACATGCCGGCGGCACAGTCTGTCATGACACCTATTGTCACCACGGCCATGCTGTCGTATAGCAAGCCTGGCATGATGGAGATACCTTGGGTCATGCCCTCCGACAAGGTGACATCAGCATACTATGAATATATTGACGATAACGGCAAGAAGGTCAAGCAAACCATACTGACCAATACCAACAGCGGTATCATCTATCTGAGTGTCTTAGAGCCACGCAACAACTTCCGTGTGTATGTAAGCTACAAGGACAACAGTGGCTACCAAATCAACAACATCGCTTCGGACGTGCAGAACATTCCCGTCATCCATGCGCCCCACGGACTGACTGTCCGCCCCTTGGGTGGTGCCAAGTCGAAGGTAGAAGTGAAGTGGAACGTGGGCTATACCGACGTGGCCGACATGGCTCTTACCGACTTCTTCGAGATTGAGCGCTCGCTGACGGGCCTGGAGTCCGACTTCGAGCCCATCGGCCAGGTGCTGTTCAGCGAGGATTTATGCAAGGAAGGTGTCTTTACGTTCGTCGACAGCACCTTGGTGGAGGCCATCGATGCGCGTATGCTGCAGGACGGCAACACGCTCAACCATGTCACCTATCGCGTTCGCCGTGCCATGTCGTCCAACTGGGGTTGGGGTCTTGACAACAACTGCGCCAGCAGTGCCTCGTGCACACTGGAACAGCTGCACCTGCTGCGCATAGCCAACTATACCGCCGAATGGGAAGATTCTCTGTCTTACACCGTACGCGTGGCATGGGACTACGCCAACGAGATAGGCGGTGTGTGGGACGACCGTGCCGAGATGGTGCTGCGCGTCAACATGAAGAATCGCGCCGGCGAACTTGTTGACAGCATGCTCTATGTACTTAACTCCACCGAGCGCGAGCAGCGCTACAAGATTCTGACCCTCACGCGCCCCTGCATAGATTTTGATATAGACATGAGTGTGGATCGCAAGCAGTCGCCAATCCAGCTGTTGGACAAACCGACCGACTTATTCTTCCCCATAAGCAACGCCAAAGACTGGACAACGTTTCGTGATATGGTGGCGAAAGCCCAGGGAAAGTACGACGTCAACGCCCGCCTCTATGCCGACATTCCTGAAACCGACGTATCAATCGGCTGGGACGCAAACTTTGCCTATCGAGGTATCTTTGATGGTAATGGTCACACACTGACCTTCAAGGCTCCTTATGACGAGCGTTTTATGGCCCCCTTCCGCTATGTAGGCAATGCTACCATACGCAATCTGCGTACAGCGGGCACTGTTAAGACAAGCGAAAGAAATGTGGCCGGCCTCATTGCAAATGTCATTGAAGGAAGTACGGTCAACATCGAGAACTGTCGCTCGTCGGTCACCATCAACACCACTTATAATGGTGCTTCCGACAATGGTGGTTTTATAGGAAGAGTAAGCGGAGCCAATGTCACGATACGCAATAGTATGTTCGACGGCAGTTTTGAGGGCGAGAACTCCACCGAGAACGGTGGCTTCATAGGTTGGATAGCCCCCAACAGCAATGTTGTCATCGACAACAGCCTCTTCACGCCCGATCACATCAGTACCAGCCTGAGCGAGTGCAATACGTGGGCATGTCAGGACAACAGCTCAACAGCCAACTTCACGCTGTCTGTCAGGTACAGTTTTGCCTCCATGGGATATGAGGAGGGCGAAAAGACCACCGTCATCGACGGCAAGACCTTCATGGTGCTGTATAACAACGCTGACTGGCTGAAGTTCAAGGAAGCCGTGAAGACCGATTACTACACCAATGCCATTCTGGCTAACGACTTTACGGTAACCGAATGTGTTGCCTTCCAAGGCGAGGGTACTTTCCGTGGCATCTTCGACGGCAACGGCCATAAGCTGACTCTCAATCTCAATGAGGCTGATGCAAAAGTCTCACCTTTTGGCCTGTTCCAATATGGTCAAGGCTGCACTATCAAGAATCTGCATCTCGACGGCAAAATCAAAGGCGGTGACCATGTGGCTGCTCTTGTGGGTTATGCAGGTGAGGTGTCCGGCAAGTGGACCGACATCAATAACTGCCGTGTATCGGTCAGTGTAGAGAGTTCTGGTGGTATGGCAGGCGGCTTCGTCGGGCGCGGAACCAATGCAAACATACAAAACTGCCTGTTCGACGGTCATATTTGGTGTAAAAAAGAACAGGCTAATGGTAGTCAGAACTGGGCTGGTGCATTCCATGGTTTCCGAGATGGCGACGCAGGTACTACTGTCACCAATGCAGCAGTACAAAACTGCTTAGAGAAAGCTGAGTGGCATAACATTATACACCAACATCTAAACGTGAAGCCATGGACTTCTTGGGGTAATGGTGAAAATTCAGGCACCAAAAACAACTGGAGTTACACCGGCGTGGCAGGGGCCTCCAAGGTTACCGGCGAGTCGGTACAAACAATGGCAAGCTACCTGGGCAGCGCCAACTGGCAAGTGGTTGACGGAAAAGTTGTCCCCAAGATGTCGAAACGCATTTTTGATGCAGAAGTATATGCGAGCCAGGAGATCATCGACTCCATCAATGTCAATCTCATCAACGGCTGGATGAGGGTAAACGGACATCCGGTGCCCGCCGTCACCTCGATTGACGAACCCACTTATCCCACCTACACCAAGCCCACCCTGAAGACCTTCCACCACGAGAGTCTTGGCAAGATAGAGCTTGAGCTGCTGACCACTACTCGCCAGAGCAGCGTGGTGCTGGCCTGGAACACCGATGGCAACCCCATTGACTACTTCACCGTGATGCGCCGCGTGAAGGGTCAAGGTGACAAAGATTGGAAGAAGATTGCCACCCACATCACCGACATGAGCTACGAGGATACCAGCGTGTCACCATTGCTGACATATGAATATATGGTACGCGCGACTTCCGACTGCGAAGGAGAGAACCACACCTCTACCAATATCCAGACTGGTGAGAGCAAGCATACAGGCCGCTTGGAGGGCTATGTGCGCTTCAACGATGGCACGGGCGTGCCCAAGGTCAATGTGGACATCATCTATGGCAATAATAAGGTGAAGTCAGTCATTACCGACGAAAGCGGCTTCTTCGAGGCCGACGAGCTGTCGTATCAGGGTGATTCCACAGTTACTTACAAGGTATCCCCTGTAGGAGAGGCCATACAACTGGAGACCGACCACTACATGGTGACCTTCAATGCCCATAGCAACAACGAGACGGTGCACGAGTTCATCCTTACGAACGGCAAGCGCTTCTCGGGCTACGTGATGTACGAAGGCACCAGCATCCCCGTTAAGGGTGTCAACTTCAAGGTCAACGGCATGCTGATACACAACGCCAAGGGCGACTATGTGGAGAGTGACTACGATGGCAGCTTTTCATTCCGCGTGAAGGAAGGCGACAACACCATCCAGGCCGTGATGGACAAACACAAGTTCGTCAACGGCGGCTGGTATAAGAACAGCAACGTACAAGACATCCGCGACGACATAGCCGGCATCTACTTCTATGACTCCACAAAGGTGAAACTCACCGGCCGCATCGTGGGCGGTGACGAACAGGGCAGCAAGCCCCTGGGCAACAACCTGTCGAAGAACAACCTGGGCGACTCGCTGCAGATGGTGCTCACCCTGGAGGGCGACAACACGTCGTGGCTCGTCTATGACAACCTCAACCCCAACCGCACCGAGCGCACCACCGTCTATAAGCACAAGCTGCATGCCCTCCACCCCAGCACAGTGAAGCCCTACCAGACACTGGTGGAGACAAAGCGCAAGCGCATAATTGTGACGCCCGACGTGCGTACCGGTGAGTATGAACTGATGCTGCCGCCCGTGCGCTGGAAGGTGCAGCAGGTCTATTGCACCGGCTATCCCACCCTGTTCCAGAAGGGACAGGTGAGCGAGGTCATCGACCTTACTGACTGTCTCGACGAGAAGGACACCACCTACGTGGGTACATTTACCGACCTTAAT
This sequence comes from uncultured Bacteroidales bacterium, assembly GCA_902788275.1. Classification (GTDB taxonomy): domain Bacteria; phylum Bacteroidota; class Bacteroidia; order Bacteroidales; family Bacteroidaceae; genus UBA6382. Next base: position 21,741 of record CADAJV010000010.1, on the reverse strand, counting down.
AAGAACAGCGTCTATAAGCCCACGCTGAAATACAACGCCATCTACAACCGCATCTACCACAACCCCGTGGAGGTTACCTACAGGCAGAAGGGCTACGACGAGTTCGACTACTTCGGCGACAAGAGCTACATGGCGACCAACCTGGCAGGAAAGCAGAGCGAGGTGCCGCTGGCCTATATGGGCCCCGACAGTCTGACGCACTACACCTTCGACTACCCCGTGTTCAGCCTGGAGCGTAAGTACTATATCCAGCTGCAGGTGGCCGAGAACTATCCTTACAACAACGACCCGCTGAGCCGCGACATAGACTTGGTGAAGGTGGGCGGCGGTATTGCCACCATGCACAACGGCTTGAACAGCGGCGTGACGTCGCTCGAAGACTATCAGCTGATAGACAGTCTAGGACAGGCCGTCTTCACCGTCAAGGCCAGCCAGGTTAGCAAGTTGCTGACCAAGACCGACGCCCTGAAGACCATAACCTTCAGCGTGGAGCAGGACAACACCCATTACGAAGCTAAACCCCTGCAGGCCTATGTCCTCAATATGTTCCCCCTGGCTGAGGGCAAGGACATCCTGGCTGATGGCCAGCCAGTGCTGTTCGACATCCTGCGCGACCCGCCGGGAGCATACAGCTCGAGCACTTTGGCCAAGGGCGCTACGCTCAACTACTCCTATATGATCAACCTGGCCCTCTCCGGCGGTATGGCCATCACTGCCACAGTAGGCCAGCAGAAGGAGACCTTCTTCGGTACGGTTAATACGACAATTTCCGGTGCTCCCGGAACCAGCACCGGTCACACAGGCGGTTACACATCCTCATCAGATAACACCGCCGTCACCCTGCAGGATCTTGTGTTCAATATGCAGGGCAGCAAAGCCTGGTCTTACACCGTAAATGTCGGCGAGAACATCAGCACCAGCGGCGACCCGTCGATGGTGGGAGCCGATGCCGACCTCTACATCGGCACCGTGCAGAATATGCAGGTAGCCCCGATGTCAACCATCCGTGCGATAACCGACAGCATGTACGTTGAGATCAGCACCCGTCTGGCCGACCCCGATGCCGGCAGCGAGGGCCCGCTGGCCAACTATCGCCAGTATGGCACGCTGGTGCCCATTGCCGAGGGCTACGATGCCAATGGCAAGAAGTTCCACCTGGTGCGCGACCTCTCGCTGGGCTACGGCCCGAAGTTGCAGTCAAACTTCATCTATTCGCAGAAGCAGCTGCTCACGCAGATTATTCCCGACAAGGTCAAGGAGATACTCGCGCTGATGTACACCGGCACCGAGGACTCTGCCCAGGTGCTGGCCAACAAGACCAAGCGCCCCGTCTATCTGTCGCTGCGAACCCCCGGTGACCCGAAATACGCCCTACCCAACGGCAAGTACGGCGATTACCATAACACCTCCATCAAGGTGCCCAACGATACCATTAACTACGTGATGGTGCTGCCCGCAGGAGCAAATAAGAGTGACTTTGAAGACGAGGTGAACGAGAAGGCAGAGATTATCTATGCCTGGATGCAGATGATCACCCAGAACGAGCACGAGAAACTCTATGCCAGCGACCACGTGGTCAACTACGACATAGCCGGCGCACAGGGTGTAAACCACAGCGAGACCTTCGCCACCCAGTACACCAACTCAGAGATGCTCCACTTCCCCTGGGGCAAGCAGCCTGACTACTTTACCAAAACGAACAAAAACGGTTCGTGGCAGGCACCCGTCAGCCTTGCTGCCACCTTTCTCGGCGGTCTGGTGGCTGCACAGTTTTCTAAACTGGCATTGACTTCAAAACCGAATAATCCGTCACAATGGATACAGGAAAAAGACGGACAAAAGTACACCGAGATCAAGTTTACCGGTATGGTGCTTAAGTGGGCATTAGTGCCCGCATTGAGCATGGTCTCTCAGGGCACCGACTCAAAGACTTCATCCTACACCCGCACGGAGAGCTTTACCATTGCCTGTGACCCGATGAGCCGCCTTAATGTAGATGTATATAGAGTGGCAACCCGCGACACCGCCACTATTCACGGACAGAATGTAGCAGCAACCGACATCTTCACCAACCTCAACTACAATACGTTGTCTGAAGACGTGCTTGGTCACATGAAAGGCCGTTTGCAAGATGTTTACAACACGCCTCGAGGCTTCGTATTCCGTACCCGTGGCGGTGCCACCCAAAACCAGTGGGAGGACGAGCGTCGCACCCTGTTCTATCAGGCGGGCAGCCTGCTTGACGAGCGCACGCAGAAGATTTGCAACCCCAAGATTAGACTGGACAAGCAGAGTGTGAGCGGCGTGTCCATCAACGACGCAGCCCGCTTCACCGTCTATTTGAGCAACGAGAGCGAGAAGCCTGAGGCCACCGGTGGTCTGACCGTACTGCAGCTGTTTGCTCCCGACAATGCCAACCCGAGTGGTGCCAAGATCAGCGTCAACGGACAGACGCTGACCACCAGCGGTATGGCCGTATCTGTCGTGCCGGGCATGGAGACAGCCCTGCAGATGGAGGTTCGTGCCGGCCAGGGCTTCGACTTCAACGACCTGGCCATAGGCGTCATGTCGCCCACCGATGCCGACCACACCACCACACTCACCACGTTCGACGTACACTTTATGCACGAAGCCGGTGATGTGAACATTCTGACCCCCGGCGACAAGTGGGTGCTCAACACCGATGCTGAGAAGGATTCCAAGCGCGGATGGTTCATTCCCGTTATCATCAACGGCTTTGACCGCCACCAGCACAACTTCGACCACATTGAGCTGCAGTACAAGGAGTCGCAGCGCGGCGATGACACGTGGACTAACCTCTGCTCATTCTATGCCGACGAAACGCTGATGGCCAAGGCCAACGGCGTATGCAAGATGATACCCGAAAACGATAACATCGTGACCGAGTTCTACGGCGAAGGCTGGACAATGGAGCGCAACTACGACCTGCGGGCCGTAGTCTTCTGCCGCAACGGCAGCGACTTCCTCACCAAGCCGTCGAAGGTCATCAGCGGTATCAAGGACACCCGCCGTCCGCAACTGTTCGGCACACCCGAGCCCAAGAACGGACTGATAACCCAGGGCGATGACATCATCTTCAACTTCTCTGAGGATATTGAGTACAACTACCTCAGTGCCATCACCAACTTTGAGGTGAAGGGCGAGGTCAACAATGATAACCTATCCGAATTGGTCAGCGTACAGTTCAACGGTCAGGCCAGCGTGGAGAGCGATGCCAAGCGCAACTTCAGTGGCAAGGACCTGACTATCGACTTGATGATCAAGCCTGCCGAGACCCAGCGTGACATGCCGCTCTTCTCTCACGGCACCAACGGACAGAAGCTGCAACTGTGGCTCACCAAGGATTTCAAACTGAAGGCCGTGGTCGACGACCAGACCTACACCTCTGATTCCGTCATTGGAAAGAATGCCTTCCGTCAGGTGGCCATGGTACTCAACCAGACCGACAGCCTGCTGACATTCTTCAAAGGCGGCTTAGAGATTGGCCGCCACAAGCTGAACGCTCCATATAATGGTACGGGTACGCTCATCTTCGGTCGCACCAACGAGCAGGACCGCAGCCATAGCCAGTACTACGAGGGCCGCATGATGGAGGCACGCCTGTGGTATAGCGCCATGGACGGCAGCCTCATCGGCACTACTTATGGCAACCATCATCTGACGGGCTACGAGAAAGACCTGGTAGATTACTACCCGATGAACGAAGGCTCGGGCGATTACGTCATCGACCACACGCAGGGAGCCAATGCCAAGCTCATCAATGCCAACTGGGCAATACCGCGCGGCCTGTCGCTGCACTTGGACAAGGCTGACAAGGGCGTGCTCTTGACCCAGGATGCTATGAACCGTTCTGCCGAACACGACTACACGCTTATGTTCTGGTTTAAGACCGACGCCGACGGACGCGGCACGCTGCTCTCTAACGGCCGGGGCAAGAAAGAAGACCTCGGCGCCGAGAACCAGTTCCATATCGGATTTGAGGCTGAGAAACTGATGTACCGCTCCAACGGCTTTGCCGTAGAGGTACCCGGCGACTGGAGCGACGGCCAGTGGCACAACTTCGCCATGACTGTCAACCGCGGTCGCAACGTGGCCAACATCTATGTGGACAAGAATCTGCGCACAACCTTCGAGGCTGACAGTCTGGGAGGCATTAGCGGTGGCTATCCGCTCATCGGCGCAACGCGCTATGACCATACAACGGAGACTGGCGAGACAGTAGTTATTGACGATACTGATGCCTTGACCGGCAACGTGGACGAACTGATGTTCTTTGCCCAGGCTCTGCCGCAGCAGCTCATCAGCACCTACGCCTCAAAGAGCCCCAACGGCGACGAGGCCGGCCTGATGACCTACCTGTCGTTTGACCGCATAGAGCGTCAGTCAGACAACGACCTCGAGCTGGTGCCCTATGCATACAGCAAGAAACTCTACCTCGACGACAAGGGTCAGCCGCGCTACCAGCTCGACCCGCAGACCAAGGAGTCCACCGGCATACTGGTGCGCGACTATCTGTTCGTTGACGAGGAGGACGTCGTCTTGAAGCACTTTGATGCCAGCCAGGCTGCACCCGTGGTGCCCTACGAGGAAGTCAAGAACCTCAAGTTCTCGTTCATCGGCAAGGGCAACCAAGTGCTCGTGGAACTTGACGAGTCGGCAGCCCGACTGAACCACCGCAACATCTATGTCACGTTGCGCGACATCGAGGACAAAAACGGCAACACCATGGCCTCGCCCCAGACTGCCTGCTACTACGTTACCAACAGCAGCCTGCAGTGGCTGGTCAACAGGCTGGACTACACTGTCAAGTACGGCGTAGGCGACACGTTGAGCCTGCCGTTCTACAACTACGGTGCCACCAACCACACCTACACCATCGAGAACTGCCCGCGCTGGCTCACTCTCGACAGTTACACTGATGCCATGGCACCGCAGAGCCTGTCATACGTCGATGCTACCATCAACAAAGGCCTGAACATCGGCACGTACAACGAGATAATCTATCTTACCGATGAGGAAGGCATAACAGAGCCCTTCTACCTTAACCTCACTGTGGAGGGCGAGCAACCCGAGTGGGCTACAAGTATCGACGGCGACCTCCTGGAGAACTCGATGAACATCAGCGGACAGGTATATCTGTTTGATGAGATAGACACCGATACACGCGACATCGTGGGTGTGTTCGACAGTAATAATGTATGCCACGGCTTTGCCAACATCAGTCACGATGTACAGAGCGGCGAGGCCGGACTATTCCTGACCGTCTATGACAACCAGGCCAACGGCCGACTGTTGAACTTCCGCCTGTGGCAGTACAGCACCGGACGCGAACTGGTGCTCACACCACAAGACACCATCAAGTTTGCTAAAGATGCCATACTTGGCACTGAGCAACCCGTGCGCTTCGACGGCAGAAACAGCTTCGTGCAGAATTTCAGCCTGAAGAAGGGTTGGAACTGGGTATCGTTCAACGTACAGAGCGAACGCCTGTTCAATCTGAACAAACTGCTCAGCAGCATATCATGGAGCAACGGCGATATCCTGACCGACATGAGCAGCGACCTGACGCTTACTTATGATAAAGCGCAGAAGCTGTGGATAGCAACTGATAGCACAACGCAAGTCGTTATCTCGCCGAAGAAGGCCTATGCCATCAAGGTTAAGGAGGCTTGTTCCTTCCCCATCGAAGGCACCGTCATCAAGAATGCGGACGCTCGCACCATCAAACTGAAGCAGGGATGGAATGCCATTGGCTATACGCCGATGACCAACCTTACCGTAGAGACGGCACTGAGCGACTACTTCGACAATGCCGAACCCGGCGATGTCATCAAGAGCCACACCGAGTTTGCCTACTTCACCAAGACAGGCAACACCGGACGCTGGCGCGGCAGCCTGCAGTATATGAAGCCCGGCGAAGGCTATATGATGCTCCGCAAGGGTGCTTCTGAAGCCTCGTTTACCTATCCGTATTACGATATGAACAGCAACTTCTACGAGGACTGGACACAAAGCGCCAAACGCGCATCCTCCCCGCAGCTGCGCAACACCATGTCGCTGTCGGCTACCGTGGTGGGCTTCGAGCCCGAAGAGGGCGACCGTCTGGTGGCCTATGCCAACGGCGAGGTTGTTGGAGATGGTATGTTAACAGAGGATGACGGACAACTCTTCTACCTGAGCATCGCTGGCGAAGCCAATCAGAGCATCCGATTTGCTATCGAGCGCGAAGGCGAGACCGTCGCCTCTACCGGTGAGATTATGACCTTCCAGGCAAACGATGTCATAGGTAGTCCTGATGAGCCTACAGCAATCAATTTTGCACAGACCGCCCAGGAGTATGGCACGGCAGGCAAGTGGTACACCATCAGTGGCGTTCAACTGCAGAAGAAGCCTACGCAGCCTGGCGTGTACATCTTCAAAGGAAAGAAGATCCTGATCAAGTGAGCAACGAATGGAGCAAGCTCAAGGTCTTAACAAAACAAATAAAAACTCATCAAATAATTATGAATAGAATTAAATTAATGTTCGCTTTGCTCGCAAGCCTCATACTTGGGGCTTGCAGCAGCGACGATGACAACAATGCCGCTTACAAGGAGACCACAATCAATGAGACTCCCGACTGGCAGATAGACTGGAGCAACAATCAGGAGCGTCCCAACTGGACGGCCCCCGACGCAAGCCTCTATGAAAACTGGACCATCCTGATGGTGAAAATTGAAGAGGCATTGCAACCCTTCGTCTCCAAGGATGATATGATGGCGCTCTTTGTAAACGGCGAACTGCGCGGATTGGCCAAGCCTGCTGTCTTCATGGGGGGCAGTCAGACTGGCTATGACACTTTCCTGATGAAAGCTTATGGCAACGAGACAGGCACTGAGACTGTGACCATGTCGCTGCAATACTACAACGAGAAACTGCATCACATCTTCACCCTGTCTGACGATATCACCCTGGACACTGACGAGAGTACCGGCATAGAAGAGGACTACATACCTCCGTTCACCAGAGGCTCGTCAAAGTATCCCGTAGTCAAGACCGTGGACGTGGAGGGCATACTGTCCAAGGCCGGCATACCCACAGTTGCAGGCAACATGGTGGCAGCCTTCGCAGGTGAAGAGTGCAGGGGCATGGCAACCCTTACAGCTTCGGGAGTCACCCCACTAGTCGTCTATGGCCGCAGAGCGGGGGAGTCGCTGACGCTGAAGTATTACTATGCTTCAACAAAACGGCTGTTCACCATAGACCATGCCGTAAGCCTTTAGTTCAGCCTAAAGGATAACAGCCAGTATAATACTTACCATCACAGCAATCCCGCTGATCCATAGCTACAGGTCAGTGGGATTGGCTTTTCGTTGCTGTGGGGTAAAAGTTACTCTTATACGCCCCCGGCTCACCATTTACGATTGACCATTGACATTGGCATTACTGCTGTGGCTGGTGTGCTTTCGGTAGGTGTCATGCTTTATGCCGTTGCTCACTTCGGCCTGCAGGAAGCTTGGCCCGAGCTGGTGCTCAACCATGAGACCCATGACTATTTCTACATGTGCGCCAATAGCGACTTCAGTGGCACCCATGCCTTTGCCTCCACCTATGGCGAGCACCTGCAGAATGCCGCCAGGTATGTCCGCGCACTCAATGAAAGGGGAATAAAGTGAAAGAAACGGAGTACAAGGCTCCCGGCGAATAGCCTTTCACCTTTGACGAACAGAAAAAAGGAGGAGAGAAAATTTTGAATACCGAAGGTATCGCGAAAAGGCTCTTTCGCTGTCGGCGAAGCCGGAGCGAAACTTGAAGGAGCCTTTGAGAGCGAAGCGGCAATTCTGAAGGCATCGCGAAGACTCTGTCAGTTGTCGCGATGCCTTCGCTCTTTCTGCTCCGCTCTCGCTGCCCTTTTTATGTCTTCCTACGTCGATGGCGCGACCACTGGCGAGCAGCTTGCGATGCCTTCGGTATCCAATTTAGGCATTAGTTCGTCACTCCCAGATGCCAGTTCATCAAAATGTCTTGTTTGTAGCATGGTTGCAGTCTTTTTTTTCGTAATTTTACAACAGAATTTCAAATATTCTTACGACTGAATCGGCAACAATTTAATTAAATCGAATATGAAATCTAAAATTATTTTACTGATTGCATTGTTGGCAGCAGGTGCTGCACGCGGTGCCACGGAGGTAGATATCGACTCGTTGCGCTATGTGCTCAACGATGACGGCTCGGCTACGGTGAAGAGTTGTCTGTATCAGGGTACTCCGAACATTACCATTCCGCAGACCGTCACAGTCGAGGGCACGACCTATCAGGTCAAGTCCATCGGCTCAAACGTCTTTGGAGGAAAAAAGTTTATCACATCTGTTCAACTGCCCGACGGGCTGCAGACTATCGGCAGTAATGCGTTCAATGACTGTAGCAGCTTGACGTCCGTTAATATCCCGTCAGCGGTGACAAGCATCGGCAGCTATTCCTTCTATAACTGCAAGCAGTTGGGCGGCGACATTACGCTGCCTGCCACGCTCACCTCGCTCGGCACCTATGCCTTCTCTCATTGCGAGGCAGTGAAAAATGTCACCTTCCTTGGCGGCGGCGATGTCACTCTGCAGGGAGAGTCGCATTTTAGCGGTATGTACAGTCTGAAGAGCATTACGCTGCCTGCCAACTTGAGTATGCTGAGCCGAAGCATGTTCTACGGCAATGCATCGATGGAGAATGTCAACCTCGCCTCCACCCAGGTGACGAACATCTACCCATACGCTTTCTTCCAGTGTAAGGCCCTTACCACAATGCAGCTGCCGTCCATGGTGCAGACCATCGGCGAGAATGCTTTTTGTAGTTGCGAGTCGCTGACCTCTGTCACGCTTCCCTCATCGCTCACTGCGTTAGGGTCGGATGCTTTTGCCTATTGCAAGGCCCTGCAGACGGTCAACAACTTTGAGAAAACCCAGCTGACCTCCACGCCCAGAGCACTCTTCTATCAGTGCGAGTCGCTAACCTCCATCACCTTACCTCCCACGCTGAAGAGGCTTGGCGACGAGGCGTTCCGCTATTGCAAGTCGCTGACGAGCATCGACCTGGCGTCGTTGGAGACGGCAGGCGAGTATGTGTTCTCAGGCAGCGGACTGACCTCGATTACTATTCCCAGTAGCATGACTACGGTGCCGCGCGACTTTTTGTCATATTGTGACAGTCTTCGCTCTGTCACCCTGCCAGAGGGTATTACAACTCTTGCGCGCGGAGTCTTTTATGAGGACGATGCCTTAAAGAGCGTCGTGCTGCCCTCCACGCTGACCACCATCGGCACATACGCCTTCGCCAACTGTAGGACTCTGCCTTCCATCACCATCCCCTCCAATGTGACGGTGATTGATGAGTATGCTTTCCAATACTGCAAACAGTTGGCAACCGTGGAAATGCAGCCTGCCACCATGACGACCATAGGCCGTAATGCCTTCGACAATTGTGAGGGACTGACATCCTTACGTGTGCCAGAGGGCATCACCACCCTTGGTCAGAGCGTGTTCTGGGGGTGCAAGGCGATGGAGTCGCTGGAGCTGCCCTCCACGCTGACTACCATCGGACCCAGATTATGCTATCAATGCAGCAGCCTGCCCACTATCGACATACCCTCCGGAGTGACCTCCATAGGCGACGATGCCTTTAATGGCTGCAAATTGCTTGACAAAATTATCTTGCCTGCCGCCCTCAACGCCCTCGGCTCTTATGCTTTCGCGAATTGTGATGGAGTAGAGAGCGTTACCTTCTTAGGCAACGGCGATGTTACGCTGACAGGCGAGTCACAGTTCGCAACGATGAAGAACCTGAAGAGTGTGAAGCTGCCCGATAACCTCAGCACCATCACCCGCAGCATGTTTTACGGCTGCGAGAAGCTTGAGACCATCGACCTGAGCCGGACACACGTCGCCGAGATACGTCCTTATGCATTCTATAATAATAAGGTACTCACCACTGTGCAGTTCCCCACCACACTGACCACCATCGGCGAGCAAGCTTTCTACAACAACAACATCCGTCACCTGCAGCTCCCCGACGGCCTGCAGACTATAGGCAACTACACCTTTGCCGAGAGCAAAGACCTCTCTGCCGCACCCGTGCTTCTGCCGCAAAGCCTTACGTCCATTGGCGAGCACGCTTTCTATAACTGCAACCGCCTTACCGCCGTCACTTTTCACCCCCTCTCCTTACTTTCGCTGGGCGGCTATATCTTCGACGACTGCGACTCACTCTGCGCAGTCCATTTCCCCAATGACCTTACCACCATACCTAGGGCGACATGCATGAGCTGCAAGCAGCTGCACACAGTCACACTCCCCGCTAATCTGCAGACAGTTGAGCCCTACGCTTTCTATAACACCCTCAGCCTCGACAGCCTCGTTCTGCCTTCTACCGTCAAGACCGTCGGCGAGGAAGCTTACCACTATTCCATGTTGCCCTCGCTCACCCTCCCCGAGGGACTGGAGACCATAGGCAAGAACGCTTTCCGCGAGTGCGATCGAATCAAGCACATCACCCTCCCGTCCACTATCAAGAGCCTTGGCCACGCCGCGTTCTGGACATGCGACTCGCTGCGCACTATTACCTTCGCCCAGAATATGCCGCAGCTTACCTTTAGCGGCGACAGCCACTTCGGTCACTGCGCTCAGTTAGTGAAAGTGACACTGCCCCGGACGGGTCTGACCACCATAACCGCTAATATGTTCAGTGAGTGCCCGCGCCTGCGCAATATCGAGTTGCCTGGCACTCTTACCTCCATCGGCGACAATGCCTTCTACGGCTGCGACTCATTGCAGACCATATACATCCCCGACAATGTGACATCTATCGGCGACTACGCTTTCGACTACTGCCGCGGACTGCGCTATGTCAGATTGCCCGAAAAATTGGAGAGCATCGGCACCGCCTGCTTCGGCTATTGTGAGCGGCTGCAGTATATCAACATTCCTTCCACCGTGACCAGCATCGGCCAATATGCTATCCACACCACGGCGACCTCTTCCAACACTAACTTCAAGTCTGTTGGCATCATGGGCAATAGCATGCCCTCCACCGCCCAGCATGTTTTCTGGCAGTACCAGCCGTCATTCAGCCTGCTTGTGCCGTCAGGGCAGGAGGCTGGCTACCAGAACAGCACTTCCTGGACACCCGACGTACAGGACAACCGCACCATAATAGGCTATCCGTCCACCAAGCAGACATTGACGCAAGACCTCATCCACCTCACCTGCCTGAACAAAGAGACATACTTCTCGGGAAGTCCCGAGGCTGTTTATGTAGATTGGTTTGAGGGAATGGGCAACTATCGCGTATTCTACACCGACGCCCAGGGCAACCGCACCACAGCCCTTCCCTCGGCAGGCGGCAACTACACCATCTCGCTGGAGTTTGAGGAAGGTCCTTACTACCTGCCGGCAACATTCAATGAGGTAGGCACCTTGACTGTCAAAGAGATTGCCGACGAGGACTTCGCCCTGCTTTGGGACTTCTACAGCAAGACCTACGACTTTACAAAGCAGAAATCTACTTGGACGGGTAACGGCGGTGGCGGCGCCAAAGCCAACTGGCAGCTGATTGAAGGAGTGAAAGAGTCGGCAGTCGGCATTTTTGGCGTGAAATGGAACAATGGCCATGTGCAGGAAATCAATCTCGGCACCGGCACCAGTCTCTACAACCTCAACGCCAACGAGACACCCGTCAGCATCTTCGCCCTACCGCAAGTTAAGAAGATTGAGTTTGCCAACGTGGAGTTCTATGGCAATATAAGCGACAAGGTGGAGGAGTGGCTCGCCAGTGGCAGGACACTCAGCCCCACGCTCGAATACCTCGACTTGCAGCGCAACAAGCTCGAGGGCAATATCTCGACACTCGCCAATGCGCTGCCGTCCCTCAAGACGCTCGACGTGCATGAAAACCGCTTCTCCACCCTGTGGCCCGCATTGCCTGAGGCTCTGGAGAGCGTGAACATCAGCAACCAGACCATCACTGACATCGTGGCGACCGTCGATCTGCGCGACATGACTGACTCGGGATTCTTCTCCACGTTGCCGAGCATCATCTTCTATAACCCCATCGCGCGCACGTACGCGGATAATATTAAAATAGGTGTGCAGAGCCAGACTAACTGGAGCTCCTTTACGGTAAACTACAACGGTTCTAACGACTTTGACATTACGGGCTATTGTCTGTGGAAGGGCGCTTCGGGCGACATTGCAAAATGCAGCTACACCGACTCTAAGAACAAGACCACAAACTTCAATGCCGTGTTTATCTACGACATGGGCGATGTGGACTTCAACGGGGCAATCAATGTCAGCGACCTCCAGCAGACCATCAACTATCTGTTCCGTGATGGTTACGGCGACTACAACCGCTACAATTTCACTGCCGGCGACCTGAATGCCGACAACGGCATCAATGTGCTGGATGTTGTGCAGCAAGTTGACCTCTTGCTCACCAACGATATCCCGACGGGTGCAGGCTCTAAGAGCAGCAAGAAGCAGGCTTCAACCGACACCTATGCAGCCAGCCTCTATTGCAGCGATGGCAAGCTGATACTCAACACTGCTCAGCCCATTGCAGCTCTCGACATCGTGCTGACATCACCTTCATTCATGGAAACGACGCGTATGGCTGTGGGTCAGCATACACAGGACGACGGACAGTTGCATCTCGTCATCTACGACATATCGGGTAAGACGCTGCCGACGGGTGAGACCGTTCTAGGCAACGTAGCTGATGGCAGCACCATCAGCCACGCCATGCTTGTAGATGAAGATGCTCAGGATATAACAGTCGCTCTCAACAATCCTGAAGCCCAGCTTCTCACGGGAATAGATGAGTCAGGAGTTAGGAGTGAGGAGTTAGGAGTTGGTAATGATCAATCAGCCTACGACCTCCAAGGCCGCAAAATCAATTATCAACTATCAATTATCAACTCTCAATTACCTAAGGGCATCCTAATCGTGAACGGTAAAAAGGTAATCATCAAGTAAACAGGAATAGCTATGAAAACGATAAGAATCAAGTCACTGTTTATATTGCTAAGCATGCTGTGCTTCGCCAATGTGCAGGCTCAGGATATCAACGAACTTAGTGTAAAGGACGTGAGCGGAATGCGCGGAAAGATTGTCTCCGTGCCAGTCTATCTCACCAACACAGCCGAGGTGACAGCCTTGCAATTCGATATAGAACTGCCCAATGGCTCCACGGTTTACTTCGACTCTACAACCGTAGCCGCCAACCGCAGTGTGGACCATATTATCAGCGGGCAGAACAAAAACAGCAACCGTCGCCGCTTCATGCTCTACTCGCCCACCAAGCAGCCGCTCAAGGGCAATATGGGCAAGATATGCGACGTGGTCTTTAAGGTATCCACCTATCTGGAGGACGAGCAGGTGTATGATATCAAACTATCCAATGTCATCATCTCCGACCTCCAGGGCAACAATGTGTTCACCAACTCCGTTGATGCCACTCTCTCGCTCATCAGCTATCCCGACTTTGAGGTAAGCAACCTCGCCGTCACCTCCGCCAATATTACCCCCGGCGGACTACTGTCGCTGAGCTGGAACGTGAAGAATATCGGACAGACTGCTGCTACCGGTGGATGGAAGGAAAATTTCTATCTTGTCGGCGACAATGGCACAGAGGTGTTCGTGGGTTCCAATAGTTTTGAAAGCACAGGACTTGCTGTCAACGCTGCCGTCAACCGCACCGCTACCGTCACACTGCCCGATGTGCTTGGCGTGGACGGCACTGTCAGGGCGAAGGTCTGCATCAAGGGTAATGCCGATTCAGGCGAGCGCAGCGAATCGGAATGGAACAACTCCGCCGTCGCCGAGACAGGCATCTCTCTCACTAAGACTCTTCAGATGGTCATGCCCTCAGCCCCTGTGCGTGAGCAGTACGGGCGCAATGTCCGCTTGCAGCTCTATCGCAGTGGCAATCGCTCTGCCGAGGAGACCTTCACCCTTACGGCTGATAAGCCCTCGCGCGTGGAACTGCCCTCCACCGTCACCATCGCGCGCAATCAGTCGGGTGCCGCATTCTACGTCAATATCATTGACGACGCCATCTACAACGATGCTGATACAGTGATTCTTATCACAGCATCAGGCGGCGGCTATCAGACCGCCACAGGGCGCCTGGTCATTGAGGACAACGAGTACCCCGACCTCCAGCTCGAGGCCTCACGCAGCGAGCTCAACGAAGGAGAGTCCTTCCTCCTCACTGTCACTCTGCCCAAGCCGGCGAGAGCCGACCTCGAGGTGAAGTTCACTGCCGAGACTCCCAAACGGTTCAACCTTCCAGCCTCCGTCGTCATCCCGACGGGCAGCACTTCTGCAACAGTAGAACTGGAGGCTGTGCAAAACTCTCTGCCCGAACTGCAGCTGGCCACTGCCTTCTATGCCGCAGCCACTAACTATAATAAGGCAGAAGCTATTGTCATCCTCAACGATGACGACATGCCTGAGCTGCAGCTGGTGCTCTCACCCACCCAGGTCAGCGAGAGCAGCGGCCCCGCATCCATCATGGCCAGGCTCTATCGACGCAGTCACACCGACAGCGAGATAACCATCGTGATGAGCGACGACTCCGACGGTGACATCTACTACTCGCAGCGTCGGTTCACTATGAAGGGTGGCGTGACGACTGCCGAGTTTGCCATCGGCACTGTTGACAACGCACTGAAAGAGGGTGACCGCATAGTGAACGTCTCCGCCGGAGTGTATGTGTCGTCGTGCAACTGCGCGGCATCCGGCACTACGGTGGGCGCAGCCACTGTGGCCGTCACCATCCTCGATGATGACGGACCGACGCTCTCCCTCAGCAGCTCGTCATCCTCTCTCCTTGAAGGCAAGACCAATGCCACTACTCTCACCGTAAAACGCAACACGGGCACGAGCGGTGCGCTGACCGTAAGCATCACCTCCGACCAGGACGACGGCCTTACATACAGCCACACGGTCACCATTCCCAACGGTCAGTCGTCGGTAGCAGTGCCCGTGAGCGTGAAGAAGAACGATGTTGCCAATGATGAGCGCACGGTCGTCTTCACCGTCACCGCCAACGGCTATACGCAGGGCACCTGCTGGGCGCTCATCACCGACCAGACCATGCCCGACGCCATCGTAGATGCGCCAATTCTCAACTATCAACTCTCAACTATCAATTATCAACTCTCAACTATCAATTCTCAACTCTCAACTCTCAACTCTCAACTCTCAACTCTCAACTCTCAACTATCAACTCTCAATATTCCTGCTGCGGGCACAGTGGACATCACTGTCAGCGTGAGCAATGTGGGCAACGCCGATCTGCCAGCGCAGACATGCGTCAACCTCTATATGCTGCCTGCCGCAGGCAGCAAGACGCTGCTTACCACGCTATATACCCAGCAGCCCATCGGCAGCGGGCAGAGGGCCGACCTGACCAAGCAGGTGACGATGCCCGATGTGGCAGGCGACTACAGGCTGCAGTGCGTCGTCAATGAAGACAAGGCTGTCAGGGAGCTGGTATACCTCAACAATACCTCTGCCGAGACACCCCTGCGTCTTGTGCCCCCGTTCACTGCCGAGGTTAGCGTGGAGAAGGCCACCTATCAGAGCGATGAGCCTGTGCTCATCACGGGCACTGCCACGGGCAGCAATGTTGTCAATAAGGCCGTAGAGGTTTATCTCCTCCATAGCAATGTGCGCGACACTCTCTGCACCACCACCGATGCCATGGGGCGCTTCTCTGTCACTTACGACCCCAAGGGCGTGGCAGGTCATTACACCATCGGCGCTTGCTACCCGGGCGAGAACCTCAGGGACGAGCAGGATGCTTTCGACATCTATGGCATGCGTCGCACCGACGGCGGATACCTGAAGTATGAGCCTACGGTCGGCGTGCCTTACTCTGCCAGCATCAGCATCACCAACTCCGGCGACCTGGCGCTGCACAACATCGATATGGAGGTGCTCTCCTCAGGAGGCAATATCGAAGTGGCCGTTGATAAGATTGCCACTCTCAATGGAGGCAAGAACAGCAGCCTGCCCATCACGCTGACTGCCACGGAGGCCTCTCAGGGCGACGAATGGCAACAGCTGAAGGTGCGCTTCACCTCCGACGAGGGTGCATCGTTCGACGGATTGATTTACTACTACAACCGTACTGCTACGGGCAAGCTGCGCGCCAGCGTCAATGCTATCAACACAACCATGATTAAGGGTAAGCAGCGCGACTACTCGTTTGACATTACCAATACGGGCTACGGCACTACGGGCAAGATTAGCCTGGCGCTGCCTGAGGGTACATGGATGAGCGCCGTCACCGGCAAGGAGATGGGTGCTCTTTCTTCTACCGACACAGCCACCATCGTGCTGCGCCTCACTCCGTCGGCCGACATGCAGCTCAATGTGCCTATACGCGGCACCATCGGCATCAACTGTGCCAACGGACAGGGTATGAGCCTGCCGTTCACCATCGAGCCCGTCAGCGACGACATGGGCGAGCTGGTGGTTGATGTGTGCGACGAATACACCTACTACACCGAAGAGGCTCCCCACCTTGCCAACGCCACCGTTAAGGTGACGCACCCCACCACAGGCCGCACAGTCGCTGAGGGTGTGACGGGCGAAGACGGTCGTTTCACTGCGCCGCTGGCCGAGGGATGGTACACCGTCAGCGTCAGCGCCGACAAGCACGACAGCTATCGCGGCAATGTGCTGGTTGACCCAGGCAGGCAGACTGTCAAGGTAATCAATCTGAGCTATCAGGCTGTCACTATTAACTGGGAAGTGAAGGAGACGGAGGTGGAAGACAAGTATGAGATTGTCACCACCGCCACCTTCGAGACTCACGTGCCCGCTCCCGTCGTCATCATCCGCGGTCCCAACAAGATTGACGCTGATGCCATGCTGGTAGGGGAGAGTCAGATGCTCTACTACACTGTGACCAACGAAGGACTCATCAATGCGAAGAACTGTACGTTCGTGGCTCCGCAGAGCGATAGTGAACTGCTGTTCGAGGCATTGGCCAATACCGGTCCCTTCGACCTCGCAGCCAACCAGTCGGTGCTCATCCCCGTGAAGGTGACCAAGACTGGCGGCGGCGCCTCAGGCTCCAAGAGCTTCAAAGAGCGAAGCGGCAATTATCAACTCTCAACTCTCAACTCTCAACTCTCAACTCTCAACTCTCAACTCTCAACTGTCAACTCTCAACTATCAACTGACAATGCCTTCACTCATTGTATGAAAAACCTCGGAGTGCTCTATGAGATACTCTGTGGCAAAGACCTGAAGAGCAACTCCGCCATGCTCACCCTCGCTGTGCGCTTCTGCGCTGCCGGTGTGGCAGCAGGTGGATTCCCAGGCGGCGGTGGCGGTCCTGGCTCTCCTGGTAAGGCAGGAGGCAGCTACGGCTATGGCGGCAGCGCCGGCTACACCTATCTGGAGAGCGACGACCCCTGCGACCCTGAGCTGGCAAATACGAAGAAAACTGTCATGGACGGCTTCACCAGCATGGCTCCCGGCATGGGCGGTTGCCTGGGCTTCGGTCTTAACGCCGAGCGCATGGCACAGGCGGCAGCATCAGGCGACGATGCCGAGATGGCAGGTTCCGTATGCGACTTCGGCGCATCGACCGCCACCACCTTCTCACCCCCTGTAGCGCAGCCGTTCATAGGCTTCGTATCTATTTTTGCCGGACTCTATGGCAGCAGCGAATCAAAGCCCTTCAAGGAGGACATTAGAATAGCAGATGATCAGAAAAATCTGCTGCGCAAATATTCCTGGCTGGCAGCAGGTATTGACGTGATAAGATGGTATTATCGCCAGCTGGAGTGCTACCGGAAGGTTTACCTCAATTACTACGGCGACGAAGCATGGTTCACCGGTGACGACGACACTCGTCCCGACTTCTTCCGCAAGCTCTGCTCCTACGACAACTACGAGGACATCACCTACGACAATCTGTTGGCTTACAAACCCGCATCCATCACCGACCAGCAGCTGGCAACTTTTATAGAGCGCCTTCGAAACACCATCTTCCACAACGAGTCGGACAATAAGATGGACATACAGTATATGCTTAATGAGATTGCCCTGGCCAAATACATCAACCGCTTCGAGGCTCCTTCATCGCAACCTAATCACTCCCAGTCTCCATCCCCAACATTTAATGGGCAATCGGTTTATCCGCAGGACGATCTCGGCGACAACTACTATGGCGACGATATCAACCCTGCAGGCGAGATGTTCGTAGCTGCCGTTGACCAGCTGAAGGCCGACTTCAACGACGCTTCGAAGACTCAGTCGGTATGCGTCACCATCAAGCTGCAGTTCAGGCAGGAAATGGTGCTCACCCGACAGGCTTTCCGCGGTACTCTGACTGTGAATAACGGCAATGAGGAGACTCCGATGGAGAATGTCAAGCTGATGCTTAAGGTGACAGACGAGGACGACAATGTGGCTACCGCTCACGAGTTCCAAATCAACACTGAGAGCCTCGACGGCTTTGAGGGCGACCTGGACGGAGAGTGGGCGCTCGATCCCAAGAAGACGGGTACTGCCACTATCCTCTTCATTCCCACCAAGTATGCCGCTCCTGAATACGACCGCCTGTATTCGTTCGGTGGCTCGCTGTCATACACCGACCCCAACACCGGACTGGTTGTTACGCGCGACCTGCAGCCTGTCACCCTTACCGTGAAGCCGTCGCCGCAGCTCGACCTCACCTATTTCATGCAGCGCGACATCCTGGGCGACGACCCGCTCACCAAGGATGTGGTGGAGCCGATGGTACCTGCTGAGTTTGCACTCCTCATCAACAACGTGGGCTACGGCGATGCCACCAATGTGCGCATGACCACCCATCAGCCCGAGATAGTGGACAATGAGAAGGGATTGCTCATCGACTTTGAACTGCTGAGCAGTCAGGTCAACGGTGGCGACAAGACTCTGGCGCTGGGCAGCAGTGTGCCTGCAGACTTCGGCACCATCCCCGCACAGGGTACCTCTTATGCGCAGTGGTGGTTTACCTCTACGCTGCTCGGCCACTTCCTCGACTACCAGGTGGAGGCTACCCATGTCACCAGCTACGGCAATGAAGACCTCTCGCTGCTCAACAGCGTGACCATTCATGAGCTCATCCGCAGCATCAATGCCCGCGATGCAGCAGGCATGCCGCTGAAGGGTTGGCTCGTCAACGATATCACTGACAACGAAGATTTGCCTGACATGCTCTATCTGAGCAATGGCGACATCGAGCAGGTGGGCATGGTTCGCTCAGCATCAATAGCTCGCAACGACATGACGCACTGCACCGTCACTATCCAGCCTGCCGACCGCGAATGGAACTACGGCAATGTCAACGATCCCACGCTCGGACGCCAGAATATCATAAGCGTGGTTCGCGACGACGGGGTAGAGCTTGACCTGCGCAACGTATGGCAGACAGACCGCACTCTGCGCGACGGTATGGACCCGATTAATGAATGTCGCATCCACTTCGTTGACAAACTGGTGGTTGACGGACAGCCACATACCTACACCATCACCTTTGAGCCAAGGCCTGATGTGGTGCTCAAGGTAGTAGAGGTGACCGGCCTGCCGAAGAACAATGAACTGACGCGTGAAGCCATCACCACAATGACGGTAAAGCTCAACAAGCCCGTCCGTTCATTTACAGCCGACAACCTGCGCCTGCAGTGTCAGGGAAATGATCTCTTAGAGCAGCCGACTATCCAGAAGATTGACGACCTCACATATCAGCTTACCTATAATTCGCTTGCAGGTGCCAGCGGCTACCTTGTGCTCACTGTCTATGCATCGAAGATGGTTGATAACGAAGGCTACACAGGCGACTATGACTTCCACACAACGTGGATACAGTTCATTGATGGCAAGTGTACGATAAACATGGCTGCCAGCCCCGTCTATGGAGGCACTGTGCAGCCCGGCAGCTCCGAACAGATCTATGACACCGATGTAACTCTCACAGCCACACCGGCACAGGGCTACGCCTTCAGCCATTGGCTTGAGGGCGACGAGATAGTCTCTGACTCTGCTGAGTTTGACTATCACATCACCGCCCTCTCGTCGCTCTCCACTCTGACGGCCGTCTTCACACCGCAGCTCTATGATGTCAGCCTCATCTACGATGAGACGGGCGGCATAGTCCGTGGCCTAGGTTCCGGACGCTATGAGTATGGCATCACCGTCCATCTGCAGGCTACGCCTGTGCGCAACTACGACTTCGACTATTGGATGGTGAACGGCGTGAAAGTGGGTACCGACGAGAAACTCGACCTGCTTATCGATGGCACGAAGCAGGTGGAGGCCGTCTTCAAGTATTCGCCCACTAAGCTGATTGTGGCATACAACCTGGCCGAGGGATGGAACTGGGTTTCCGTTGACCCCACCGATGAGGCACTGCTCGACACCAAGCGATTGATGGCACACCTCGGTGGAAAGGCGCTGGAGATACGAGGAAAGGATAAGAGCCTCGTCTATGAGGATGGGCAGTGGAAGGGCGACCTTATCACTCTCAATCCCGGAGAGGCATATCAGATACTTGTCAGTGAGGCTACGCTTATGAATATTGAAACTCGCATACCCGAGGCTAATATCATCACCATTAAGCGTGGATGGAACCATGTGGCTTACGACTCTGCAGAGGAGTTGCCAATCACCACGGCCCTCACCAACTGGCATCCTTGGCCCGATGATATGGTGAAGGGACAGGATGGCTTCGCCATCTACGACGGCTCGCAGTGGGTAGGTACCCTCCAGACCATGCAGCCTGGCAAGGGCTATCAAATCTATGCCCAGACTGTCGGCTCTTTCAGCTGGCCCACCACTCCCGTAGAGCACACCACCACCGTCGTAGCTGATTATCAAGACGAGGAAGATAGTGGGTTATCGCCAATGTATTATGGTCAATCGTACGTTACGGCCTTGCCTGACCGCTTCACCAGCGTCGATCGCCGTAGGTTTGCCGACAATATGTGCATAGTTGCCGATTTGGAGTACAACGGCTCCGTCGTCAACTCTGACAACTACATGGTGGGAGCCTTCGTTGACGGCGAGACACGAGGCATGGGCACACTTGTTGGAGGACATTACTTCATCACCGTCTATGGACAGCCGGATGAAAACGTGGAGTACCATGTCTTTAACAAGGCACAGAGCGCCTTCCTCTTCACCGAAGGATTAAGCCCCTTCCGTCATATTGCCTACTGCAACCTCGACCAGCCCACTATGATTGAGCTGTTTGACGATGATCCTAATGCAATCAGTGGTAAGGAATCAAAGGCAGGATCTCAATCTGTCTATGACCTCCAGGGACGCAAGATTAATTCCCAGTCCTCAACGGACAAAGACCAGTTGCCCAAGGGACTTTACATTGTGAACGGTAGGCTGGTGAAGTTCTGAGAGAAGCCGTAATCCAATCGCGAGAAGAAAAATTCTAATCGCGCAGGGAAAAATTTTAATCGCGCCGAGATAGTCAGTTTCGGCGCGATTAGTTTTGACTTTGGCGCGATTAGAATTTATTGGTGTCCGGGGAAAGTTAGTATCATACGCCCTCCCCCCTTCGGGGTACTCCCTCTATCTTAGAGGGAGAGTCAAGTCTGTCATACCTATTTGTCTCATGTCCAACGGCTTGCAGACTCCCCCTCTAAGATAGAGGGGGTGGCCCATAGGGCCGGGGGCGTATGATAACAACGTATGC
>CADAJV010000009.1 GCA_902788275.1 uncultured Bacteroidales bacterium | reverse complement strand
GACAACACTTAGTTTCTCTTCTAATGAATGTCGCATATAGCTTTCCTCCTCTTAGGTTTTGTGTCCAACTTTTTGGGTGCACTTCATCTTAGAGGGGGAATCGGCTCCCTACCTTCTTAGCGTCTGCGTGCTGTCCAATGGCGTGTCAGGTATATTTGCAGAACGGCGTGTCAGGCTCCCCCTCTAAGATAGAGGGGGTGCCCTAAAAGGGCGGGGGCGTATGAGAGTTACTAAAAGAAAAGCCAGAAGGAGAGGCGTATGATTGTAACCTAAAGAAAAGCCAGAAGGAGGGGCATATGAGAGTAACTTAAAAATTTCTGATGTATTTCTGGTAATTTCTTTCAGTATCCGTAAGGCAAAAAAATCAGGCGGCGCCGTAGCACGGCACCGCCTGATGGGTATCTGCATGGCGGAAGGCACTGTAGGCCCGCCGCTGCGGTCTTTAATCTTCGTCCTTCTTCTGGTTGGCAGCGATGAGCTCGTCCTGCACGTTCTGGGGCACAAGTTCGTAGCTGGCAAACTTCATGGTGAAGCTGGCGCGGCTGCCGGTGATGGAGCTGAGGGCTGTGGAGTAGTTAGCCAACTCTGCGAGAGGCACCTTGGCATTGAGCTTCTGCATGCCACCGTCGCTGCTCATACCCATGATGAGACCGCGGCGACCCTGTAGGTCACTCATTACATCGCCCATGTAATCGCCGGGCACGAGAACCTCAACATCATAGATAGGCTCCAGAATCTTAGGACCTGCCTCGCGGAAGGCCTGGCTGAATGCGTTGCGGGCTGCAAGCATGAAGCTGATTTCGTTGGAGTCAACGGGGTGCATCTTACCATCGTAAACGATTACGCGGACATCGCGGGCGTAGCTGTCGGTGAGCGGGCCGCGCTCCATGCGCTCCATGACGCCCTTGAGGATGGCGGGCATGAAGCGGGTGTCGATGGCACCGCCGACAACGGAGTTAATAAACACCAGCTTGCCACCCCACTCGAGCTCGGTAACGTCGGTGCTACGCGGGGTGATGCGATACTCCTGATTGCCGAAACGATAGACGCTGGGCTCGGGCATACCCTCGGTGTAGGGCTCTACTATCATGTGAACCTCGCCAAACTGGCCTGCACCACCACTCTGCTTCTTGTGGCGATAGTCGGCACGGGCGGCCTTGGTAATGGTCTCGCGGTAGGGGATGCGCTGCGGAGCCATCTCCACCATAATCTTATCGTTGTTCTCCAGACGCCACTTGAGGGTGCGCAGGTGGAACTCGCCCTGGCCCTTGATAAGAGTCTGGCGGAGCTCCTTGTTCTGCTCTACCACCCATGTGGGATCCTCCTGAGCCATACGATAGATGGCTGCCATCATCTTCTCATTGTCGCTCTCGCTGACGGGCTTGATGGCGCGGATATACTTGGGGTCAGGATATTTGATGTAGTTGAAGGTCTGGTCGGTGCCCTTGTCATTGAGGGTGTCGCCGGTCTTGACGTCCTTCAGCTTGACGGCGCAACCTATATCGCCTGCCTGGAGGGAGTCAACCTTTACGCGCTGTGAAGCGGCGCAGGCAAAGAGCTGGCCCATACGCTCCTTGCTGCCACGGTTGGCATTGGTGAGGTCCATACCCTCAGTGACGGTGCCGCTCATTACCTTGAAATACTGCACCTCGCCGATGTGGGGCTCCATGCTGGTCTTGAAGAAGAAGAGGCTGACGGGGCCGTTGGCATCGGGAGCAACCTCCTCGCCGGCAGCGTTGGGCACCTTGGGCATGTCGCTGACAAACGGAACAACGTTGCCCAGGAACTCCATCAGGCGGTTAACGCCCATGTCCTTGGCTGCGCTGGTGAGCACAAGGGGATAGATGCCACGGGTGGCCAAGCCCTTGCGGACACCCTCGCGGATCTCATCGTCGGTGAGCTCCTCGCTCTCAAAGAACTTCTCCATCAGGGCCTCGTCGTGCTCGGCAGCTGCCTCCACGAGGGCCATGTGCATCTCGGTGGCCTTGTCCATCAGGTCGGCGGGGATGTCCTCCACCTTCGGCTTGCCGCCCTCGGCACCCCATGAATACTTCTTCATGGTGAGCACGTCGATGAAGGCATTGAAGTCGGGGCCGGTAGCCACGGGGAACTGGATAGGCATAACCTTGGAACCGAAGGCTGTCTTGGTCTTCTCTACGAGTGAGTCGTAGTCGAAGCGCTCGTCGTCAACCTGGTTGAGCACGAAGATGACGGGCTTGCCCAGCTTCTCGGTATAACGGAAGTGGTTCTGGGTGGCAACCTCCACGCCGTTCCTGCCCATGAGGATGAGGGCTGTGTCGGTAACATTGAGGGCTGTGATGGCAGCGCCGGCGAAGTCGTCGGAGCCCGGGCAGTCGATAAAGTTAAGCTTCTTGCCGTTAGCCTCAGCGTGGAACACGGTGGAGAATACGCTGTAGCCATACTCCTGCTCTACGGGGAAGTAGTCGCTGGCCGTATTCTTGGCTGATACAGAACCGCGGCGGTTGATGAGACCGGCCTCAAAAAGGAGGGATTCGGTGAGGGTTGTCTTGCCCGCACCGTCATTACCAAGGATGGCAATGTTCTTGATTTCGTTTGTCTTGTAAGCTTTCATACTTGTTATTTAGTTATTAATTAGATTGTCTCATTACAGTGCCGCGCACAAGGCCGCGACAATTTATTGGCTTACAAATATACGTAAAGATTGGTGTTCTGCAAACTTTTGAGGTGTAAAATCGCTTTTTTGTGTACTCTTTATGAAGAATAACGCCCATAATGTAGTAATTTTGGCGAAAAATAAGAATATTATGCCGACCTGCGGACTATACATACACGTGCCTTTTTGCAAAAGCCGCTGCATATACTGTGACTTCTACTCCACCACCTGCGGCGCCGACCAGCGCCGCGAATATGTGGAGGCCCTGATACATGAGATGCAGTGCCGCCATGACTACCTCGGCGCCACCACGCTCAGCAGCGTCTATATCGGCGGCGGAACGCCCTCGACGCTCACCGCCGACGAGCTGGGGCGCATCTTTGGGGCCATCAATCGCCACTGGACCCTCGCACCCAGCAGTGAAGTAACCCTTGAGGCCAACCCCGACGACATCACCGCTGACTACGCCCGGGCCCTCGCCGCACTGCCCGTCAACCGCGTGAGCATGGGCGTGCAGACCTTCAACGACGAGAGTCTGCGTTTTCTCCGCCGCCGCCACACCGCTGCACAGGTGCATGAGGCCATCGACCGCCTGCTGGCCGCCGGCATCGACAATCTGAGCATCGACCTCATCTACGGACTGCCCGGCCAGACGCTGGAGCAGTGGCAGCAGGACCTCGACAAAGCTCTGGCACTGCCCGTGAGCCACCTCTCGGCCTACGCACTCACATACGAGGACGGCACCCACCTCCATCGTCTGCGCGGGCAAGGAAAAGTACAGGAAGCCGACGAAGAGCTCAGCCTTGGGATGTACACCACGCTCATGGAGCAGACCGAAAAGGCCGGCTTCCTCCACTACGAAATTTCCAACTTTGCCCGTCCCGGGCGCGAAGCCCGCCACAACAGCGGCTACTGGAGCGGCATGCACTACCTCGGCCTCGGCCCTGCCGCCCACTCCTACAACGGAAACTCCCGCCAGTGGAACAGCCCCGACCTGCAAGCATACATAAAGGCGGCTGGCGACGTCTTTGCGACCAATCTCTTCTCCCGCGAGGAGCTTTCCCCCAAGATGCGCGAGGAGGAGACCCTCCTCACACGCCTCCGCACCGCCGGGGGACTTGACCTCGCAGCCTTCGCCCGCGACTTCGGGACCAAGGAATACGATGCTCTCCTCGCACGCGCGAAACCTTATATTAATAACGGCACCCTCGCACACACCAACGGCCAACTCCGCCTCACCCGCAAAGGACTCTTCGTTTCCGACGACATCATCTCCTCATTGTTCGAGGATTAATTCATTTTGATATATTCCTGCCTATTACTTCTTTTTTTATATATAATTTGGCAGGAATCAAAAAATAATCCTTATTTTTGCACCGTCTTGGGGGAAAAATCCCGAGACCGAGAAGGCGTTATTGCTTTTGTCCTTTATACCGAAATCTGCAAATTTCTTTAGAAGAAGGATAGAAAGACAATACGCTCATTCTGTTTGTATGCGCGCAGCAAACAGCCCACGCTGTTATGCATTTGCATATACAACAGCGTGGGGTATTTGTTTCCTGTTTATTTCTTCAAGGTTTTGCAGAGCCAGGTATAAGATAAGCAGCAGTACAAGTCTCTGCGCTTTCTTTGTATATACTAACCACCTAAAAAAGGGCCGAGTTCGGGAGACTTGTAAGGTAGTTTTCTTAATATGGAAAGAACGAAAGAGACTGATTACATCACAGACAAGCTTCTTAAGAAGCACTACAAAAACTAAGGACACAGAAAGAGTCCTTATTATCTCAGCAAATTAAGAAAATCAAAGAACACTTTAACAAAAACCTCTACTACACTTTATACGTTTCAAACGCATATCGTATAATTGAAGGAACTCGATTTTATGTGTATATGTTGATGATAGATATTATGCACTAGAAAACAAAACTATAC
The DNA here is from genome assembly GCA_902788275.1 of uncultured Bacteroidales bacterium. Lineage (GTDB taxonomy): Bacteria > Bacteroidota > Bacteroidia > Bacteroidales > Bacteroidaceae > UBA6382. The sequence continues at coordinate 62,180 of CADAJV010000009.1, read as the reverse complement.
CTCATAATCTATTTTCCCCACATACGATTACAGCGAAGCATTAAATCTATTTATATAATTAGAAAACGATATAGAACTTAAATAAAAAAATATGAAAAAAACATTATTCGTATCAGCCATATGCTTTATTATGGCATTCTCTACATCATGTATGACAGACTCTCAGAAAAAAGAGTTTAAGAAAGAGTATCATATGGAAGACCTGCACGGCGATTATACGGGAGGTGAACTTAAAGATATATTAGCCCATCGTGACGAAGGAAAGCCGTTAGGCTCAAAATTGCGCCGAAAGATGGAAGATGCGGGTGATACTCAATACTTCTAATCATATATACACATCCTAAGATTATGGCAATAATTGACGTTATAAAATGTGAAGTAAATAATACTGAGTTTGTGTATAAATTTCCCTCGGATGACTTAAAACTTGGCACACAACTCGTTGTTTATCCTGCACAAACAGCATTATTTATAAAAGGCGGAAAGATCTATGACGCTTTTACAGAGGGCACATATACTTTAAAGACTGAAAATATCCCTTTACTAAATAAGATCATAAACCTGCCTTTTGGGAGCAAATCACCATTCAAGGCTGAAGTCTGGTTTATCAATCAGGTAACAAAACTTGATATAAAATGGGGGACACCTCAACCCATTCAATTAGAAGACCCCAGATATAACATTATAGTTCCTGTTAGAGCTTTCGGTCAATATGGAATAAGAGTGGCTAACCCGCGTTTATTCCTAGAATCCCTTATCGGCAACATGACCAGCTTTAATGCTCAGGTATTACATGAATACTTTAAAGGAAAGATTCTTTCGCAGTTGAGTTCGCTTATTTCTAAGAAGATAGCATTTGACAATACTTCTATCTTGGAGATAAATGCAGAACTTATTGCTATGTCTGAGTATTGTCAAGAGCAACTAAATGCATTCTTTGAAAAATACGGAATAGAGATGGTAGATTTTAGCATTGTCTCCATCAATGTTCCTAAAGAAGATCCCAGTATTATAAAGATTAAGGAAGCTAAGGATTTGGCTGCACGGTTAAAAATTACAGGTAAAGATACATACCAGATGGAACGTAGTTTTGATGTGCTGGAAAAAGCTGCTTCCAATGAGGGTACGGGAGGACAAATACTTACTATGGGGGCTGGTCTCGGTGTAGGATTAGGAGTTGGCTCTTCGTTGCATAATATGACTTCGCAGATGGTTAATACCAATCCTGCAAGCGTTCCCCCACCTATACCTCAGGCTACAACCTATTTCTTATACATAAATGGTCAGCAATTAGGTAATCAGACAATCCAATCTATCCAGACGATGCTTGCCCAAGGTGTAATAAACAAGGACACATTAGTCTGGACACAAGGCATGTCAACATGGATCCCATTATCGCAGGTTCCAGAACTTGCTCCTTTAGTAGTACAACAAACGCCTCCGCCTATTCCACCTTCAATTTAAAATGCTTATTGCAATGAAAAACCTTATATTAATTATTGGAGGTATCATACTTCTGTTTAATATCCTTCTAAACTTCATCATTTCGGCCTATCATCCGTTTAATGTTTTTCTTGGATGTTTCTCTATTATAATTACATCCTTGTTATTGTATTTCCTGCAACGCATACAACTGCGTGACGGATTCTATATTTCTTTATCTTGTCTCTTTACCTTGATGGGATTAATTACGTTCTTTTTGTCTATCATTTCTCCAGAAAGAATCGAAAACAATTGGAGTCTAATAGGAATTATTCTTATCCTAACAATAGAGATAATAATAATGCTCATGACAAATTTCATCTCAAAAAAAATCAAATAAACTATGGAAACAAATGTTAACATCAAAGCAATTGAATGCCCTAATTGTGGGGCAAATGCTACTAATTTCCAGAATTGCGAATATTGTGGTAGCTTACTAGTACGTTTTAAGGATCTTAATATAGCTATCGATCCTAATAAATATGGAAAGACTGCTGTTACTTTTGCAGGACTTAAAGACGCACTTCTGGAAAATTTGAAGGAACAAGAACGTACCCAAGGCTTGAATCATGTTCATACCTGGATAAGGAACAGTGCTCTGGGTATAAACATAGAAGTCGTTAATCCACGTGCCACTAAAGATATGGTCTATTTTGAGACTGACATGCTATATCACATTATGCCCCTAAATGACTATACAGAAGCAGAGCAATCATTAGTGATTTGTTTCCGTTTTGTAGAATTGTCTTGGGAAATTACAAACTTTGATAGTAATGCTGCTGACATTCATGATTATCATCAAGCTTTACATGAACGTTTTTCGGCAATGTCTGAGTTCCCCTTATTTAATTATATAGAAGAAAACCTTCTTACGACGGCTGGCACAAAACAAGGAAAGGTACATTCTTATTATATAGATTTTGGCCAAGACTATGAAGGTGCTGCAGAAATACTTACACAATATTTAATGTTTATGTATCAGATTCCTTCTCCGACAACAGTACGATTAGATTACGAACTAACCTCCGAGACAGAGGAAGAATATGTCTCTTCTGTACAAGAAGAAAAATCTTTTAACAAAGGACTATTGATATTTGCACTCTTAGCACTTTGTGGCGGTGCTATTATGGGGTTTTGTAACGGAGATTCAGAAGGTATCTTGGTAGGATGTGGTTGTATTGTTATGTTATTGTTAATACTCGCTCGACTAAATAATTGACAAAACAATTCTGCAAACACATAAAATCGACCTCATATTTTGTGTATCTCTCTAAAAGAATTATAGTTTTAGCAAATAACCTTTCTAAAAAACAACTGTTATGGACAAACAACAACTAGACTTTTATAACTGGATAACACAGTACAACAACAAAGAAAAGAACGAAAGCGAAAGCGACTACAAGAAAAAACAAGAAGATATTATCGCAAAAATGAGAGAACAACTAATCCAAAGAAATTCAGGTGATTCTAATTACACCTTTGCTTACACTTCAGGAATTGTAGACATCAACAACTGCTCTTTCCAGATATTATGCAATATAAACGGCAACATGCCACTAAAAGATAATGACGACTCTGAAATTAGTAGCGATTCCTATTACAAGGGTTGTTAATAACATGTATAAAATCTACACAAAATGTAAACCTAAAGAATAGAATTGCAACTAACACAATAATCTCCGGCACTTATGTGTCGGAGATTTGTTATGTGATAAACGGAGATAGCCGCTTTCTTATACGAATGCTACGGTGAGGCCGGCCATTACGATGCTGACCATCGACATGAGCTTGATAAGGATGTTGAGCGAAGGACCGCTGGTGTCCTTGAAGGGATCGCCCACGGTGTCACCAACGATGGTGGCCTTGTGGCACTCGCTGCCCTTGCCGCCAAAGTTGCCTTCCTCAACCATCTTCTTGGCGTTGTCCCAGGCACCACCGGCGTTGCTCATAAAGATAGCGAGGGTGAAGCCTGCTGCCAGACCGCCCACCAGAAGACCCAGCACGCCAGCCACGCCGAGCACTACGCCTACGATGATAGGAATGATGATGGCCAGCAGCGACGGGAAAATCATCTCCCTCTGAGCCGAACGGGTGGAAATCTCCACGCAGCGCTTATAGTCGGGAGTGCCCGTTCCCTCAAGGATACCCTTTATCTCGCGGAACTGGCGGCGCACCTCCTTAACCATATCCTCGGCAGCACGACCAACGGCACCCATGGTGATACCGCTAAACAGGAAGGCTGCCATAGCACCGATGAACACGCCCACGATAACCTTGGGGTTCATCAGGTTGACCTGGAAATAATCCATGAAAGAGGGAATGTCGCTTATCTTGGTGATTATCTCCTGCATGTGGGCATTGCCTGCCTCTGCCAGACGAGCCACAGCCTCTTTAATCTCCTCGATGTAGGAAGCAAGCAGCGCAAGAGCGGTGAGGGCAGCAGAGCCGATAGCAAAGCCCTTGCCTGTAGCGGCAGTGGTGTTGCCCAGTGCGTCAAGAGCATCAGTACGCTTGCGCACCTCCTCGCCCAGCTCACTCATCTCGGCATTACCACCGGCATTGTCGGCGATAGGACCATAGGCATCGGTAGCGAGGGTGATACCCAGTGTGGAAAGCATACCCACAGCAGCAATACCCACGCCATAGAGACCCTTGGAGAGGTTGGCGGCAGTAACATCGAGCTGGAAACCATTGGCACAGAGGTAGCTCAGCAGGATAGCCACTGAGATAGTCACAACGGGCACCATAGTGGATATCATGCCGGTACCCACGCCCTTGATAATCACGGTAGCAGCGCCAGTCTTGGAGGCCTCGGAGATCTTCTGCGTCGGCTTATAGGAATGGGAGGTGTAGTACTCTGTTGCCTGACCGATAATAACGCCAGCAAGCAAGCCGGTGACTACAGAGAAGGAGATGCCTACCCAGTTCTCAATGCCCAGCAGGTAGAGGATAGCAAAGGTGGCCACTGCAATGAGTGCAGCGCTGACGTTGGTGCCTACGCCCAGCGAGTGGAGCAGCTGCTTCATAGTGGCGCCCTCCTTGGTGCGGACGAGGAAGATACCGAACAAGGAGAGGAAGATACCCACTGCAGCAATAATCATCGGAGCGATGACGGACTTAATCTGCATGACACCGGTACCCACAAAGGCAGTGGCACCCAGGGCAGCGGTAGAGAGGATGGAGCCGCAGTAGCTCTCGTAGAGGTCGGCACCCATACCGGCTACGTCGCCTACATTGTCACCTACGTTGTCGGCAATGGTGGCAGGGTTGCGCGGGTCATCCTCAGGGATGTCGGCTTCCACCTTGCCTACGATGTCAGCACCCACATCGGCAGCCTTGGTGTAGATACCGCCTCCCACACGGGCGAACAGTGCCTGAGTGGAAGCACCCATACCGAAGGTAAGCATAGTGGTGGTTATTGTGATAAGGCTGTCCACGCCGGCAGCATTGAGGATAAGGTACCACAGGGCTATGTCGAGCAAGCCAAGACCAACCACGGTAAGACCCATCACGGCACCGGAGCGGAAGGCCACCCTCAGACCGCCGTCAAGGCTCTTGCGGGCAGCATTGGCAGTGCGAGCAGAGGCATAGGTGGCAGTCTTCATGCCGAAGAAACCGGCCAAGCCAGAGAACAAACCACCGGTAAGGAATGCAAACGGCACCCAAGGGTTCTGCATGTGGAAACCATAAGCCATCACAGCAAAGATTACTGCCAAGACGATGAACACGATGGTAACAACCTTGTACTGCTGCTTGAGATAAGCCATAGCACCCTTGCGGACATGCTCAGCAATCTCGCGCATACGCGGAGTACCCTCATCCTCCTTCTTCATCTGAAGGAAGAAAAACAAAGCCATGCCCAGAGCAACAACAGAGGCCACGGGCACAAGCCAGAAAACACTAAGAATATTTTCCATAATAATTTTGTAATAGATTTTATATTGTTTTCGAGCCGCGAATTTACAAACTTTTAGCGTTATATCCTCGCCTTACTGCCAATAAATTAGCTGTTAACGCCTAATTTAGTGAGAAAAGTTAACAGAAGTAATAAACATAAGGGCGGCAGTCGCAATGACTGCCGCCCTTATATTTATTTGCGGTTTGTTAAAACTGCTCGAATTACTCGGAGAGAGTGGAAACTGCTACGCGGTTCCAGGTGGGCTCTGAGAAGAGGTCACCTACGCCACAACCCTCAACAGAAACGATGCGGGAAGCGTCAACCTTATACTTCTTAACGAGCATGGTCTTAACGGCCTCTGCACGAGCCTTGGAGAGCTTGTCGTTGATAGCCTTACCGCCCTCGGGAGAAGCATAACCCTTGATAGCAACCTTAGCTGCGGGGTGGCTCTTGAGGAAGGAAGCAACGCGCTCTACATTGGGCTGCTGAGCAGCGGTGATGAGGCTCTTGCCCTGAGCGAAGAATACGTTGGTCTCAAGCTGGTTAACGGTCTTGCCCGGATCTACTACAGGAGGAGTGGGCACCTTCTTGTTGCGGCACTCATTGAGCTCATCCTGGAGCTTCTTGATAGCAGCAGCGTCAGCAGCGATCTTCTGATCCTTAGCACCAAGCTGGTTGCGGAGGTCATTGATCTTAGCGTTGAGGCCGTCTACCTCAGCCTGGTCGTACTCCTTAACGAGAACGAAGTTGTGAGTGCCATTGGAGTTCTTGAACTTGTAGGTAACACCAGCGGTCAGCTCAAGATGAGCAAACTTGTTGTCATACTCGCTAGCACGTGCACCATCGGTGAGAGCCCAGATGTAAGCGGGCTTCACGTTTACCTGCCAAGCCTTGTCAGCACCAATGTTGAAACCAAAGTCCAGACCAGCCTTGCTGGTGAGGAGGTTGCGGTCGTTGTACCTGTGGCCATAGTACTCGTGGCCCCAGCCGAAACCGAATACAGCCTTAACATCAACGAAGCCCGGCTCACCTGTGTAATCCTTAATAAGGTTAACGAGGTTCACACGCAGCAAACCGCTAAGGTTGGAAGCGTCAAAAGCCTTGTGGGTGTTGCAGGGAGCACCAGTGGGGCCGAAGTTGTTGTGCTGTGCATTGATAGCAGCATTGAACTCGGCAGCAAGACCGAAGACGGGAGTGATTTCCTTAGCAACAGTCAGGCCAACAACCGGACGAAGGTCGCCAAAGAACTTGTGGCCATAGGTGCGAGTTACGCCACCAGCCTGTACACCTACAGACCAGTTGTCAGTAAACTTGCTGCCACGAACAGTTGTCTGTGCGTCTGCGAAGATTACGCTTGCACAAACGGCAAGAAGCATAAAAACTTTCTTCATGTTTTTAAATGTTTTTGTTTGAATCTGCCCCCAAAGGGGGCTTCTTCTGGGTTAATAATTAATTGAAATAACTTCTATTTTCGCTTTTAGAGACAATTACGGAATGTCTATTCGCTTGCAAAGGAACAACTTTTTTTTGAAATCACAACAATTTTAGACGGATTTTTTCACTTAAAATTAGGATTTTTCGCAGTTTTTATGGTTTTTATGCCGTTTTATCCTCGTTTTGGCGCAAAATACCTGGATGTTTTCACCCGCGCCTAACCATTTATAGGTATTTAAGCGAGAGTTTTGACTCCATACCGCGAATTAAGCTTGTTCCGACGTGCAAATTTTCAACATAGTCCTATGCCGATGCTGTTGTTACACCAAGTTAGGATTGATCTCGCCCCACTTGGCTACCTCGGGAATGATATTGAGAGTTACAAGCTCATCGCGCATCTTGCAGAGGTGCTCATAGCTCTGGTCAAGCTTAGCATTCTCCTCGGGAGTACCCTGCGGAACCTCGTAGTGGCAGCCGGTAGTATCGAGGGTGGTCTTCATGGCCATCATAATGTTATGATACTTGCCTGAGTTAACATAGGTGCCTGCGGGGAAACGGAAAGGCTTGCCACCCATTACGCTAGCTATCATCTCAACAGAGAGCTGTGAAGGACTCTGGAAGGAGCTACGTCCGCGCAGCTTGATAATAGCACTTCCGCCCTGGGTTACAGCAGTCTTCATTGCCTCCCACTCCTCTGTGGGGAACTCGGGAGTGCCGATAATGTCGATGAGCTTGCGGCCGGCAATCTCCACATGGCTGCCAAACACTGCCATCTGCTCACCATGGCCGCCATAGGTAGCGCAACCGGTAATCTGATTCTGCATCACGCCAAACTTCTTAGCCAGAGCGCTCTGAAGACGGGTAGTGTCAAGGCCGGCAAGAGTGGTAACCTGGTTGGGCTTAAGACCAGAGTAAAGCAGGGTAACGAGGCCAGTGAGGTCAGCGGGGTTGAAGATGATAACCACATGCTTCACTTCGGGGCAGAATTTCTTGATGTTTTCACCAAGGCCCTTGGCTATCTCGCAGTTGCCCTTAAGAAGGTCTTCGCGGGTCATGCCCTCCTTGCGAGGAGCACCACCGGAAGAGATAATGTACTTGGCCCCCTTGAATGCCTCGGCAGCATCTGTGGTGGCTACAATGGTGGCGCCGTCAAAACCGCTCTGACGCATTTCCTCAGCCACGCCCTCGGGCGAGAATACATCGTAAAGACAGATATTAGAGGTCAGACCCAGGGTGAGAGATGTCTGCACCATGTTGGAGCCAATCATACCTGCGGCTCCCACAATCACAAGCTTGTCATTTGTTAAGAAATTCATGGTTTTAGTTGTTTAGTTATTTTTGTTTTCAAGGCAAAGATAGCACTTTTCCTGTTATCCGTATCACTTTTTTCATGGAAAAACGCTTTTAGGCTTTTTCTTTGCCCTCAACAGGGCGCGCATTTGCAACCTCACTTTGCACTTCGGGCTTTGGAGGGGCAGCCTGCTCAAGCGTTGGATAACTGATTCTGGCGTGGTAAATAGTCTTAAGACTAGAGACTAGCACGTCTTTGGCCGTGGCAATGTCCTGGAAAGTTATGGGACAGTTGTCAAAATAGCCTTCCGTTACCTGCTGGTCAATGATTCTGTTGACCAGCTGTCGGATGGAGTCCTCTGTCTTCTCGGGCAGACTGCGCGATGCCGCCTCTGTGGAGTCAGCCATCATCAGTATAGCCTGCTCCTTGGTATGCGGATTGGGACCAGGATAGGTAAAAATCTCCTCGTTGACAGGTTCGTCGGGGTGCTTATTGACATAGTTGACGTAGAAATACTTGGCCTTGCTGCGTCCGTGATGAGTGGCGATACACTCCTTGATGACAGAAGGCAGGCGATGTTTGTCAGCCATCTCAAGGCCGTCTGCCACATGGCGGATTATTATCTGTGCGCTCTGCTCCTCGGGCAGCCCGTCATGGGGGTTGAGCGCATTCTGATTCTCCGTGAAGAAGGCCGGGTTTTGCAACTTGCCTATATCATGATAGAGGGCAGCGGTTCTGACCAACTGCACGTTGGCCCCAATCTTGGCTGCGACTTCAGCACAAAGATTAGCCACCTGCATTGAGTGGTTAAAAGTACCCTGCGCCTCCTTTGACATCTGGCGGAGCAATGGAGTGTTGACATTGGAAAGCTCCACAAGCGTAACACTTGAAATGAATCCAAACATCTTCTCGAACAGCAGCATCAGCGGATAGGCAAAAAGCAGGAGGACGCCACTGATGGCTATACGCTCATACCACGACGGGTCAATAGTACTCAGGATAAAGCCTTGGCTAAGGTCGTAGCCCAACTTGACAAGCGCAGTGACCGCTGTGATAAGCAGCACAGTGCGGAACAGCTGCGAACGAGAAGTAAGTTCCTTGAGAGAATAGATGGCCGTGAGGCCCGCCACAATCTCAAGAAGCATAAACTCATAGGGGCTATGGAGCGACAGCGAGCATATACTCACAATGATAATGGTAGCGGCAAAGGCTGTGCGCGAGTCCATAAACACCCTTATAAATATCGGAACGATGGCAAAGGGCACCATATAGACATTGAGCTCGGTAGGCTGCTGCACCAACGAGGCTGCCACGGAGAATAGCAGTATCAGGCTCAGCAGCATCGCCACACTCCTTACATCGCGAGCATAATCGCCGCGGTAAAGTACCAAATATGTCATGAACATTCCGAGCAAGATAAGCACACACAAAAGCTGCCCGACAATTAGCAACACAGCTTCCGCGCCGCTGCCGCTACGCTTGTCGGTCTCTTTCTGCAGGGACTGCAACACCTTCATGGTTTGCTCAGTAACTATCTCACCACGGTCAACAATCTTCTGCCCACTCTGCACCAGCCCATGACTTGGCGCAATATTAGACAGGGCGTCTCTGCGCACCGAGGCTGTGCGCTTTACATCGTATATAAGGTTAGGCGCAATATAGTTATTCAGGCTACTGCGGCCCACTATCTCCTTGGAAAGATGCAGGGAGTCAGCCTTCTTAACTATAAACTCATAGGCAAGCCTCGGCGACAACAGTCCGGCCACGGGTCTTACCTGAGCCACACCGTCACTGACGACACTCACCGCCTTTACGCTGTCAACCACCAAGTCATAGTCATGCTGGCTGGTAATACCGCGAGCATAGACCTCCGCCAGCAACCGACTAAGCTCCACACGCTCGCGATAGCTCAGCACGAGAGTGATGTTGGTGCCGGTATCGCGCTTAAAGTTGTTCACCTGCAACTCGCCTACTGAAGCATCAAAATTGAAAAAAGGCTTGAGATTTTGCAGCACGCTGTCACGCTCAGCCTCAAGCTGCGCATCAGACTTGTATATAGGAAAGTCGTACTCGGCAATTATCTGCGAGTACTTCCAGGGCTTGCCCACCGAATAATCATAAGTGAACGTGTGCTGGTGAGGCATAAAGTACACGATAATGACCGCGCACACCACTACAAGCAACACCCTACTCAATATCTTATATTTGCTCCACATAATGGTTAGCACTGGGTTAGCGTGGCAAAATTAAGCAATAAACTCAAAATGGGGAACAAAAAACACACAAAAACTATCTGTCATAGAGCAAATAACTGACCCTCGCGGACAGTACAACCCTTTTTATATATATAAATAAGGTATATACCACTTTTTTTCATTACCTTTGCCGCCAAAACATTTTTCTTTATGAACCAGACACCAGTAAGGGTGCGCTTTGCACCCAGCCCCACGGGCCCACTACATATAGGCGGTGTGCGCACCGCGCTCTACAACTACCTCTTTGCACGTCAGCATGGCGGAAAAATGATTTTCCGCATCGAGGATACCGACTCCACGCGATTTGTGCCGGGGGCGGAGGAATATATCATCGAGAGCTTCAAGTGGCTCGGCATCAAGTTTGATGAGGGTGTAGGCATAGGCGGCGACTTCGGCCCTTACCGCCAGTCAGAACGCCGCGATATTTACAAACAGTATGTTGACCAACTGCTTGACAGCGGCTCCGCCTATCTGGCCTTCGACACCCCCGACGAGCTCAACGCAAAGAGGGCTGAAGTGCCCAACTTCCAATATGACGCCTCCACCCGCATGCAGATGCGCAACTCCCTCACCCTGTCTAAGAATGAGGTGCAGGCTCTTCTGGATGCAGGGGAACAATATGTAGTGCGCTTCAAGATTGAACCGGGCAGAGAGGTACATGTTCGCGACCTGATACGCGGCGATGTTGTCGTCAACTCATCCGTGCTTGACGACAAGGTGCTGTATAAGAGCGCCGACCAGCTGCCCACCTATCATCTGGCCAACATTGTTGACGACCACCTGATGCAGGTGTCCCATGTCATAAGGGGCGAAGAGTGGCTGCCGTCAGCACCGCTCCACGTTCTGCTTTACGAGGCTTTCGGCTGGCAAGACACTATGCCTGCCTTTGCCCACCTGCCCCTACTGCTCAAGCCCGACGGCAAAGGCAAGCTATCCAAACGCGATGGCGACAAACTGGGATTCCCCGTGTTCCCCTTGGAATGGCATGACCCACAAAGCGGCGCCGTCTCCTCCGGCTACCGCGAAAGCGGCTACCTGCCCGAAGCCGTTATTAACTTCCTTGCCCTCCTGGGCTGGAACCCGGGCACTGAGCAGGAGCTGTTCACCTTAGAGCAACTGACAGAACTCTTCGACCTCAGCCGTTGCTCCAAAAGCGGCGCACGCTTCGACTTCATGAAGGGCTGGTGGTTTAACCGCGAATATCTCCTACAGAAAACCGACCAGCAGTTGGCACCCGACTTCGTCAAGCTGCTGGAGGCTCACGGACTATCCGTTGAGCCTGACCGCGCTGCACAGGTAATCGGCATGATGAAGCAAAAAGTGGTAGAATACACCGACGGTCAGAGCGGCCAGACCAAAAAGCGCAACATCTCCTTCATCAGCGACCTCTGGCCGCTGTGCGATTTCTTCTTCATCGCCCCGAAGGATTTTGACCTTGAGGACAAATTCATACGCAAAAACTGGAAAGAGACCACCGCACAAGAGATGACCCAGCTGGCAGAGCAACTCAATAAGGTAGCCGACTTCAGCGCCGAAGGCATGAAGGCCGCCATTGACCCCTGGGTTGAGCAGACGGGCCTGCGTCCTTGGAACGCATGGCGCATATGCCTTGTTGGCAAAGGCCAGGGGCCGGACATGTATGAGCTTGCGGCATTCCTGGGCAAAGAAGAGACTCTTAACCGCATGCGTCACGCTATTGACACGCTGAAATAACATAACAATGTACTCACTCGCCATATACATCTATATGTTCTGCGTCAACCTTGTGGCCATGTTCAATCGCAAGGCACGCCTACTAATGATCGGCCACAGCAAAACCTACGACATCATGCGTCGCGGCATAGGCAAGGACGACAAAATTATATGGTTCCACGCCGCCTCGCTTGGCGAGTTTGAACAGGGGCGCCCTCTTATTGAGAAAATACGCGAGGAGCATCCCGAATACAAGATACTGCTCACCTTCTTCTCACCGTCGGGATATGAAGTCCGCAAGGACTACAAAGGTGCCGATGTCATCTGCTACCTGCCCTTCGACACTAAGCTCAACGCGCGTAAGTTCCTCAAGATTGCTCATCCGGCGATGGCCTTCTTTATCAAATACGAGTTCTGGCAGAACTATCTCACAGGACTGCATCGCCGCGGCATCCCGGTTTACAGCGTAGCCAGCATCTTCCGCCCCAACCAGATTTTCTTCCGTTGGTACGGCCACAAATATCGTAACGTGCTGCGCACCTTTGCCCACCTTTTCGTACAGAATCAGGTGTCCATTGACCTGCTACGCACGCTCGACATCACCAACGCGACCATCGTCGGCGACACTCGTATGGACCGCGTGTTGCAGATACGTGCCGCAGCCAAAGAGCTTCCCCTATGCGAGGCTTTTGCTCAAGGGGAGAAGTCCAAGCCCCAAAACATCCTTGTTGCCGGCAGCAGTTGGCAGCCCGATGAGGATATCATCATCAGCTATTTCAATACCCACCCCGAGCAATACCTTATCATTGCTCCTCACGTAGTCAGCGAGAGCCATCTTGCCGAGATTGAGGGCAAGCTGCAGCGCCCCTCCGTACGCTACAGCAAGGCAACGGCAGCAACGGCAGCCTCGGCGCATTGTCTCATCATTGACTGCTACGGCCTGCTCTCCTCCATCTACCGCTACGCCACCGTGGCTTACGTGGGCGGCGGGTTTGGCGTAGGCATACACAATGTGCCCGAAGCCGCAGTCTATGGCGTGCCAGTCATTATCGGCCCCAACAACCAGCGTTTCCGTGAGGCCCGCGATCTCATCGCGCTTGGCGGGTGCTTCGAAATCAACAATGCAGAGGAATATAATAGCATCATCGGCACACTGACCAGCGACACCGAGGCCCTGGCAAAAGCCTCCAAAGCCTCCGCCGACTACATCCGCTCCAATGCCGGTGCGGTAGATATGATTTACAACTATATCTTCTCCTGATAACAATACACAATAGCCATGGCGGCTGCAAGCAAAACTTGCAGCCGCCATTATTTTTTAATATCTGTCCTACGGTATCAGTTTAAATTCATAGCCCTCCTTTTGCAGCCACTCGATGCTGCGTGGCAACGCCGACCACAGTTTGTCAGCCGAACGCAGAGAGTCGTGAAAGGTGATGATGCTGCCCGGCCTTGCATAGCGCTTCACATTCTCAAAGACCTCGTCAGCGTTAAGCCGGGTGCTATAGTCACGCGTAACCACGTCCCACATCACCAGCTTGTAGTGACGCTTCAGCAAATTGTACTGCCTATGGCGCAGCCATCCGTGGGGCGGACGAAAGAGGTCTGAGTGAATCAGTCCGTCGGCCTTATGCACGTTAGCTACATATTCCTTGGTCCGGGTGGTAAAGCCGCCAAGATGGTTAAACGTGTGATTGCCTATACGGTGGCCGGCTGCCTTAACCATTTCAAACTCCTCGGGGTGTTTCCTCACGTTATCGCCCACCATGAAGAAGGTGGCCTTCACGCCATAATGGTCAAGCATCTGCAGCACACGCGGCGTCACATCGGGTATGGGGCCGTCGTCAAAGGTAAGATACACAGCCTTCTCCTCCGGCCTGATGCGCCACAGCGCATGAGGATAGAAGAGACGCAGGAAAGCGGAGGGCTGCTCTATGAACATAACAGACTAAAGATCGAGCGGCACACCGGCTGCGTTGAGGCGGTCGTAGTAGGTATTGAACACCGTGGTGTACTTCTTGGCCAGGTCGCTGCAACCTATCTTCTCAAAGCAGAGAACTGCGTCGTAGAGGTTGTTCATGTTTCTGTTGCAACCGAAGGCACTCATCTGCACAGGCTTGGCCGAATAGTTGGCATACCAGTTGAGATACTGCTCGGCAGTGCGGGCAAAGATGGTCAATATCTCTTCAGCCTTGGCCTTGTTGCCTACAGCCGACCACGCCAGGGCCAGGTCTGTGGTGCCGCCGATGTAGTCGCCATAGGAGACAACGCTCTGCGGGAACACCTCGTCAGACTTCTCCAGCACCTCCTTGGCACGCTTGAGATCGCCCTTCTTCACCAGCTCGTCGGCCAGGATGGCAAACATGCGGCGGTTAGACAGACACATGCCACCGGTGGTCTCGTCAATGTAGATGCCCGGCTTGTTGAGGTTGCCAAACTTATATTTGTGCATCACGTTGTCGTACATCTTCTCTACATCTACAGTCATGCCGTTGCCGAAGGCATCAAACGGGGTGATGCGATAGGCCAGGCCCTCCTGCACGAAGTTGCGCTCCAGACCAAGGAAATTGTCGGGACCTACGGTGGTGGCGAAGTAGATGGGGCGCTCCCAGTTGGCATTGGCCAGCATCTCAAGCATCATCAGCGACGGCTTGTAGAGCACATTACGGCCACTGAGGCTGATTACCATTTGGTCGGGTATCTGCCCGGTGCTGTCAGCAATGAGCATCTTCGAGCGCTTGACGGCCTCCTTGTCGATGGTGATTATGATGCTGTCGGTAGGAATAACGTTTAGCTCCGGATTGCGAACCCAGTATTTCAGGATATTCTTGAGTTCGTATGGATTGTCGCCAAACTGCTGGCGAGCCATCTCGGGATTCTCCTCATAGAACTTCTTAATCTCTGCCTTATACTCAGGCTGCACGCGCACAAAGTCGTTCTGGCCCGTGACATACTCGTAGCGGTTCCACGAGATGGGCACAGCAGGCGAGCTGTATGCCGGACGGCACATCTGGTCGATATACCAGTCGGTCTGCAAGTAGCTCAGGTTGCACACGCGTACATCCTGACGCACACCCTCTGTGTCCTGGTTATACCACAAGGGGAAGGTGTCGTTGTCACCATTGGTAAAGATAATCGGCGACGAGCCCTCCTGCAGGGTGTTGAGGTAGTTCTGCCCGAAGTCGCGGCAGGCATAGCGGCCGCTGCGGTCGTGGTCGTCCCAGTTCTGCGAAGCCATCTGCACGGGCACCAGCACGCAGGCCACGCTGACCACCGTGGCCACCACGGCATTGTCAAGCTTGACGCGGCGCAGCCAGTCGATGATGGCGGCCACACCCATGCCCACCCATATGGCGAAGGCATAGAAGGAACCGGCGTAAGCATAGTCACGCTCGCGAGGCTGCGAGGGCACCTGGTTGAGGTAAACCACGATGGCGATGCCCGTCATGAAGAACAGGAAGAACACCACCCAGAACTGCTGGCCGCCCTTGCGGCCGCGGAAAGCCTGCCAGAAGAGACCCAGCAGTCCCAGCAACAGCGGCAGGGCATAATAGACATTGTGGCCCTTGTTTGCTTTCAGGTCGTCGGGCAGCTGGCTCTGGTCGCCCAGACGGGCATTGTCGATAAACGGAATACCTGTAATCCAGTTGCCGTACTCGGTCTCGCCCACGCCCTGAATGTCATTCTGGCGTCCGCAGAAGTTCCACATGAAGTAGCGCCAGTACATGAAGCCCAGCTGATAGGAGGTGAAGAAGCTGAGATTGTCAATCTGAGTAGGAATCTCCAGCTGCTGCACCTGGCCGTTGCCCGGGTCGTAATCTACAATATTATAATGCAGCTCACCCAACCACGACTTATACTGCGCAGCCTTGCCGCTGTCCCAGATGCGCGGGAACAGCATATTCTGAGCATAGATATAGTCAGTCTTGCTGCCCACCTTTTCGTAAACATCCGGCTCGTCGGCAGACCTCTTCTCCTTGCGCTGGTAGATGTCCTTACCCTCCGAGCGCTTAGGAATAAGGCGGTTGGGGTCCTCGGGGTCGGCCTGCCACTCCAGCTGCGAGTTGAAGGTCGGGCCGTAGAGCAGCGGCTGCTGGCCATACTGGTCACGGGCCAGATAGTCACCGATGGCAAAAATGTCCTCGGGCGAGTTCTGGTCCATAGGCGGATTGGCGGCCGAGCGAATCATAATCAGCGCATAGCTGGAGTAGCCAATCATCACCATCAGGAAGCAAAGCAGAGTGGTATTGAGCACACGGCGCAAGTCAGTGTTGGCGGCAATCTTCTTATAAGCAAACAGCACATAGAACAGGGCCGAGACAAGCACCACGCCAATCACGATGCTCATGGCACCGCTGCCAAAGAACGGAATACCAAGCATAACCACCGAGGCAATAAACATCCACTTGGCTCTCTTCAGGTCCTTGTCCCTGAGACTGAGCCAGATGGCATAGGCCACCACGCCAACCAAAAGGACAAGATAGACAATAAGACCCGTGTGGAACGGCATACCCAGCACATTGACGAACAGCAGTTCAAACCAGCCGCCGACCTTCACGATGCCAGGCACTACGCCATAGAGAATGACGCCTATCAGCACAAAACTGAACAACAGAGCCCACACCGAGCCCTTCACGGCAGCATTGGGATAGCGGCGATAGTAGTAAATCAGCACCATGGCGGGGATACAGAGCAGATTGAGCAAGTGGACGCCGATAGACAGACCCATCAGATAGGCAATCAGCACCAGCCAGCGGTCGGCACCGGGCTTGTCGGCGTTGTCCTCCCACTTCAGTATCAGCCAGAATACCAGCGCAGTGAAGAACGATGAGAAAGCATACACCTCGCCCTCAACAGCGCTGAACCAGAACGTATCGCTGAAGGTATAAACCAGCGAGCCTACCACGCCCGAACCAAAGATAGCTATCATCTGCACAGCCGTCTTGACCTCGCCCTTCTCACAGATGAGGCGACGCAGCAGATGGGTGATAGTCCAGAACAGGAACAGTATGCAACCAGCGCTGAGCAAGGCCGACATCGTGTTGACCATCATAGCCACCTGCGATACATCGGAGGCAAACTGACTAAACAAGTTAGCCACCAGCATGAAGAAAGGCGCACCAGGCGGGTGACCAATCTCCAGGCGATAGCCTGTCGTTATAAACTCCGGACAGTCCCAGAAGCTGGCTGCCGGCTCAATGGTAGAGCAGTAAACCACCGCTGCCACGGCAAACATAAGCCAACCGAAAACATTATTCAAAAGGTTGTATTTCTTCATAGTATTACAATTTTCCGAATTTAATACACAAAAACGCGACAAAGTTACATCTTTTTTCGCACACCCCATACCATTTCGCCGCGAAAAGTTAATCCAGCGCCCAGAATAAGAGCAAGCCGCCAAAGACCCACGCCTTTGATCCCTAAATCCCAAACCCTGACATCCATAACACGTACTCCTGCAACCTAAACGCATACTCCCAGGATTTAACTGCGAGTTCCTACAATCTAACCGCGTACTCCCGAAATCTAAACCCGAGCTCCCGAAATCTAAGTCCGAGCTCCCGAAATCTAAACCCGAGCTCCCAAAATCTAAATCCGAGCTCCCGAAATCTAAACCCGAGCTCCCGAAATCTAAACCCGAGCTCCCGAAATCTAAACCCGAGCTCCCGAAATAATTTAAGTTGATTTATTTAAAACTTAAGTTGATTTATTTGAAATTTAAGTTGAATTATTTAAAACTTAAGTTGAATTATTTCACGAGCACGCGTTTAGATTGCAGGAGATCGTGATAAAAAGACGAGAGAACGGGACTAAAACGCTGGAGAACGGGATTAGATTACAGGAGAACACGACAAATACACATGAGCACAGCATTCTGTAGATGCGTCCTTAATATATTATTGGTGTCCGGGGAAAGTTAGTATCATACGCCCTCCGGGGTGGCCCATAGGGCCGGGGGCGTATGATAACAACGTATGCTTTTTTAATTGCAAGAAAGTAAGCTCTAATATACTATAACATTCGGAAGGTCACATATATAAAGGCTTCTATGAGGTTTATAGATTTTTCCCCGGACACCAATATTAATATATAAATAAAGTACGCGCGTGAGGCCGGGCACAAAAAAAGCAGTGGCGAAACTTCCTGAGGAGTTTCGCCACTGGCTATGGTGTAAACCTGGCGTAAGCCGTCGTTACACAATCTTGATCCTTAACAGAATTCTGTGAATTCTACTTTGCTGCTTCTTCAACATCATCCTCCTTCTTGATCTTGCCACCGAGGATAAGGTAAGCCAGCGGGGCTGCGATGAAGAGCGATGAGAGGGTTCCGTAGATAACACCCAGAATCATTGCAAACGAGAAGCTGCGGATGCTGTCGCCACCGAGGAAGAAGATACACAGCAGCACGAGCAACGTAGTGGTGGACGTGTTGATGGTACGTGCCAAGGTGGTGTTGAGCGACTGATTGAAGAGCAGCTGCTTGTCGCGCTTGGGATAAAGCTTGAGGAACTCGCGGATACGGTCGAAGATTACCACCTTATCGTTGATGGAGTAACCGATACACGTCAGCACGGCGGCTATAAACGTCTGGTCAACCTCAAGGCTGAACGGCATTACGCCCCACAGAAGCGAGTAGGTTCCGATAATCAGCAACGAGTCGCAAATCAAGCCCACGGTGCTACCGATGGAGAAGGCCACGTTGCGGAAGCGGATGAAGATATAGAGGAAGATGGCGATGAGGGCGAAGATTACGGCCTTGATAGCGCCGTAGGTTACGTCCTTAGCCACCGACGGACCAACCTTCTGAGAAGAGATGATGGAGCCGCCCTTCTGGTTGTCACGATCCTTAAACTGCTCGAAAGGAACTCCGGCAGAAAGCAGGTTGCCTTCCTTGAGCGATTTGTAGAGAATAGTCTCAATCTCATTGTCCACGGAGGGATCGTTGCTCTCTATCTTATAGTTGGTGGAGATGCGCACGGTCTTGCCGTCGGTGCCCAGTGCAAGCACAGCCACATTGGCCTCGCCGGCATTGGCTTGAACGAGAGCCTTGACATCCTCGGGCACTACCTCCTTCTCAAACTTGACAGTGTAGTTGCGACCACCGGTAAAGTCGATACCGCTGCTCAATCCGCGGGTGAAGTAGGAACCGAAGCAGACAGCCAGAGCCACGCCCCATACTACGAAGCTGACCTTGTATGCAGACATAAACTTATACTTGGTGTTCTGCATCATGTTCTTAGAGAACGGAGTAGTGAAGGTCAGGTTGAGCCACTTATCCTTCTTGTGGAAGTGCTCAAAGACGATGCGAGTCAACCATACGGCGGTGAATACAGATGCCAGCAGACCGATGATGAGGGTGGTGGCGAAGCCGCGGATGGGACCGGTACCGAAGTTGAACAGGATTATACCGGTGATGATTGAGGTGACGTTGGAGTCGATGATGGCCGAGAAGGCATTGCCGTAGCCGTCAGCGAGGGCGGTCTTAATCTTCTTGCCTGCGCGAAGCTCCTCCTTGGTACGCTCATAGATAAGCACGTTGGCATCCACTGCCATACCGAGGGTGAGCACCATACCGGCAATACCGCTCATGGTGAGCGCTGCCTGGAACGATGCCAGCACACCCAGGATGAAGAAGAAGTTGATGATCAGGGCGCAGTTGGCAACCATACCGGGCTTGATGCCGTAGAGCAGACACATGTAAATCATCAGCAGCACGAAGGCCACGATACATGACATGATACCCTTATTGATAGACTCCTGTCCGAGGGACGGACCTACGGTGTCATCCTGCACAATCTTGACGGGAGCGTCCATCTTACCGCCCTTCAGCACATTGGCGAGGTCCTTGGTGTCCTCGGTGGTGAAGTTACCGGTAATCTGCGAGTTGCCGCCGTTGATTTCACTCATCACATTGGGAGCACTGTAAACCACGCCGTCAAGGACGATGGCAACAGCCTTGCCAATATTATTCTTAGTAAGGTTCGCCCATACGCGCGCGCCGTCGTTGTTCATCGACATGCTTACCTCAGGCTTGCCATACTGGTCGAAGTCTGCCTTGGCATCGGTAATGGCGTTGCCCTCCAGCGGAGCCTTGCCGTCGGCAGTGGTGCGGATGGCATAGAGCTCAAAAACATCGGCGTTGGGGAACATATCGCTGGCCTTCACGCCCCACTTCAGCGAGAGGTCGCCACGCAGTGTGGACTTAGCCTCGGGAGAATTGAGGATCTTGTTGACCTCGGCGGTATCGTAGGACATAACGTAGCCAACCACAGCGCTACCGCCACGGGCATTCTGAGCAGGCATCACCATGGAGAGCAGCGGGTGAGCCTTCTTGTCAGCAGCTGCCTGAGCAGTGTTCTGGGACTTCTTGAC
This sequence comes from uncultured Bacteroidales bacterium, assembly GCA_902788275.1. Classification (GTDB taxonomy): domain Bacteria; phylum Bacteroidota; class Bacteroidia; order Bacteroidales; family Bacteroidaceae; genus UBA6382. The sequence goes on along the minus strand of CADAJV010000009.1, from coordinate 41,756 downwards.
CTCGGGCTTGAGCTGAATGCCGGCCTTGGCAGTGTCGGCAGCAGCCTTCTCCTCGGCAACGGCCTCCTCCTTGGCAGCAGTGCTGTCGGTGGCAGCGCCACCGCCCACCAGCTTGCTGTCGAGGGCCTGCAGCTCCGGCCATATTTCGGGGAAGCTGTAGGTCTCCCAGAACTCAAGGTTTGCACTGGTCTGGAGGAGCTTACGTACACGCTCGGGCTCCTTTACGCCCGGCATCTCCACCATAATTCGGCCAAGGCTACCCTCCAGTTTCTGGATGTTGGGCTGAGCCACGCCAAAGCGGTCGATACGCGAGCGAAGCACGTTATATGAATTGTCGATTGCGTCCCTCACCTCGGCACGGATCACCTTCTCAATGTCGCTGTCAGAAGACTGGGCATTGATTTTCTCGCTGAGCTGCTGGGTGGCGAACACTGCGGCAAGCTTATTCTTGCCGGCAATTTTCTGGTAAGAGTTAATAAACAGGGTGATGAAGTCATCCTGGCTCTCGTTGGCCATCTTGTTGGCTTCCTCAAAAGCCTTCTGGAAGTTAGCGTCGCTGACGTTGTCGGAAGCGAGAATCTTCACGATGTCGGGCACCGAGACCTCAAGAGTTACATTCATACCGCCCTTCAGGTCGAGGCCGAGGCCAAGCTGATACTCCTGGCACTCCTGCAGGGTCTTAAACATCCACACGCGCTCATTCTTCATCGAGTCAAGATAACGCTGGCCCATTGCGGGAGCCATCTTGGCGGCCTTTGCCTCATAGTGGCTGGTCACGAAGGAGAACGACAAATAGTAGATGCACACAAGTGTAAGCAACACGGCAAACACTTTTACAAATCCTTTGTTTTGCATTTTGTTATTGTTGTTTTATGTTTATATTATCTCGTTACTGAGCCCTGCGTGCCGGCTGCCGGCACAACTTTGCATTATTGGGCGTGCAAATATAGTATTTTTTTTCTATCCTGCTAAGCTACGGAGTATTTATTTCGCCAAATCGCGGCATTTTGTCCCGCTTTTGCTACCAATCGACAGCAAAAACCTATTTATTTACGCGCTTAAGCCATGCCTCTATAGGATAATGGTCCGACATCTTTTGACGCCTGTCAACCCGTGCACCGAAAGCGTGCCAATGACTGCTGCACAGTATGTTGTCAAGGCGGAAATACATCTTGTTGAGGTGATAGGAAATGCCAGGACCATTGCCAGAAGCCGTGTAGGCGTCGTTTAGCATACGGCAGAGGCGGGTGTGGACATAGGAGAGCGGAGTCTCATTGAAGTCGCCGCACACGATGATTGGCTTGTCGCCCTGCTGCTTCAGGTAGAGAACCAGCGAGTCAACCTGCTCGGCACGTCGCATGCCGGCATCATTGACCTTGCGCCCCAGACGCATAATATCCTCGCTGGTGCTGTCGTTGTCTGAAATGGTAACGATTTTCTGATATACGGCCTTGTCGTCCGGATTGATGGCGTTGGAAACAAAATGACAATTGACTACCACCACGGTGTCGCTCTCTATCTTTACATTATAGGCAACGCAGACATGGCCCGGCGAGGAGGAGTGAATCACATGGCGGTCAAGTATGGGATAATTAGAGAAAAGGGTGAGCGAATTGCCGCCCTTGGCAAAAAACACGGAGTCACGATACTGCCAGTGAGCAACGGCATCCTCTACCACTTTTTTATGGCGTGGGTTATAGCTGCTCTCCTGGGCACAAAACAAGTCAGCATCGCTGTTGCGCAGATAGTCCATCATCTGGCTGTGAATGACAGAATCTTTCTGTCCCCAGCCCAAACCGTAGGTGTTGTAGCTCACCACCTTGATGGCGCCCTTGGGCACAGGCTGCGGCATATTGATAGGGCAATAGGTGCGCAGCTGGAAAACACATAGTAGCAGCGCGCAGAAACTCACCAGCCATCGGCGTGACATCACCACCAGCCATCCAGCCATAAAGAGGAATGCCACTAACACAAGAAACGGAAAAAGCAAGGCCAACGAGCCTTCCCATCCAAAGGTATTGGGATTGATGTAGCCGCCCCAAGCAGACAACAACAGCATTACGGCCACCACGATGTTGAGCACCAGCAGCAACCTCGAAATTATCTTGCCTATATGCCTGTGTACATTCATTGTCTTGTCGGATTCCGCCTTTGCGGCTCTTCTAATGGTTGCGGAAGTCAAAGATTGTCTTTTTCTCCTCGTCGGTCAGGCAATCATAGCCTGAACGCTTTACCTTCTCCAGTATGCGGTCCACCTCTGCCTGGCGTGCCCGGCGACGGGCAAGCTCATCGGCATATTCATCGATGGAATCGGTATTTTTTGTCTCTTTCTCCTGCTTTTGAGCCGGCCTTTTGACACGTTCCCACACACTCTTCTTGGGCTTGTATTCGCGCCAGGAGCTAAAGCCGCCACGGCCTATGCCTGACTTGTGACGCCAATAAAGTATCAGGCCCAATCCAAAGAGCATACCGCCCAGGTGAGCGAAGTGTGCCACATTGCTGCCGCTGGAGCCGAGACCCGACAGCAGTTCAATCACTGCGTAACCAATTACCAGATACTTTGCCTTGAGCGGAATAGGTGGAATGAGCAGCAGGATGCGCTCGTTGGGGAACGTCATGCCGAATCCGAGCAATATGCCATAGACCGCACCCGAGGCTCCCACAGTAGTCCACATGCGCAGATACTCCTTCATGGGAATCTTATTTACCCCATCCGACACCATATCAAAGTTTGCCATGCCAGAACTGGCATACTCTATATACTGCACCAACTCCTGGCACAAACCGGCGCCGACGCCGCACACTAGGTAGAACACCAGATACCTCTTCGCGCCCCAGGCCTGCTCGAGGATGCGCCCGAACATCCAGAAGGCCAGCATATTGAAGAAAATATGCTCGAAGTTGGCGTGCATAAACATATAGGTGAGCAGCTGATAGGGCATAAAGCTATCTGACTTGAAGAAATGCAAGCCCAGCAAGTCGTTGAGGTCTATGCCGTTGTTCTGCAACAAACCCGTAGCGAGAAACATCAGTATGTTTATCACCAGCAGGTTCTTGGTTATAGGGGGCATCTTAAACATGGTGCGTCATTTTTCAATTAAGAATGCAAAAGTAGGCAAAAAAATCCACATACATATTATATATTACTATTTTTCTCCCTTTATATTTGGTGCGTATTAAGAAAAAAGCTTTATCTTTGTAAGCGAAAACTTGTTTAACCGGACAAATCCAGTTCGCGAGCGTATGGCGGAGGCCACGGCCGTGGGTAGCGTTTATCAGCGTTCACATTGCGGCAAGCGGAAGAGGAGCGGCCGGGAGCGATGGTGCAAGGACGGGGAATAGAAAGCATGGCATATTATGCAGCATAGGGATATGCTGGCAAGGTGGCACGGCTGTCGTCCGATGATAGGCACAAGACAAGAACATTGCTCCGCAAGTGGCAGGGCTCCTTAACCTCAGGCAAGCGCTAAATGCGGACAGACAAGTCCCCGAAACAATAACGGCGTATGAACTGAGCAGAAAAGCATCCCTTTAGGTTTTCTTCCATTTCTTCCTTTATCTCCACGTCAATCTTTTTTGGCTGAAAGAGTCGCTGTCATCTTATAGGCTTTCTGGTGATGGTGACGGCTATCCTTTTCCCCCACCCACCCGCCCATGCCCAAAATGGCGGAAACATTGTTGACAGGCTCGACAAGGCGCTCGGAGTCAAGCTGCCTACTGAATTCAACAACAAGCTGCTTGATTTTGTGCAAAACGATACCATTATGCGCACAAGAAGTGCAACAGCCTATACAGAAGATTTTATACTTAATGAAATGAAAAAAGATTGGTGAATCAGTAAAGAAAACCAGTTGTTATTTATTTGGTCTACAATTTATAGCTGAATATCTAAAAAGGTTTTATATGATTTTTTAGATGATGATAATGAACGTAGATCTGATGAATATTTTGAAGCAATAGCGCAAATTAATAATTCTTACGAAAACTATAAAACATGATTTAAAACTTATATGGAAACAAAGTCTGCTGAGTATGATAAACAATCTGCGGAGGCAAGACAACAATCTGCGGAGGCAAGACAACAATCTGCTGAAGCTCGTCAACAATCTGCTGAAGCTCGTCAACAATCTGCTGAAGCTCTCAATTCTTCACTAAAAAACTTAGCTCGATTTTATAATCGTTACAAAAAAGATCCAAGCACCATCAAAGATGAAGAAATAAAACAACGAAAAGAAAAATGAAGACAAGTCGTTCAAGGATGTAACGATTTATGAATAGATTATAAAGCAAAGCTTCTTAAGGAAGTATGAGACCAGAAAAAAGTAGATGCGATTTTAAAGTTTTATGGCGTTGAGGAAGAGAAGAAATAACCGTTCCTCTCCCCATACCATATAGTATCAGGCGGCCCGCAATGGGCCGCCTGATGCTTTTGTATAGCCAATTTCCGCCTCTCAAAAGGAAAAAATGCCTCCTCTCAGACAGACGAGGTAGCAAACACGTGCCAGTCACCGTTCTCCCTTCGCTGGATGTATCCTTTCTTTGTCATTTGGCGTAGTTGCTTCTTAACAGCCGCTGTATTAATACCAGCCTGTTCGCTCAATTGCTCTATGGTTATCTCAGCATCCAGTTCCATCGCCATGAGCAGCTTAGCCGTTGATTCACTTCTGAAATTGATGCGCTCACCGTCGTACCACCACACATCAGGCGATTGCTCTTTCGCAAAATCTATCTTGTATTTTAGCTCTGTCGCCACTATGGACATAAAGTGTTTCAAGAAATGACGTATGCCTACCAGAGATGCATGTGCGCCCTTGTATGGTGTAGCCCCTATCTCAAGATCCGATTGATGCAACGCCTCAAGGTATTCATTCTTTCTGCGATTTCTCACTACTATCATCGGCCATCCGTGGCGAGCCAGAATATAGTTCACCATCAGCCGTGCTATGCGCCCGTTGCCATCCTCAAAGGGGTGGATGCGGATGTAGCGGTAATGAAACAGGGCCGCCAACTCCACGGGCGAGTATTTGCCAGACTGCTCCGCTTCATTGTACCAGTCAACCAAGTCAGCCATCAAGGCTGGAGTCTCTTCCGGCGAAGCATAGTCGAAACGGTCACCATAGCGAGTAATGACGCTGTTAGGCCGCGTCTTATACTGTCCGGCGTGGATAACGAAGCTGGTCTGTATGCCACCCGGCAGATTACGATAGACGGTGTAGTCCTCGCGCAGCAGTGTCTTGTGGAGCTGACGGATAAAATTCTGCGTCAGGGGCATCTTGCCTGAGGCCACTTCCTCCATCATCATCTTCAGTCCCACCTGACTGGCCTTCATATCAGCGAAATCCTTCAGTTTACCTTCGCCACTGACTTTGCCAAACAGCAGGAGCAGTTCTGTCTGACCGTATGTCAGCGTGTTGCCCTCGATATGGTTACTGTTGTAGTTGTAGTCAATAGTAAACCTCTGACTGAGCAAATATTCCTTTCGCTCGTCCAATGGTTGCAGAGCCATCCATTGCTCATATAACGAACCTACTTTCTCCATGCTGTTATTATTTAATAATGTTAAAATAACGCTCAAAAGTATCCATAGGCTACCTTTTTGGCGTATTTCTGCCGCGAAATTACATATTAATTTCATAACGCCAAAGATTTTTGTTGTTTTCTTCGTACCTTTGCTAATGAATTCTTGCAGCGGGTGTAGTGTAGTGGCAGCACGCAAGACTTCAGATCTTGATTCGGCGTACCTCCAGTGCGCAGGCGCGGGTTCGATTCCCGTCACCCGCTCGACGTAAAATCATACGCCCTCCCCCCTACGGGGTACTCCCTCTATCTTAGAGGGAGAGTTGAAAATTGAAGAATACGGGCATAGTGTAAAGGTAGCACACAGGCTTTCGGGGCCTGAATTCAGTTTCCAACCTGATTGTGGGGGTTCGATTCCTCCTGCCCGTGCCAAGAAAGATGGACGATATAGTCAGAACACAGCAACCGCGCCAGAAAGACAATTTCGGGACTTGGGAAGATCCTCAGTACGACGACCTTCGCAAGCTTTTCTCCAGCACCCGCCTGCGCGAGGTGCTTACCCATGACTCCTTCTACGAACAGGAAGCCAAGGGTCATGGCCGCTACGTCTTTGCCGGCATGTTTGTGTTCAAGGGGATGGTGGCGCAGGTGCTCTACCGCTATTTCGCAGGCGAGGGCACTCGTCTGCAGCACGTGCTGGGCAACCTGTTTCGCAATGAGCGGCTGGAGCGTATGTTCGACGAGTGGAAGATACGCCAGTTTGTCAGGGCTGGCAGCAAGTTCGACATCAGCACACACAAGCATATCTTCGTATACGCCATCTTCGGCTATGTCACCACCCTGGATGAAGAACTCCGCAATTGGTTCATAGGCAAGTATATCCTCAACGAACAGAGCGAGCATCTGTTCCGCCACAAGAAGCGCAATGCCAACCTGCTGGCCCAAGCCAACGCCATCACCAAGCAAACAGACGGGCGCCGCCTCTCGCTGGAGATGGAGCAGACGGCGGAAGGGCTCCATCGCGCTAAGGCAGTGCTCAGCGACGGCACAGTGCTGTGCGAAGCCGAGAGCAAGAGCTGGCGCTACGCCCGCACCAAGGCAAGCAAGATGGCCTTGAACGTGCTCGCCACACCGTTCAGGAAGGAGCTGCTCTCCAATCCTGAGTACCACGCCCGCATCCTGGCTCGCGAAGAGGAGAGACTGGCCAAGCGCAAAGCGGAGATTGAAGCACGCGAGGCCGAGAAAGCAGCAACACGCCAGGAGAGGGAAGAAAAGCGGAAAGAGATTGCCCGTGCCCGTGATGCCAGACGCCGCCAGATACAGGCAGAGCAGAAGAAGCGCAAGGCGGAGAATGCTGCCAAGGCAGCAGCCAAAGCCGCCAAGGAAGCACGCCCCATGAGCGCTAAGAAGCGCCGCTATCTGGAGGATAAGAAGAAGTAAGCTCCCCTAAGCCTCGCGCGCCCATCATTTTGTTTTGCGAAATCCATACCCGGTGTGCCTCTGCCTCGCCTCGGCACAAAAAACAAACACGTTTTTTTTGTTGTACCCTCGGTTTTCACTACCTTTGCAGCCAAATAACCTAATTTGGGTTATTATAGCCAATCGACAAGAACAATCAAACACAACAAACAACACATAGATAGACTATGGACATTCAAAACGTGATACAATCGGCTTGCGCCAAGGCCGTCAAAGAATTATACGGTGCCGAAGTGGGCTCCGAGCAGTTACAGCTGCAAAAGACAAAGAAAGAGTTTGAGGGCCACCTCACGCTGGTGGTGTTCCCCCTGCTGCGTATCTCCCGCAAGAAGCCCGAGGACACCGCACAAGAGATTGGCCAGTGGCTCGCCGACAATGAGCCCGCGGTGGAGAAGTTCAACGTCATCAAGGGCTTCCTCAACCTCAGCGTAGCCACCTCCAGTTGGACCACGGTCCTCAACAATATAGCCCGTACTGATGACTACGGCACCGTGAAGCCTACTCCCCAATCGCCGCTGGTAATGATAGAATACTCCTCCCCTAACACCAACAAACCCCTACACCTGGGCCATGTTCGCAACAACCTGCTGGGGTGGTCCATCAGCCAGATTATGGAGGCTGCCGGCAACCGCGTGGTAAAGACCAACATCGTCAACGACCGCGGCATACATATCTGCAAGTCGATGCTGGCATGGCTTAAGTGGGGTAACGGCGAGACTCCCGAGAGCAGCGGCAAGAAGGGCGATCACCTCATCGGTGACTATTATGTAGCCTTTGACAAACACTACCGCGAAGAGGTAAAAAATCTGACAGCACAATTCAAGGCTGAAGGTCTCGACGATGAGGCCGCCAAGTCCAAAGCAGAGAAAGAAGCCCCGCTCATCCAGGAGGCTCACAACATGCTGGTGCAATGGGAGCAGGGCGACCCCGAGGTACGCGCTCTGTGGAAGAAGATGAACGACTGGGTTTACGCCGGGTTCGACCAGACTTACAAAGCGCTGGGCGTAAGCTTCGATAAGATATATTATGAGTCCGACACCTATCTTGTAGGCAAGGCCAAGGTTGAGGAAGGACTTGCCAAAGGAATCTTCACCCGCCACGCCGACGGCTCGGTGTGGGCTGACCTGCGTCCCGAGGGACTGGACGAGAAACTGCTGTTGCGCTCCGACGGCACCTCTGTCTATATGACCCAGGACATCGGCACCGCCAAGCTCCGTTTCGACGACTATCCTATCGACAAGATGATTTATGTGGTGGGCAACGAGCAAAACTACCACTTCAAGGTACTGTCAATCCTGCTCGACAAGCTCGGCTTCGAGTGGGGCAAAGACCTGGTACACTTCTCCTACGGCATGGTTGAGCTGCCCAACGGCAAGATGAAGAGCCGCGAAGGCACCGTGGTAGATGCCGACGACCTTATCAGCGAGATGATTAGCACTGCCCGCCAGACCAGCGAAGAGCTGGGCAAGTTTGGCGACATGAGCGAGGCTGAGCGTCAGGAAATTGCCCGCATCGTAGGCCTCGGTGCACTCAAATATTTCCTGCTTAAGGTTGACGCACGCAAGAACATGCTGTTCAATCCCGCCGAAAGCATTGACTTCAACGGCAACACTGGGCCATTCATCCAATATACCTATGCCCGCATCCGCTCGGTGCTGCGCAAGGCCACTGAGGCCGGCATCAACTTTGCCGAAGGAGTGAAGGATGACACGCCCGTCAACGAGAAAGAGCAAAGCCTCATCCAGCACATGGCCGATTTCCCCGCTATAGTGCAGCAGGCTGCAGCAGAATATAGCCCCAGCACCATCGCCAACTACTGCTACGACCTCGTCAAAGAGTACAATCAGTTCTATCATGACTACACTATTTTGGGCGAATCCATCGAAGAGAAACGCCTGCTGCGACTCGTCATCTCCGAGCAAGTCAGTCGCATCGTCTGCACTGGCATGAGACTGCTGGGCATCGAGGTGCCTGAGCGTATGTAAGCAGCATTGCTGCGCCCGATATCTAAGTGCTGCTATACAAGAAGAGAGCTAATATATGAGTCCTGCTCCAATTATAAATAAGGTGAGTAAACAAAAACCTAAATACTACGTCGTATGGTCGGGGCGTAAACCCGGCATTTACCTCACGTGGGACGAGTGCAAGAATCAGGTGATTGGGGCACAAGGCGCACGCTACAAGGCTTTTCCCACAATGGAGGAAGCACAACAAGCCTTCGAGGGCGGTGCACCACCAATCACTCGTCCCAGGACCTCACCCCGCAAGCCCCAGACCTCCAGCCTCAACAACGAGATTATACAGGACGCCTTAGCCGTCGATGCCGCATGCAGTGGCAATCCCGGCATGATGGAATATCGCGGAGTAGATGTCAATAGCCGCATACAGCTCTTCCATTTCGGCCCAATCATGGGCACAAATAATATAGGTGAGTTTCTCGCCATAGTCCACGCCCTCGCCCTCCAGAAACAGCAGGGCACCTCCTACCCCATCTACAGCGACAGCCGCAACGCCCTGCTATGGATCAAGGGCCGCAAATGCAAAACCAAGCTCCCGCTCAACGACAAGACTGCCAAGGCTCATGAACTCATTGCCCGCGCCGAGCAGTGGCTGCACAACAACGACTATTCACACATTAAAATCCTCAAGTGGCACACCGACCGTTGGGGTGAAATACCTGCCGACTTCGGCCGGAAATAAAATATCCCTTCTTCCTTATCCTCCTTTACGCATTCCCTCCTCAAATGAAAGAATTCTTCCACCTGATGCGCAAATACTTCGTCCGATATAAACGCTATATCGGCGGCACGTTGCTTTTCAATATATTGGCAGCGATATTCAATGTGTTCTCCTTCACAGTGTTGCTGCCTATTTTGCAAATCCTTTTTAAGGTCAACACGGAGCGCTACCAGTTCATCGAGTGGGGTACCGGCGATTTCATAGACACAGCCAAAAACAACGGCTACTACTACTCGCAACTAATGATTGACTCCTACGGCCCCGCCACCACCCTGCTCCTGCTGGGCATCATCCTGGCTGTACTCACCATGTTTAAGACTGCCGCCTATTTCGGCGGTTCGGCATGCCTTATGCCGCTGCGCACCGGCGTGGTACGCGACATCAGAGCCGATATCTACAAAAAAATTCTCCACCTGCCCCTTTCCTTCTTCTCCGAGGAACGCAAGGGTGATATCCTGGCTCGCGCCAGCACCGATGTCAACGAGATTGATGCCTCTATCACCTCCTCGCTTGACATGGTAATCAAAAATCCCATCTTCATCCTCATCTACCTTGGCACCCTGCTGGCTATCAGCTGGCAGCTCACCCTGTTCACCCTGCTTGTGGTACCCTTCATGGCCATGGGCATCGGCCGCATAGGCAAGAAACTGAAACAGAAATCCCTATTTGCCCAAAGCAAGTGGAGCGACGGCATCAGCCAGATAGAGGAAACCCTTGGCGGTCTGCGCATCATCAAGGCCTTCATAGCAGAGAGAAAGATGGATAAGCGCTTCGAGAAAGTCAACAACGAATTTCGTAACGCCTCCATGCGCGTGGCCATACGCCAGTCGGCAGCCCATCCCGTCAGCGAGTTCCTCGGCACCTGCATGATTGTGGTTGTCCTATGGTTTGGCGGATACCTTATCTTCTCAGGCAATTCGCCCATCGATGCCAGCACCTTTATATACTATCTGGTCATCCTCTACACCATACTCCAACCCCTCAAGGATCTCTCCAAGGCAGGTTACAGCATTCAGAAAGGTATGGCCTCCATGGAGCGCATCAACAAAATTCTCAACGCCCAGAACAATATAAAAGAGGTAGATAACCCACATACCATCAAGGAACTAAAGGAAAGCATCGAGCTGCGCAACGTCAGTTTTAGCTACAATGAAAGCAAACAGGTGCTCACTGACATCAATATCATTGTGCCCAAGGGGCAGACCATCGCCTTGGTTGGCCAGTCAGGCTCCGGCAAATCCACCCTCGTTGACCTCATCCCGCGCTATCACGACGTTAGCGGTGGTCAGATTCTCATCGACGGGCAAGATATCCGCCAGCTCTCCATCCAGTCATTACGCTCGCTTATTGGCAATGTCAATCAAGAAGCCATCCTTTTCAATGACAGCGTATTCAATAACATTGCCTTCGGCGTAGAAAACGCCACAATGGAGCAAGTGGTGGAGGCTGCCAAGATTGCCAATGCCCACGACTTCATCATGGAGATGGAACACGGCTATGACACCTCTGTAGGCGATCGCGGCTGCCGCCTCAGCGGCGGTCAGCGACAGCGCGTCAGCATAGCCCGTGCCATCCTCAAGAATCCTCCCATCCTGATACTTGACGAGGCCACCTCAGCCCTCGACACCGAGAGTGAACGACTGGTGCAGGAAGCGTTGGAGCGACTGATGAAGACCCGCACCACCATAGCCATAGCCCACCGCCTCTCCACCATTAAGAATGCCGACCGCATATATGTGCTTCATGACGGCCACATCGTGGAGAGCGGCACCCATGATGAGCTCATAGCCCTCGGCAAATACTATAAGAAACTCAACGACATGCAGCAGCTGTAAGAGGGTTGAAAAATTGAAGAATTGAAGAATTGAATAGCTGACGGATGAAAGCGCGCCTCAAATATCTTGGTTTGTTTTTCATTATTATCCTCACCACCTTTCTGATGATGAAGGTGGTGTTTATGCTTTACAATGCCAAAGGCAACGATTTTGGCGTGACCGATATCTTTGCTGTGCTATGGCACGGACTGCCCCTCGACCTCTCCACCACTTCCTACCTCACTAGCATCCCGTTGCTCGTCAGCATTCTTTCCCTCTGGATGAGCGGCAAATGGCCGCGACTCACTACAAAGATCTACTGCTGCATCATAGCTCCGTTGCTGTCCTTAATACTGGTGGCTGACACGGTACTCTACAGATTCTGGCAATTCAAGCTCGACGCTACCATATTTAATTATATAGACAGTCCCAAAGAAGCCGTTGCCAGTGTGTCTGTGTGGTTCGTGCTTGTCGCAATTCTCTGCATCGCTACCCTCACAGTCCTGCTACTCATTGCGCTGAAGAGAGTGTGGAGAACAGCAGAGGCGCTGGGACGCAGGGATGCAGAGCCCGATGCGCGAACAGTCTTTTCAAAGATTTCCAAAGAGGGTCCAGGTCACAAAGCATTGTCTCTCCTTGTTTTGCTCTTCATTGGCGGCGTATTGTTTCTCATGATTCGCGGCGGCGTAGGCCGCTCCACCATGAATGTGGGCTACGTCTATTACTCTCAAGACCAGTTCCTCGACCACTCGGCCGTCAACCCTGCCTTCTCGTTGATCAGCTCCTCCCTAAAGGTACATAAGTTCGACAAACTATACCGCTTCTACCCACCCGCCGCTTGCGACAGCCTCTTCTCCCAGCTGCAATATTCAACGGAAAGCCTTGACCCCGACACACTGCTCACAACCCGTCGCCCCGACATTGTAATGATAATAATGGAAGGCTGCGGCTCCGTCTTTTTGGACAAGAACATCACCCCCAACCTTAACCGTCTGGCCGAAGAAGGAGTGTTCTTCTCCCACTGCTACGCCAATTCATTCCGTACCGATCGCGGCCTTGTCTGCGCACTCAGCGGCTATCCCGCCTTCCCCGACATCTCCGTCATGAAACTGCCCGAGAAATCGCGCACCCTCCCCTCCATCGCCAGGAGCCTCGCTGCCAACGGCTACAGCACCCGATTTCTCTACGGCGGCGACATCAATTTCACCAACACCAAGAGCTACCTCCTCTCCACCGGCTTCCAGCAAGCCCGCGGCTACGATACCTTTCCCCTCTCCGTACGCCATACCCACTCATGGGGAGTGCAAGACCACATCACCCTCGACACCCTATATAGTATTATAAGTTCAGAAGTGCGAAAGTGCGAAAGTGCGAAAGTTACCCCCCCCTCCTTTACCGCCTGCCTCACCCTCTCCAGCCATGAAGACTGGCAGGTGCCCTACCAGCGCATCAAGGGAGACCAGATAGCCAATGCCATGGCCTATCTCGACCACTGCATCGGTCAGTTTGTCAGCCGTCTCAAAACCAGTCCCGCATGGGACAATATGCTGCTCATCATCCTGCCCGACCATGGTATCACCTATCCTGCCGACATCACCGAGGCCAACCCTGAGCGCAACCGCATACCAATAATTTGGACAGGAGGAGCAGTCAGGCAGCCGCGGCATATCGATAAGCTCTGCAACCAGACCGACCTTGCTGCCACTCTCCTCGGCCAACTCGGCATCACTCACAACGACTTCACCTTCAGCCGAGATATCCTCAGCCGCACCTATACCTACCCTCTTGCCATCCACACCTTCAGCAGCGGCATCACCTTCATCGACTCCACAGGCTACATAGTAGAGGACCTCAATGCCAAGAAAATTATATCAAGCAACAAGAAGGGAGCAAACAAGGAAGAAATCCTTTCACTTCCTCACGCATACCTGCAGTACGCCATCAACAATTTCGCGGAACAATAGAAAGACATTATAGGAAGATTTGAAGTTTGAGGTTTGAGGTTTACCAGACTTGGCGTCTATAACCACTAACCTATAACCATTCATTCTATAGTCATGAGCGAGCGGCTTGCGCAAACTGGCGTGTCAAGTTCCCCATCTAAGCGTGGTCCCCTCTGGGGAAATAAATATGGATTTCCTCGCGTACAGCGAGGGGGTGGCCCGTAGGGCCAGGGACGTATGAGGGTAATTTCTAATTGCCGCTTCGCTCTCACCTCCGCTGTCCGCACCCCGCCCTTTGGGCGACAGTGCTGCTTCGGTTCGCGATGCCTACGGCATTGCCGCTTCGCTCTCACCTCCGCTGTCCGTACCCCGCCCTTTGGGCGACAGTGCTGCTTCGGTTCGCGATGCCTACGGCATTGCCGCTTCATCACTGCTCAAACAATCTTGACTCTTTACACGATAAGAAAACCAGCCCTCATACTGTATATGAGGGCTGGAAATGCTTAACAGTTCGTTTAATTTCATCAACAGACGTTTTCTCGCCTCAGGATAATCAAAGCAAGCTTTGCCTCTCCTTGCGGCTTATCGAAAACGTTCGTAATTATCTCGTTATCTATTGAGCTGTAATTACAGTCTTCTTGCCGTTGATTATATAGAGACCCTTGGGTAACTGGCCGCTGGGAATTGAGATTTTGCGACCTTGCAAGTCATAAACAGTTCGAGAGTTCGAGAGTTCGGGAGTTCGAAAGTTATACTCCACCGCCTCCACTGCATCAATGATTGGGTCTTTGTTTTCTTCAATGTAAGCCAGTTTCTTGACATAGGCAGCGGCATAGTGCTTCATGCCCAGATCAGTGGGGTTGATGCCATCAAGGAAGTCCTCCTCATTGAGTCCCAGCTCCTCCTGAGACATATAGAAGAGGTTAGTGTAGCCGTCTTGCGTGAGTTGATCATAAGCCTCCCTAAGCTGTTCGTTAGCCCTGGTGTGGAGTTCATCCTCTGCGGGACGGATGAGGCGGTCAGGAGCCCCGGGACTCTCCACCAGCAGCACAGGGCGGTTAGTCATAGCCTGCAACAGCTTTACTCCTGCCACAATGCGTTCCTTAATGAGCTGAGGAACAGCCTTCATGTCGGGCATGGCATCAATGATAAACACGCGCGGCTTGAGGCTGGCCATCACCCTGAAGATGCCTTCGTCCAGCTTGGCGTTGTCGGCAAAGCCCAAGTTAACCACCTGCGCGTCAAGCTCGCGGCCCAGCATATTAGTCCACGAGTTGCCCGGACGGCTGGCCGAGCTGCCCTGCACGGCCGATGAGCCATAGACAACAATAGGTTCATCGTCCTCAGGCACCTCAATGAACTGGAACGAGGCACCCTCGTTCACACCCACCTCCAGCTTGCTCACGCCGTTGAAGTTGGGCATATAGAGAGTGTATTCGCACACCTTGTTGCCCTCCATATTCTGCGGCACGATGTTGCGGAAGTTGGCGGTGGCAGGGGTACCGAAGCCGTAGTTAAGGTGGTTGCCCAGCCAGTGGAAAGTCTTGCCGTCGTCACTGCGGGCATAGAGGTCCACGCCGCTCTGGCCGAAGGAGGACATATTGTAGTGCTGCACGGCTTGCTTGGTGAGGGTGAAGCGCACACTGATGGAGGAGGCATCAGTACGGAAGCGCACGTAGAGTCCTGCGCTGAGTTGGGAGGCATTCCAGAGGATGCCGTTGTTGAGCCTGGACCTCTCAGTGACAGGCAGTCGCTGGAACTTCTTCTGCGACAGATAGGGCCATCCCTGGCCGAAAATATGGAATCCGCCCTCGCTGGCGTCATACCACGTCTGTGCATGTGTTCCAAGGCTTAAAGCCAAGCCAGATATACATAGAAGGGATATAATAATCTTTTTCATTTGTACACGTATTTTAGGGATTGGTGAGAAGATCATTGAGGTTATCCAGCAGGGAGCGAAGTTGGGTTACGTCTTCATCAGTTGCTGTCTTGTCTTGCTTCTTGAGGCGAGCCTGAGGCAAAGCCGCATAAAGATTGTCGGCAGCTGACTTCACATCCTCGTTGGTGGAGTAGAGAGAGGAGTCAGCAGACTTGGCTTTATATACCTGGAACTCACCGATACAGAAGGCAGGTCCGCCGCCTACTATTGGACTGTTGCTGGCAGTCTCGACTACTTCAAATCTTATATAGCGATACTTTTGCCATAGGATGACAGCCTTAGAGTCATAATAGGTTACGTCGGTGCCGGTAGGCAGGTTAGTGATACGTTCTATATAAGTCCACTCGGAGGAGTCGTTGCTGACATAGATATCAACGGTCTTCCACGGGAAAGTGGGCCATGACGGATTGCGGCCGAAGCGGAATACGAATGCGTCGGCAGCGTTGTCCTTGAGGTCTACTTGCAGGTAGTGGTAGCCCTCTGGCGGTGTGCCGTGGTTGCGATTGTGGAGCGAGAAGAAGTAGGAATTGAGATTGCCGTCGATGAGGTTAGCATACTTATTGTTGGGGTACGGACAGTTGCAGAAGAACTGGCAGTGCTCTGGGTCGTTGTCGTTGGCTTCTGTCACCAGTTTCTTACTTTCGTCGGCTATTGCATCCTCACCATAAGCCTGCAGGTATGCATCCTCTGCCTTGGTGATAAGGCTGTCGAGGGCTATCGACTGAGGCGTTTCGCCATTGATGGCGTTTACCACATCCTTAGCTAAGCGGCGCAGGTAGTCTACATCTTCGGCGGTAGCAGTGTTAGCCTCTACTGTGGCGGCAGCTTGCTCCATAGCAGCTTTAAGAATGTCGGCAGCAGTTTTTACAGCAGCATTGGTCTTGTAGGGAGCATCGTCGGCAGACACAACCGGGTACATCTGGAATTCACCAATGGCAAAGGCTGGTCCTGCTCCAATCTTAAGGTTGCCTTCAGTAGCGGTAACCGAGAACCGGATGTGGCGATAGCTCTGACCAAGACTGATGATGGGGGAGTCGTAGGTGCTGCTTGAGGGCAGACCACTGAGCTGAGTTATCTCTGTCCATTGTTCGCCATCGTTGGAGGCCAGCACCGTAACATCTTTCCATGAGAAGGTAGGCCACGAACTACTCCTGCCGTAGCGGAATATGAAAGCATCAACAGGTTTGTCCTTGAGGTCTACCTGCAGGTAGTGGGACTCTGTGGGTTCACCGTATGTGCGGTCATGAATGGTGATAAAGAAAGTGCTCAAGTCGCCATCAATCAGATTGCGATAGTAACCCCACACACGAGTATTCTCGGGCATCTTGGCATTAGAGGAGAACTGGCATTGGCTGGCATCGTTGTCGTTAGCCTCCGTAATCAGTTTCTGACTATCATCGGCTTTAAGGTCCATAGCCCTATCAAGTGTTTCTTGAGCTTCGCCAATGGCAACTTGCAGTTCCATTGTCTCCTCGGTTTTCAGCGAGTGCAGCGCATTGTCCAAGACATCGGGGTCAGTAACTGCGCGTATGTACCATGTGTACCATCCGTAGGCCTGACTGGAGGGGTCGGTAGCGCTATAACTGGAGGTAGACATATTAAACACATCGGCACCATCGGCAGAGCCGAAGTAGTTGCTGTTGGGTATGTACGGCAGACTATTGGCAGTATTGCAGATGCGGAAGCGTGCGGACCAGTCAGTCTCGGGAGTGATGACCTGATTGGTAAGCTGCTGGGTGCTCATGGTGAGCGACTGGCCATTGCCTGCGGTATTGATGTAGGTGGATGTGGCGCAGTTTTGTATAGCCCAATTGCCATCGCTCTGCTGCGTTATCTTATAGATATATGAGGTGCTTAGTGAGTCGAGTTTGGCCCAGTTGAGTGCGCTGCCTTTGGTATACATAGCCATCTCGTAGCCTTTGGTGTCATAGAAGCCGTCAAAGGCACTGACGATGTAATAGTAGCCTTCCTCCATCGGATTGCGAGTGGTACGTATCTCCTGCATGGTGGCGCGTATCTCGGCCATGAGTCCCTCGCATTGAGCGTCGCACGAACGGCTGTCAACCGCCTCTTGGGCAGCCTCCAGCAGCTGGTCAATCTTCACTTTGAGGCTTTCGGGAGTCTCACCCGGATTGCCACCGAAATGCCAGTTTTTGAGCTCATGACGGGTTTCTCTTACAAGAGTATCGATGGGGAGACCGTTGTCGTCGCTAAGGGTATCCGGATTTTCTGCTATGTATTTTATTTTCTCTAAGTAGGCGTCTGCGTATTCACGCATTCCGATGTCGTTGGGGTGTGTGCCCTCTATCATGGCATCTTCTGTAGCACCTATCTCCTCCTCGGTGAGGTAGAATACGTTGCGTATGCCTTGATACTTTATTTCCTCGTAGGCCTCCTTGAGCTTGGTATTGCCTCGCGAGTCAAGCTGGTCTTCGCTTGGCGACATTACCTTGTCGCTGTTGCCGAAACTCTCCACCAACAGGATTGGGGCATTGCTTACGGCACGCAGTTTCTTTACTCCGTTGAGTGTGCTGTTCACAATAGAGCCCGGTGATGTCTTGATGTTGGGTATGGCATCGATAATGAAGAGCTTGGCCTGCTTGAGCTCGGCCAGCATATCGAAGACCCCGCTCTCCATAAATGCGCTACCGGAGAAGCCTAGGTTGATGACATTGCTCTCCAGCTCACGGCCAATGATGCTGGTCCATGCCATGCCCGGACGACTGGCCGAACAGCCCTGGCAGATGGAGGTGCCATAGGCCACGATGGGCTTGTCGTCCGCTGGTACGCTCACGTACTCAAAAGTGCAGCCTTGATCCACGCCTACGCTCATGGCGCTGACTCCATTGTACATGGGGAAGTAGAGCATATACTCAGGGTCGCTGTCATCGTCGGAGGAGGCGGGGGTGAGGTCGGAATAAGTGTATGTGGCATTCTGACCGTTGAAGGAGAATTTCTTCTGCTGGCTTACCCAGTGCCACTGGTCGCCCTGCTGTCTCCAATAGAGGTCAACGCCGCTCTGCAGCGTAACAGGCATGTTATGGTAGCTCAGTGCGCTGCCAGTGAGAGTGTACTTAACGTAGATGGTCTTGGCATTGGTGGTGAAGCGCACGTTGAGGCCTGCCGTGTTCTTCGACAGGTTCCATACACCGCTTGGCACCTTGCTTTGAGCGCTGGCGGGAAAACGCTGATAGGTAGAGCCTATCTCAGAGGTCCAGCCTTGGCCGAACAGGATGCCGCCTTGATTAGCGTCATGCCAGATTTGGCCGTTGACAATTGATAATTGACAATTGACGATTAAGGCGAGCAATATTATTAATTTTCTCATATTACTGAAGGATTTAAACTTTTTAATAATCATTGTCGTCGTTATCTTGGCTGTCAAAGATTGTTGGCCCCCAGAAACTTCTGGACTTGTCGGAGTCGCTGTCATCAGTCTTGCTGTCGTCTTTGGATACGTCAAGCATCAGCATGGGAAGGTGCAGATGCACGTTCTCCAGCATCGGGGTGATATATTTTTTCTTCATGGCGAGTGTTACTTTATAAGGATTTTCTGTGAGGTACCATTGTTATACCTTATTATATTAAGGCCTTTTTGTAGAGTGCTGCGCTTTGTGCCGTCGGCAGAGTAGATGGTGTATTGTCCACGTTTTTCCATTCTCTGCTCGTTGCTGTCTATTCCCGTGGGGTCGTCGTTGCTGAGGCTGAGCTTGAAGGTGTTGCTCGCTGCATCGCCCAGGTTAAGATAGAAGCGGAACGCCTTGATGGTGGACGTGGCAGTGGTCTTTACAAAGACGTCGTCCAGGTCTAGCTTATAGTAGCCTTCGCCGAGGTCTTTGTTGGTGTAGGAACCTATTATCTTGTCGGTGTTTACAGGTGTGATGGCTGCCATGATCATGTCGGTAAAGGTGAGCTGATAGTCGGCGGTGACGGTAGTGGCAGGCAGTTCTACTATGCAGGGAGTGCCAGCTGCTACGCTGGTTGTCTCGCTGAAGGTGATGGTGCTGCCGTCTACTCCGCTGAAGGTGTAGAGCTTGGCGCCCTCAACGGGAATGTTGATGACCCTCAGGTCAAGCGGCACGCACACGGTGTTGAGACCCGCATAGAGTTTGCGTGTGATGGTGGCGCTGCCGACCACGAGGCTTCCTTCCATGGGGGCAAAGTCGGTTTTGTCCAAGAGGCTCAGATTTTCACAGTAACCATTGCTTACAATGTTTGTGCCGAGCAGACTGCCGTCGCTGACATAGACGAGGGCATTGGTGCCGCTCACCAGGGCGCTAAGTTGTTCGGCGGTGGTGCCGGCGGGTAGGGTAGCTGCTGTAAGGTCAACGGCTGTCACTTTCTCCTTGCTGTCGATGAAAGTCTTGAGGATCGTGAGGTCAACCTCGCTGTCGGTGGTTATGACACCATCGGCATAGGTGTAGTCGGCTCCTAAGATGTTAGCGATTACTTCGGCGGGCACGCGCTTGAGATACCAGGCATCGAAATCGCTGGTGCCCCGCTTGTAGTAGCGGCCTACGGCATTGTCGCCGTAGGTCTTGATATAATAGGTGAAATTGGTGCCACTGTCTTTCCACTTAAACTGACCTTCGGCATCGTAGGTAAACATCTGATAGGTGGCGGTGGGAACATCGCTCACCAGTGTAACATTGTTGTCAATTTGGTTGCCGATGTAGAGTTGGCTTCCCAAATTCTGTATGGTGTACTGCCCGGTGGCAGTCTCCTTGATTTGCCAGATGGCATATTTGTCGGGGGCGTTGTAGCTCTTGCGCTGTACTATGTTGCTGCCATCATCAGGGTCGCAAGCTCGGGTGTTAGTGCCGGCGAGTGAGCTCCATGCGCTCTCTATGTAGTAATAGTCGTCGGTGATGGGCAGCACTTCCAGGTTCTTCACAGCTTCGTAGGCCGATATGAGGTTGTCGATGGCAGTGCGTATCTGCTGGCGTGTGCTTGTGGCGGTGAGGGCATTTACTGCAGCCAGGGCATCGGTGTAGGGCTGCACCTTGCTCTCGTCGAAGCAGCCGGGGTCGCTGCCTGTGTTGGGGAATGTCTTGCTGCCATATTCGGCAATCACTTCGGTGAGTTCGTCTTGGATGCTGAGGTTCTGCTCGCCGGTATAGAGGTTCCATGCCGGCCACATCGTGTTGGTGGTATAGGAAGTGTTGGTGTTGTAGCTGTCAAACATATAGACATAGGTGTAAGCACCAAAGCTTACCGGTCGCAGCCAGTTTTCAGCGTCGATGGAGTATTGTATTATAGCAGCATTGGGGTTGCCGTAGGCGTCAACAGTGATTCCCTGCTTGTTTTTTACATCTGCAATGCTCAGGAAGCAGAAGGGGTAGGCCATGGCGGTGGTGTTCACCATGTTCTTCTTGTTGCTGCCTGTGCCGGTGAGGTCGGTGGTACCGAAATACTTGCCCGAGGTCACGTCCTTGAGGTAGTAGGTAGGTTTGTCGGTGTAAATCTTGTCGTAATTGCCGGTAGCCTCCAGTTGCCATACTGCCGTGGCGTTCTTGCTGTCGGCATTAGTCAGCACAGCGTTGTTGCCGGTAGCTTCCGTGTTGGCCACCATATATAGGGGGTCTTTGTAGTTGGTGGCATTGCGCGCCCCCCTCTCAAATATCACCTTGGAGCCGTCGGTAAGGTCGTTAACGCTTATGGCCCAGTATTTCTTGCCGCCAGCCACGTAGGGCACTTGCTCATACACGGCTTGCAGCTGGTCTTTAAGGTCGGTGTAGTAGGCGTTCTCGCCGGAGGGTGTATCGTCGAGCGCCGTCTTGGCGGCAGCCAAGGCCTGCGAGAGAGCATCGAGGTGAGCCTCCGTGAGGGCGGTGTCATCATAGGTGGGGTCAGTCATCAGGGCGTAGTAGGGAGCAACCTCGTCATAGTAGGCCTGCAAGGCAGCAATGCCCTCGGCAGCCTTGGCGCTGTTAGGCTCTTCAGCGGCGTAGGCATTCCAGGCATACCAATCAGCATTGGTAGGATAAGTGGTGGAACTGATATAGTAGACTTGTGTAACGCCACCGAATCGACTTAGGCGAAACCAAGTGCCATCAGTGTTGCTATGGTGTATGAAAATTGCCTTGTCATTACCATAGGCATTTACATTGTGTCCTTCCTTATCCTTTATCTCACTGGCGGTGAGGATGCAGAAGGTGTAAGCCAGCGTTGTGCCTTCCACCATGCGTTTCTGTGTTTGCTCGATGGAGGTGGTTGTGGAAGCCGCACCATAGTATTTCCCGGTGGTCACGTCCTTAAGGTAGTAGAGCGGCTTGCCGGTGTAGATAGGGTCGGTGCCGCTGGCTGCTTCAAAGACCCACTGGGCTGCAGTGCCCACATCGGCCAGGGCTTCATCGCACATTACGGCGTTTGCACCGTTTGTCTCGGGATGAGCCACCATATACTTACCGTTGTAGGCGGTGGGACCACATTCAAGATAAAGTTTCATACCCTCCTTGATTTCTGCTGCTCCAACTAACACAGGGTCATCGGCCATAGCAGGTGCGTTAAATGCCATTAGGCTCATGGCGGCAATGGCTAAATTCCGAATGTATCTGTTTTTTTTCATTTTTGTAATATTTGTGATATTGTTAATTGTTTTCAAGATTGGCTGATGTCCTTTTCAAATTTAGGATTATTTTTTCATCTACGCTGATGGCGCTCTTGTGGAATGTGCGTTTCGCTGGTCTAAATCATATATCCGCAATGACGAGTTTGCAAAAGACGGCTCCCTGCTTGCTTCTACGATAAGTAAAATCCGCCAGCCTCGCTTAAAAGAGAAGCTGGCGGATTTGGCAAAAGAACTTATAATAGTGTTACTTAACTACTATCTTTTGACCATCGGCTACGTAGATGCCGGCTGGCATGGGGATGAAGTGGGTGCCTTGCACGAGTTCGTTGAAGACGCACTTGCCGTCAACTGTGTAGATGCGGAACTGCTGCTTTTCCTTGCTGGCTATGACTATGCCTCCGTCGCGCGGGGTAACGGCCTGTGCCTTGCCAGCGGCAATGGCGTCATAGATGCTTGTCTCGCCATCGGCTTCTGCCACATCAAGTTCCTGGCGGTAGAGGGTGAACTTGGTAAAGTTGCAGCGGCTGTAGCTGGTCATGCTGTAGAGGATGCCAAGACTTACCTGGGTGTCCTGCCCAAGGAGGAAGTCTATGCCGGTGGTATTGGCTACATTGGCGTGGGCCAGCGATGTGTTGAGGGTGGAATTGGTGCTCAGTTCATCGCCGAGGGTTGCCACGATGTTCACATTGCTGACGCTGCCAGAGATGGAGCTGGGTGTGGCCTCAAAGTGGTACTTGCCTGCGGGCAAGGTGACTGTCTGGAATACACGATGATCGTTGATGGACGATGCGAACCCGAAGTAGGTGGTGGAGAGGCAGAGGTCGCTGTAGTAGTTCTTGTCAACGTGTGCTCCGGTGGTGGTGGTTCCCTCTGTGGTGGAACCTATTACCTGCCAGGGGCTGCCGAGGGCGTAGAAGCGGTTGGTGTTGTAGTTGTTGACAATGGTGTTCTCATCATAGACGAATGGGCGCTGGTAGTTTTTAAGATAAGTGTCGGTCACGTCAAGGCTCTTGATGTCGGCAGGCTCAAGGTCAAGGGTGAACACTCCGGTGGCCAGTGGCCATGCGTCGCCGTCAGGGCCGAAGCCTGTGCGGATGCCGTCGTGCTTCTGTGCAGAGTGGTCGGTTACGTTGCCCTGGCCGTCGTTGAAGTCATAGTAGAGTGCCAAGCCTGATGTCTCCGCGGGGTTGGTGATGGGTGCGTTGGCATTGGCCTTGACGGCTGAGGCGGTAAGTGCCTTGCTCCATATGCGCACTTCGTCGATAAGGCCTTTGTAGGGGTTGAGGGGGTCGCTGATGGTCATCATGCCGTTCCACTTGCCTATGGTGTAGGTGAGCTTGCTTTCAGGCTCGGAAAAGACTTCGCCATCGCGGAAGAAGCGCACGGTGCCGAGGCTGTAGGTAATGGCGTAATGGTGCCACTGGTTAAGGATGACGTAGTTGGAGGGGCTTATCATTGTGGAACCGTTGATGACTATCTTGTAGGCTCCGTTGGCCTCACCGCCCATGTGAAGGAAGTCGTTGGCTGTGGCAAATCCGCCTGCACCGGTGTACTGCTGGGGATTCATCCACCACTCAATGGTCCAGGTTTTGGAGTTGGTCTGTAGCGGGCAGATGAATGTAACTGCTTGATCGCCGGCAAAGCTGAGCGCGTTCTTGGCATCGGCATTGCTGACATAAAGACGACGCTTCTGGGTTAGCGACTTGCTGCCCACGTCGTTGGAGGTAGTGAGTGATATGTCGTAAACTCCAGGATGCTTGGGGGTGTAGGATGAGTTCTGGCCATTAACTCCGAGCACGCGCTTGCCGTTGTCGAGAATCCAGAACCAGTTGTCGGCTTTGCCGCGGCTGTTGTCAACAAGGTATGTCTGCTCGCCAAGAAGTATGGCACTGGGGCTTACGCTGAATCCCGGTGTGGGGGCGGCTGCCTTGACGGTTACTTTCTTACTCTTAAGGGAGGTGCCGGAAGGGTTGGTGGCCGACAATACTACGGTGTAGGTGCCGGGAGCATCATAGACGGCTGTAGCATTGGTGGTGTTGACAAGCTCGGTGTGGGCTCCGCGAATAGCCCACGTGTAGGTGGTGTTGGCTCCTGTGGAGCGGTTGATGAAACTGAAGAGCTCACCGGCTTCCTTGGTGTCCTCGGCTATGTCGAAGTCGGCTACTGGCTTGGTGGCGGGACGCACGTAGATATCCTTGGTCACCTCGGAGATGCTGCCGTCGGCATTAGTAAGGGTCAGAGTGATGGTGTGGTCGCCTGGGGTATTGTATATAATGTGGGGCGACTGAGTGGTGAAGGTCTCTGTCTGGGCTCCGGGTGCACTCCACTGCCAGCTGGTACAAGACAGAGGGGCTATGGCGGTGTACTGCACAGGCGAGCCTGCGAAGGCTGAGTCTTGTGCGGCTGTGATGGAGGGGGCTACGGCTATCTTGCCTCCGTGCAGAATACTGTTGTCAATGGTAAACGCTTCCTGACCGACTCCTCCAATAAGTGTGGCGTGCATACCACTGGCATAGTCACGCACCTTGAGCTGGCCGTTTTCCTCTATGGTGGTCATGGGCAGATAGACTAGCAGGTCGTTCATCACTGCGGGGTTGGCAATGGCTTCATCCTTGCCTCCGAATATCTCAGAAAGGCTGCGGACGGTCTTCCAGATGCGTAGTTCGTCAATAGTGCCTTCCATGAGGCCGTCGGTGAGTCCTACTATGAAGTCGCCCATAGCAGGCACACCACTGAAGGTGCTGGAAGTGACGCTCTTCTTCTTCATTCCATCGATGTAGATAGTGATGATATTGCGATCCACCACAATGGCTACGTGCTTCCACTGTCCGTTCTTGATTTGCGAGGCCGTTGTGGTAGCGAAGTCGTTGGAGTTGGCAGTGCTCCATCCGGCAGTTATCTGACCGCTGGCTGAGGCGGTGATGAAGAAGTCGCCGTCCTCGCTGCCCATCTTATTGCTCAAAGAGTTGAGCTTGCTGGTCTTGAGCATAAATTCAAAGGTGGCCTGATAGACTTTCTTGGGGAATACGTTGGGTACGCAGAGCCCCTGCTGCGTTAGGGCAAGCACCTTGTTGTCGGTATTGTCAAGGATGCTGGGTGTGCTGGCATTGTTGCTTTGTTCGGAGATGAGCTGCCTGCCGTTGTACTTATAGCCTGCAGCTACGGAATAGACGGCATCGGGGTCCTTGACAGTATAGCTGTTGCGCGAAGTGGCTACGCTATCGATAAGTTCGCCACCTTTATATATATAGTATTTATTGCGTGACAGGGTTGTGGCCTCGGGTGTGTTCCAGGAGAGGGTTGTCTTGTTGAGCGTGGCATTGAGCGGGGGATTGATGGCCTCGCCGGGCACGGTGACTGCAATAGTGATGGCGTCGCCGCCTCCCTGTATGTCTATGGTGTCAATATCGAAAGGAATCTCCACGGGGTTGTCCTTGTCATATTCGTAGTTAAGGATAGAGGCCTTGTAAAGATGACCCTGACCTATTCCGCCAGCCTTAGTTTTGATGGTGAGGAAGTACTTAACGGGCTTTGTTTTGTCGAAACTTTCGCCGAGATCGGTAAGGTCATAGCCAAACTCCATAGGCTCATAATGATAGCCGTCGGCCCAGCGGCCCAACATCGGACACTCAGGCGACACACCGTTGTTGTCCCAGTCTTTGTTGTCAACTTGCTGGAAATGTACGAAGCCTGCGCTCTGCTCGGGTTTGGTCTTGCTGGTGTCCTGGGCCATACCGCCAAAGAGGGAGAGCTCCCAGCGGTGGTCGTAGTCCATCAGAATTTTGATGGTGCGCAGGGGACGATAGTTGTGACGGTAGTGATATAGCTCGATAGCCCATGGCAGTGTGTGATTACCCGCTGAGTTAATCATGGAGTAGCTGTGGGCATAGGGGCAGTAAATGAAACCCTGATTACACCAGCTTGCACCCCATGAGTTGCAGATTATCCATGCGCCTTTTTCGTCCTTGTCCTCCTCGCCGGCAATGCCGTTCTGGTCAAGGTCAAACTCAATGCGGTCATCGTAGCCGCAGATGGTGAGGCCATGGTCATAGGTCTTGCCCCAGCGCCAAACATATTTCTTTCCACTCACTCCGAGCTCATCATTGACGGCTGTGGAGGGAATGTTATCCCATGTACCGCCGCTGGCAACGCCGAATCCAGCACATCCGCCCTCTATGTAGCCTTCTTCACCATAGTGATTCCAGAGCCACTGCTTCAGATCCTCGCGGGCACCATACCAGTCACTGAAGTTGGTGCCATAGAAAAAGTCAACCATACGATTGTGCATGGCGTTAAACCAATTATCGTAACCTTGCATCCATCCGAAGTAGTAGTTTTCAGGTACCTGGTAGCCGAAGCTATTGCTATAGGTGCGGCCACCGTAGTGGGTAACATTGGGGATACCGTTGCCGACGCCCATTGGAGTCTTGGCTACTCCAGTGTTGGTAAAGAGCCAGGTAAAGTGGCTGGGGTACTGGTTCTCCTCAAGCGATGCATCGGTATTGCGCATATTGTTCATGTCATGAGTGAAGATGTAGCCAATGGCCTGAGCTGAACCGCAGGAGCCGCCACTCTGGTTGAATACTGGCGGGAAGAACATACTCAGAGCATTGTTCAGATGATCGGGGCGCTGAGTGGCTGAGCCCGACTTGGCGGCAGCCTGCTTCTTAAGTTTCTTGAACGGACGCTCCAGAGCGGGGTCATAGGGTCTCCAGTCA
Organism: uncultured Bacteroidales bacterium; assembly: GCA_902788275.1. GTDB lineage: Bacteria > Bacteroidota > Bacteroidia > Bacteroidales > Bacteroidaceae > UBA6382. The sequence continues at coordinate 15,036 of CADAJV010000009.1, read as the reverse complement.
GGGTACTTACTCAAGTCCACATCCTGAGCAGTGGATGTCTGCGCCGTGCCCAGCAGGAGCAGTGCGCTCATGGCCGCAAGGGCCAGGTTCTTAATCTTTTTCATTTTAAGCAATTATGTTTTTATCCGTTTGTTTCGTCGTGCGAAATCTCTTCATGCAAGCGTGTAAAAAATGGCATACAAAATTAGAAAATATTTATGTATGCCCGTACATTTGCATAACAAAAAACTGCTTTTGCTATGTTAAATTTCCAAAAGCAAGCAGGAATAAGGCGTTTTCTATAAGCCGAAAGTCGTAAGCTTCGCGAAGACGTCGTCGGTGGTCGCTGCATGCAGCGGACCGATATCAAGAAGTCTGAGAGTAGCGGCAAAACCGTAGGCTATCTTGCATGTACTATGCTGAGGCAAGAAAAAGTGATTGTGAAGAAAACACTAAAAGAATAAAGTGTGCGAAAAATTAGTATATAAACACAACAGGCCTTGCTTAGTCTAAACATTAGTCTTCCAGTGGCGCGTAGAATACCATCTTGCGGTCTGGCAGCAGATTGGGATATATAATACTGATAATGTCACCCAGTAGCAAATCGGGTCGAAAGGGTGCCTCCTCGTAGAAGGGTACAGAGAAGGCGTTGCAGCCAAAAATGTGCTTCTGCCGGAAAGCCTTGAACTTGCCGTACACGGAGTTCTCTTTCAATATCGAGGCGTAGTTGAAATCCTGCGGACGACTGTACTTGATAATCCAATAATCAGCATCTTTACCTTCCAGTAGCACTTTCTCCAACGACAGGGGCTGACTACCGCTCACATTGTCGCTGGCTATAGTGAAGTTGGCACCTGCGTCTTTATAGAGGGTACCATAGATGCTTCCGCCGCCTGGCATATACCACGTGTTACCGTTAAGCATGTCAGCCAGCAACTTAGGATGGGCCTCTTCCTTGGCAACCAAGGTCTTGAAATCGTTATAGTTTTTTTCGATTTCATCGAAGAGTTTGTTGGCCTCTGTCTCTCGGCCCACCAACATACCGTAGAACTTCATCCACTCGGCACGGCCCAGGGCCGAGGTCTCCATATAGTCGGCACACTCAATGATAGGGATGCCCGTCTTCTCAAGCAGACCATAACTTGCGCCCTCGAAGGGCGACATCAACAGGGCATCGGTGCGCAGCTGGGCAATCATCTCCACATTGGGGTTGAGGCCACTGCCCACGTCCTTAATGTGCCCGCTCTTAATCTGAGCCTGTATGGTGGGGTTGAGGATATATTTGCCCTCGCAAATACTGCCCACCTGGTCTAAGGCCCCCAACTTATGCATCAGACCTGCGTGGACGGAAGTGCTAATGCACAGTCTTTGCAGCGGCACCCTGATGGCAGTGACACCCTCGGGCACAGCAGAAGCGTTGCCGTTGCTGTCTATAAGCGCATACTGGTGAAGCACAGAGCCGTTCTTCCACGGGTCACTAACGCTCACTAGCCTATAGCCGTCATACTGCTCCATGCTGAGTAGCTTGGCGTAGCGCATGGCGATGGCAGTGCCGGCCTTGTTGCCGACACTGCCGCCACAGCTTGTTAGAACCGCCACGCAGGCGATACTTATAATGTATGTTAAGAAACGATACACTTATTTAGTAAGGAAAACAATTCTGCCGGCACTGATGCCAACGGGGAACTGGTCAAGCTTCATACCATCAGCACTGAAGCGGTAGCAGGTGCCGGGGCTGTTGTAGTCAGCGCTATAGTATCCGCTGCCATTGTCCTTCTCAGCATAGCCAGTAATATAGATGTCGCCGGTCTGTGGATTGGCTGCAATGGCACAGGGGTAAACTACGGGCTTGTCAAAGGTAAGGTTCTTTACGCTCTGGTCGATGGCAGAAATGCGGCCGAAGGTCAGCTCAGTCTTGTAGTAGTTATTGTCGAAAAAGTAGATGTCATCCAGCCCGGCAGCGCTGGCAGTAGCCTCTACAAGTTTGGTAGTGGTTCCATCGGTGGCGAGGGCATAGATGGCGGGGTTGACCTTATATGTCCAATCGTCGTTATACTCACCGCTGCAACCTAGGTAGAGCTGGTCGTGTACGCTGTAGATATCTACGGGATTTACGGGTACATTGAGGGTAGCGTCAACGGTGAAGTTGGCAAGGTCAATCTTAGTAACGGTGTTGCCGCTGCCGTAGCCAGAGTTGGCTACATAGAGTTTGCCTCCCTGGATAGCCAATGCCTCGGGATAGGTGCCAGTCTCAACGGTACCTACAATCTCTAAGGTTGTGGTGTCAACCTTGGTCACGTTGTTGCCGTAAAAGGAAGTAACGTAGATGTAGCCGCCGTCAGCAACAATCCTGCGTGCGCCGCTCAGGCTGATCTGCTTGATGCTCTTGGCGGTCTGGGCGTCAGCCACCTCCAGCACGTTCTCATCAGTGTTAGCAATATAGAGTTTGCTGCCGTAGGCAACGATGTCGTTGGCAGTGCCGCCGAAAGCACGTCCGTTCACTGCCTCAAAAAGGCCGTTGGTGTAGTCGCTAGTAGCGGGGTTGTAGAATGTCAGGTCACCATTGAGGGCACTGTAGTAGTTGCCTTGGCTAAGCACATAAACACCAGTAACATTTACGCCTGGGTCCACCGGATCAATTACAGGCTTGTCGTTGTCATCATCGCTGCACGCTGTCATTGCGAAAGCGCAAGCAGCCATCAAAGCAAATTTCAAAAGCTTTTTCATAGAACTGATAATTTTTTTAAGGGTTTTTAATGGTTTGTTCTTCTACTTTCAACTATTTACAACAAATTTTCAATACACATTGATTTACATCTCCCATCTCACCATACAGCGCCAACCCGTGCCCGGCATGGGATAGGCGGTGATTACCTCATATTGCTTGTTGAACAGATTGCTCACGCTAAAAGAGGCGATGAGTCGCTGACGGCCTCTGAGATGAAATTCGCGGAAAAGGCTGGTGCCCAACTCTGAATAGCCGCCCAAGCTAGTGCCTACAGTATGCTCATTGGTAGCCCAGCGCTTGCTCACACCGTAGGCTGTCAGCGATATGTTTACCCACGGATTTTTCCATGTGAGGGCTGCACTGTAGTTATGCTCAGGAGTGTAGGCAATCTGTTTGCCAAAGGTGTTAGCTCCGCGTGAAGAACGATCCTCCGCGTTCATATATGAGTAGTGACCCTGCATCTCCAAGGCGTGGCCGTTAGCTATATCATATGCGCCCCTCAGACTCAAGTCTGCGCCCTTCACCCTAACCTTAGCTGCGTTGACGTTTTGCGAAATAAAGAGGTTGAAAGGTATGCACACAATCTTGTCCTTTACCTTATTTATATAGCCATCGATGGTCATCGAACCGCTGAGTTGGGGAGTTATCTGGCCTTGCCATGTGAGGCCAACGTTCCATTGACTGGTACGTTCGGGTTTCAGGTCGGCATCACCTCTATGATAGAAGTAGAGTTCATTGAATGAGGGCATACGAAAGATGTCTTTCCACATTGCTCTAACCTGCCATCCACTGCCCAGACGTGCAGAGGCACTAAAACTGGGACTCCAGTGGCGATAGTCGGAGACTGCCGTGCCGCGCTCGACATGGTTGATGTAGGCAGAGTGCAATATGCGGGCTGTGGCCGACAGAAAACCGCGGTTCCATCGAGCAGAAAAGGTATTAAGCCATGCCGTACGACTGGGCTTGACATCTGGTGCCATAGGACAGTAGCAGTTGAGGTCGTTGTGCAGAAAGTCGGTGGCACCACTGAGACGCAGGCTCTCAGTGGCCTTCCACTGCGCCGCGGCAGTAAGGTAGCCCTCACGCTGCCAATAATTGCCGTCCATACGGCCCTCGGAGTAAAGCTTGTCGCGATAGTCGGTGTTGGCCCAATTCCATTTGGCTGCGGCCTTTAGTTGCCATTTGGGGCTCAGCAATCCACGATACTGCAACTGGCCGAAGGCTGTGCGCTCACGCAACTGCTGCTGGCTGTCGTTGGTATAGTAGCGCACTACTCCGGGCAACTGGCGGTCGTTGTCGTAATAATATAGCTTGAGGTTAAGGCTGTGGCTGTCGCTGAAAGTGTAACGAGTGTTCAGCTCGGCATGGCCTTGGTTCATCCTGGAGTGGACGCGATGCTTGTGGATGCGCTCCTTAATATTGTAGATGGTAAAGGGGTAGTCATTCTCGGCATAGACATAGTCGGCCTGCACATTGACGGCCACCTTGCCCCAGGCTTTCTCTGCGCTCAGCATGGGGCTGGTATATCCCCAGGCTCCCATCACAGCCTGCGCCACAAGATGGAGGTCATGGTCCTTGTGGCTGACGCCCTGGGTACTGATGCTCAGCAGGCTGGGCATCACAGTCTCACGAGCGGCAATGAAGATGTCGTTGCCCTCACCAATCAGCAAGTCAAGTTGCTTCACTCCGTTGAGGGTGTAGCGTTGCAGGTCAATCTGGCCGGTCTGTACGTCGCTCAAAGGAACTCCGTCGTAGCTCACACCAGTGAATTGGGCTCCCATTCCGCGTATGCTGACAGTCTTGAGACCTCCGGCGCCTCCATAGTCGTGAAGAGTCACACCGGCCATGTGGCGCACAGCGTCGCTTACCGAACTTGCACCCATCTGCTCCATGTCCCTGATGGTAAGAGTCTGCTCTGGGGCTGAGTTGTTGACAGCTTTTTGCTTGTTGCTGCCACTTACCTTAACCTCACCCAGTCGACGGCTCCTGAGAGTGTCGACTTGCTGTTCATGCATAGCATTGCCTGTAAGGCAAAGCATGAAAGCAAACGCAGTGAGTGCGTGTCTTAAGCGGAAGAAATGTTGCATAGTTAACATCGGCCTTTCCTCGAGACCGTGGATAGTCTTCATCAAGGCAGGTCTTCTGACTTGCTCCCAGCGTCTCGCGCCTTCCCAAACCCTAGAGCTCAGTGACATGTCATGCGAGCGAAGCAACAAATGGAGCTTACAGCAGCGGGACTGTCGAGGATTTTCACCCCGTTCCCTTTTAATTGCATGGATGAAATCATCCATATAAACCTTGACGCGGCAAAATTAATAAAAAAATCGGAAAAAGAGTTCTTTCTTGATTTTTTTTGTAAAACAAGGCATTATTTTCCTTCCACCATCTGTCCGTTGACGGCTATGCCCTGCGCGTTGATATGCAAGCGCTCGTCGGGGCGTGAACTGGTGTAGAAGATGACTTGGGCCTTGCCTTCTGGAGAGGTGACGAGCGACGGATTCCAATAGAGGGTGCGGCGGTGGTCGGTGTCAGTGGGAATGTCCTGCTGGCGGTAATCGGGACTGTAGAACTCGGTGCAGAGTGAGTATCCGTGGAGGTTGATCCATCGGGTGCCGCGGCGGTAGCTGTTAGGCTCGCGCATGTCGGTTCGGGTGTAGAGGAAGAACACTACGCGGGCACTAGGCATGGGGTTGTTGGCATCGCGCAGGGCGTGCTGCAGTATGTTGCTGGCCACGGCCTCGTTATCCACTATGCTGAGCGACTGAAACCGGTTCATAGCATAGTTGCTGCCTGTCAGGGCTTCGCCCTCGGTGAGATAGGCGGCGGTCATCGATGCACCGGGGAAGTTGTTGTCCACCACTACCACCACTTGGCGGCCCCTGTACCACATCTCACCAGTGGTGATGTCGTAGTAGAAATTTTTGTTGCTCTTCGAGAGCCACTCCCACACCACAGGTACTTCCTCGCCTTGGTCGAGGTAGCGGTCGAGCTCGTTGCGCAGGTTGTAGAATATGGCGGCGCTGCCTTTGGTGGCGCTCTCGCCGCCCATCCATGTGAATCGGGCTCCAGGATTGTAGCCGGGCCTCTTCTTGCCCTTCACGGTTACTTCACCAAGTTGGATGAGTCGCGAGACTTGGTCGGGAATAGTGTCCTGCCACTCAAAGGTGGCGGGCTCATGTGCCAGCGCATCGACGCGGCTCTCCATGATAGCCACGCTGGAGGCTGTCTGCAGTGGCTCGTAGGGCATGGCAGCGGGGGCAAAGTCGCGGTCGAGCATGAAATGAGTATATACGCGCTTGTCCTTATTGTTGGTCACGGTCATCACGGTGGGGGCGTCGTCGTTGAAGTCGGGCAGCTGCACGGCGAAGCGGCCGATACTGTCGGTCTGTACGCTGAAGATCTTGGTGCCGTTGATGGTCTGCATCAGGAAGTTGACGTCCAGGCTCCCCTCGCGCTCCAGGCTGCGCTCGGCGGCCTTAGTGCTGCTTAGGGTGCCGATGAGGGTGAGGCCGTCCTCGGCTGGTTGCTTCAGTTGGAAGGGTTCCACGCCGCTCATCTCCTGCCATTGGTATCTGCGCCAGCCCTGCACCATCAGCAGCAGGTCGAGAGCCTGGCGGTGAGCCTCGTCGGCGGATTCAAAGTAGTAGTCGGGATTGTGGATATAGCCCTTGAGCTCGGAGCTGAGCAACATCTCCACCCGCAGCCCGTGGCTATCGGGACCAGTCTCGGTGGCAGCATCGCGCACAGCCAGCGAGAAGTCGGCTTGCAAAGGCCGGCCGTCGCTGTCACTAAGGCTGATGTCGAGCACCACGGGCTGGAAGGGATGATATACCTCCTGGTTTTGCCTTATCTCCATCTTGGGCGCAGCCTTGTGGGGCTCCACCCATATCAGCCTCTCGCTGAGTACCATACCATCGGCGGTAAAAAGCGTAATTTGGGCGATTCCATCGCGCAACTTTGCATAGGGAATGTTTATCTTTGCATCCGGATTGGGGGTAACAGTGTTGAAGTAGAGCAGGGTTCCTCGGCACGTCACGCTGAGGCCCAATGTGTGCCCTGCCATGCCCTGCGAGGAACGCATGATAATGTCGAGCCCCTTGTCTTTAGAGCAAGCGGCGCTTATATCGCAGCCCTCAGAGCGCAGCGTGGGCAAGTTGAAGCGCACGCTGCCACCAGTCTCAGTCTTAATTTCTGCATAGCCACCGCCCCATGTGGCCGGCAGTTCAAAAAAGCCCATTCCGTCGTGGAGAACACTGGACTCCGTCACCTCCTGGCCTCCTTCGCCATAGATGCTGAGACCATAACTTACGGGCTGTCCCAGGCGATCGGTGAGTTTGTAGGCCACTCGGGAGGGCACCCCGCGGGTGATGTGGCCACCTTCGGGATAGAAGGTGAGCATTAGGTCTTTTGACACCAATGTGCCGTCAGTGATCAGCGGCTCAGGCGCACGGCGAGTCTCGGAGCCTGAGAAGGGGTCGTTGTCGTATTCGTGGAGCACCATGCCCGTGAAGTTGACGGTGTCCTTAGGCTGCTCAAAGATAGGTATGACGCGGGAGTAGATGTAGGCCTGGTCCCAGTTGAGCATGGCACGGGTATAGGCCCGTAGCTCGTAGAATCCCTGATGACACTCCACGGGATTGAGCTCGAAGTCGCCATATGTGCGGCCGTTGTCCACACGCAGTGTCTTGCGCTCCACCAGCTGGCCGTCGGGGTTGAGCAACTCCACGTAGAGCACCCGACTCATGTCGGTGGGCAACAGGCTGGCGGCCTTGAAGACATAGGCCTTAAACCACAGGCGCTCGCCAGCTATATAGCCGTTGTTGTCGAGGTGCAGGTACACCTTCTCCTGAGTAAAATTGTTGTTGTAGGTCAACATGTTGCCTGCAAACAGGGCCATACGCTTGAGAGCTGAACTGTCGGCAAATTCGGCTGTCTCTGGGCAGGCTGATGCCGTGGCAAAGGTGAGCGCGAGGGCTGCAGCCAATAGGGTGAGGAATGTTCGTTTCATACAGCGGATTGTCTGAAATACGGGTCTGTTCTTTCTGCAAAGTTAAGACGAATTCTGTGAAAGCGGAGGAAAAGGAAGCATTTTTCTTTTAGAAGAGCGCATTGGCGCCTTTATGCCCTGTCGTGTAGCCATAAAGTTAGCATAGGATGCGTAAAAAGCGTTTTTTCCTTAATATCTATAAGGTGGGTAACAAAAAATTTCGTAAATTCGCGCCGCGCAGTAAGAAATTATGCCGATTAATATCTTTTCAACTAACAACTATATAACAACAAGTAATGGAACAAAAGAAACTTTTCTCTGATTTCGCGCCCGTGAGCAAACAGGAATGGCTGGATAAAATCCAGGTTGACCTGAAGGGCGCCGATTTCAACAAGAAGATGGTGTGGCGCACCAATGAGGGATTCAGCGTGCAGCCGTTCTATCAGCAGGAGGATGTTAAGGACCTCCCCCTGATGAACTCCCTGCCCGGCGAGTTTCCCTATGTGCGCGGCAACAAGGCTGACGACAACACATGGTTTGTGCGTCAGAACATCTGTGTCAGCGATGCCAAGGAGGCCAACGCCAAGGCACTCGACATTCTCAACAAGGGTATTGACTCGCTGGGCTTCTGTGTGCCGGCTGACAAGCTGAGCGCCGAGTTCATCGAGACCCTGCTCAGCGGCATCTATGCCGACTGCGTGGAACTCAACTTCAAGACCTGCCAGCGCCATTCCGTGGAGCTGGCTAAGCTGCTGGCCGACTACTTTGACCGCAAGGGCTACGACAAGGCCAACATCTGCGGATCTATCAGCTTCGACCCCATCGAGCGTATGCTCGTCAAAGGCAAGGACACCTCTGCATTGGTGGGTGAGGGCAAGGCTATGATTGAGGTCCTCAAGGACTATCCCAAGTTCCGCGCCATCGCCATCAACGCCTTCAGGCTTACCGACAGCGGCGCGTTCAGTTATCAAGAGCTCGGCTACGCCCTGGCATGGGGCAACGAGTATCTGCAGCAGCTGGTTGATGCCGGAGTGCCAGCCGAGCAGGCTGCCCAGAACATCAAGTTCAATATGGGCATCAACGGTGTCTATTTCATGGAGATTGCCAAGTTCCGCGCCGCTCGCATGCTGTGGGCTCAGATTGTGAGCCAATATACCGAGTGCAAGGAGAGTGCCAAGATGCACGTCTGCGCCAGCACCACCACTTTCAACCTCACTCTTTTCGACAGTTATGTCAACATGCTGCGCACCCAGACTGAGACCATGTCAGCCGCTCTGGCCGGTGTGGAGAGTATCGTGGTTACTCCCTTCGACGAGACCTTTGAGATACCCACCGACTTTGCCGAGCGCATAGCACGCAACCAGCAGCTCCTACTCAAGGAGGAGTGCCACTTCAATAAGATTGTGGATGTGGCCGGCGGCAGCTATTTCGTCGAGCACCTTACCGACGCCCTTGCCGAGCAGGCCTGGAAGCTCTTCCTCAGCGTAGAGGAGGAGGGCGGTTTCCTCAAGTCTGTGCAGGAGGGCAAGATTCAGGAGGCTATCAATGAGACCAACAAGCAGCGTCATGCCAATGCCGGCAAGCGCAAGGAGTTCATCCTCGGCACCAACCAGTTCCCCAACTTCACTGAGAAGAGCGAGGGCAAGACCCCGCTGGAGTGCTGCTGCGCCTGCAAGCATCAGGACGATGCCGACATACCCGCCATCAAGCCCACCCGTCTGGCCAGCGACTTTGAGGCTCTGCGCCTTAAGACCGAGCAGGCAGCAAAGGTGCCCGTGGCATTCATGCTTACCATAGGCAACCTCGCCATGCGCCAGGCACGCGCCCAGTTCAGCTGCAATTTCCTTGCTGCAGCTGGCTACAAGGTAATTGACAACCTTGGCTTTGAGACCGTTGAGGCCGGTGCCGAGGCAGCCCGCAAAGCCGGTGCCGACATCGTGGTGCTATGCTCCAGCGATGATGAGTATGCAGAGTATGGCGTACCCGCATTTAAGGCTGTGGGCGACAGCGCCCTGTTTGTCATTGCCGGTGCTCCCGCATGCAGCGATGAGCTCAAAGCAGCCGGAATCGAGAACTTTATCCATGTGCGTGTGGACCAGCTCCAGACACTCAAAGAGTTTAACGCTAAACTGGGAATCTAAGCCATGAGAAAACAATTCAACAACATAGATATTTTTGCTGGCATTCAGAAGAAGAACGGCCAGCAGTGGCAAAAGGAGCAGGGCATTACCGCCAACTGGAAGACTCCCGAGCAGATTGATATCCAGCCCGTCTATACCCGCGAGGATCTGGAGGGCATGGAGCACCTTGACTTCGCAGCCGGCATCCCGCCATTCCTGCGCGGTCCCTACAGCATGATGTACCCCTTCCGCCCGTGGACTATCCGTCAGTATGCAGGTTTCTCCACCGCAGAGGAGAGCAACGCTTTCTATCGCCGCAATCTGGCCAGTGGCCAGAAGGGCCTCTCCGTGGCCTTCGATCTACCAACCCATCGCGGCTATGACCCCGACAATGAGCGCGTAGTCGGCGACGTGGGCAAGGCAGGCGTGAGCATCTGCTCGCTGGAGAACATGAAGGTGCTCTTCGCCGGCATCCCCCTCAACAAGATGTCTGTGTCCATGACCATGAACGGAGCTGTGCTCCCCATCCTGGCCTTCTATATCAATGCCGGCCTTGAGCAGGGCGCCAAGCTCGAGGAGATGGCCGGCACCATCCAGAATGATATCCTCAAGGAGTTTATGGTGCGCAACACCTATATCTATCCGCCCGCATTCTCCATGAAGATTATCGCCGACATCTTCGAGTACACCTCGCAGAAGATGCCTAAGTTCAACTCCATCTCCATCTCCGGCTACCACATGCAGGAGGCCGGTGCCACCGCCGACATCGAGCTGGCCTACACCCTGGCTGACGGTATCGACTACCTCCGCGCCGGTGTCAACGCCGGTATCGACGTAGATGCCTTCGCACCGCGACTCAGCTTCTTCTGGGCCATCGGTGTCAACCACTTCATGGAGATTGCCAAGATGCGTGCAGGCCGTCTGCTCTGGGCCAAGATAGTCAAGAGCTTCGGTGCCAAGAACCCCAAGTCCATGGCTCTGCGTACTCACTCCCAGACTTCCGGATGGAGTCTCACCGAGCAGGACCCCTTCAACAATGTGGGCCGCACTTGTATCGAGGCTATGGCAGCCGTGCTGGGTCACACCCAGAGCCTCCACACCAACGCACTGGACGAGGCCATCGCACTGCCCACCGACTTCTCTGCACGCATTGCGCGCAACACCCAGATTTATATCCAGAACGAGACCCAGGTCTGCAAACACATCGACCCGTGGGCTGGCTCCTATTATGTAGAGAAACTCACCGATGAGCTCGCACACAAGGCATGGGCCCACATCGAGGAGATTGAGAGCCTCGGCGGTATGGCCAAGGCCATCGAGACCGGTGTGCCCAAGATGCGCATCGAGGAGGCTGCTGCCCGCACCCAGGGTCGCATCGACACCGGCAAGCAGATTATTGTTGGTATCAACAAGTATCGCCTTGAGCATGAGGACCCCATTGACATCCTCGAGATTGACAACACCGCCGTACGCAAGCAGCAGGAGGCCGCTCTGGCCGACCTTCGCGCCCACCGCGACGAGGCAGCCTGCCACGCCGCCCTAGCAGAGATAACCAAGTGCGTGCAGGAGTTTGCCGATGGCAAGAAGAGCGAGAACAACCTGCTTGACCTCGCCGTCAAGGCCGCCGGTCTGCGCTGCACCCTCGGCGAGATCAGCGATGCCTGCGAGGCTGTGGTCGGTCGATACAAGGCTGTAATCAAAACCATTTCCAACGTGTATTCATCTGAGAGCAAAGAGAGCGACACCTTCCAGGAAGCGCGTCGCCTAACCGAAGAGTTTGCCAAGCGTGAGGGCCGCCGCCCGCGTATCATGATTGCCAAGATGGGCCAGGACGGCCACGACCGTGGAGCCAAGGTGGTAGCCACCGGCTATGCCGACTGCGGCTTCGACGTAGATATGGGTCCGCTCTTCCAGACTCCCGCCGAGTCTGCCCGCCAGGCTGTGGAGAACGATGTTGACGCACTCGGCGTCAGCTCACTCGCAGCCGGTCACAAGACCCTCATCCCCGCAGTCATCGAGGAGCTCAAGAAACTGGGCCGCGAAGATATCGTAGTTACCGCCGGAGGCGTAATCCCCGTCAACGACTATGACTTCCTCTACAAGGCTGGCGTTGCCGCCATCTTCGGCCCCGGCACTCCAGTCGCCTACTCCGCGGTAGAGCTGATGAAGATTCTCCTTGGCGAGCAGGCCTGATGCCTACGCAGTGAACCAAGCCCTCCTTCACAGGTGCGCAAATAGGCATAGCAAGGGAGGCAAGATACTAATCTAATAAGGTGAGACCCTCGTGGTCCCACCTTATTATATATATACAGCCACAGCCAAAATCTTAATTTGTATGATTTTTTTTGTCGTCATTTAAGAATTCGTTACTTTTGCATTAAATATAAAGCCAACGAGCACAATGCATAAAATAATGTTCAAGAGATTTGCAGCGACACTGCTGCCACTGTTTATGATGATTGTAGTAGCACATGCCACCGACTACGGCTTTAAGATTGGCGGTGTGAGTGTCACCTCCTCCAACGCCAGCAATGTAACCGGTTCCAATATCAAGGCCCGTGATTCATCAAAGCCTTTCTCTGTGGTGTACGATGCAAGTACAAATACCGTAACCCTTACGAACATCAGTATCATACGTAGTGGCAAGGACAACCGAGCCATCCTAAACGAGAGCAACGCAGGACTGACCGTTGTCTTCAATGGCGAGAACTTCCTCTCCGCCGAGAACTCCTCTCCAGTGAGGATAAACGCCGGAACCACTATAAAATGTGCCGGCGGTGCCTCGGGGGCCGTGACAAAAATCTATGGCGACGAGGAGGACGCCATCACGGTGGGCAACGACAAAACTTTCTGTAAAATTATAGACGCTCACTTAGTGGTTGTCGCCTTGTCAAGCGATGCCATCTGTGCTACTTCTCAGAAGCAGTACCTGTTCATTAACAACAGCAATATTGACTTTAGGACCCAAGCATCGGACGGCCACGCCCTGTATAATTTCTATTATGTGGAAATGGGGAGTTCCAATATCTCTTTTATGGCACCTGACAGTGCCAACGTGTTTGCCGACAACAAGAATATATACATGAATGACGACATGGAGTTTGCCGGTCCCCAGGCAGGAGGATTTACGTCTGGTCGCGTCAGAGACAATCCTTATTATGATAAGAGCAAAGGCTTTGTGCTGGAAAAGGCACGCTACACACTGGTTTCAGAAGTGCCTGACGAGAAACTGCGTGAACGTATAGCTTATGCTGCACGAGCTAAGTATTCGTCGCAGAGAAACAGCACGAATATTTATGCTAAGCGGTACACCTACCTCTTTCCCAGCGATATAGAATACCTGACGACGCTGAATGCAAGTGGTGAAGGCATTTCTAATGCTAAAGGCATAAGTTTATTGACCAAGCTCGTGACGCTAAATGTTAGCAACAACAAACTGACGTCTATAAACCTAAGCTATAATACCGCGCTGCAGAACCTTAACTGCAGCAACAATCAGTTGACTGCGCTTGACGTGAGTGGCAACACTCAGCTGAAGCAGTTGAATTGCAGCAGCAACAGTATTACTAAACTGACTGCTAATTGTAAGGAATTGGAGGTCCTCAAGTGTGACAACAACCAAATTGCCAGCCTTGACCTGTCTGCAAGCAGCAAGCTGCAGGAGCTGGATTGCCACACCAACGAGCTGACGTCGCTGACGCTCAGCACCAGCTGCCCATCCCTGACGGCCCTCCGTTGTTATGAAAATAAACTGACAGGATCGGTTGTGACGTCTGTTATTAACAGCTTGCCCAGCTCGGCAAATAAGCAGCTGTACATGGTTTATCACAAAGCGGGATATTACGACGGCAACCAGTGTACTGCCGAGCAGGTGCAGAGCGCAAAGAATAAGGGGTGGACCGTTCTCCACTACGACGACAGGCAGGGCGAAGGCGCATGGAATCCCACCAGCGGGTGTGACATCTACCAGCTGACGCTGGGCGGAGCTCAGGTAAGTAGCTATAACTGCAGCGACCTGGGCAGCGGTGCCAGCTATAATCCTTCCACAAAGGTTCTTACCCTCAAAGGTGGAAATATACCGAGTAATAGTTTTGGACTAACCGATCGCCACGGACTCTATAGCGCAGTCGATGGCCTGACGATAGATGTGCAGGGGAAGACGACTATCACAGGTATTAATCAGAGTAATGATTATAGTATCGACAAAGCCTACCATGCAATGCGCCTCGATGCCAGTGCCAGCATTGCGGGCAATGATACGCTCGAACTGGAATATTATTTCGGCAGCACTGATGCCACCGCTGCTATCTATGCTAAAGATTCAAGGGTACATCTTACCATTGGCGGCAACGTGGTGGTAAGTGCGAAAGGAAGACGTTGCGGCATGTGGGGAGGTGGCAACCTTACGATAGGGGATAATGCGACGGTGACTGCTGGCAATTATTGGCTGGAAGATATAAGCCCTATCTACAATTGGAAGGACATAATATTTGATGGCCGCTATCGCGTAACCGAGCCGAATGGTGCCTACTATAAGGACAATAAGTTCTATGAGTACCAGGGAAAATTGTTGGTAGGAGAGACTCTGACAATCAAGCGGATTGCCCGTGGCGATGTCAACTGTGATGGACAAATCAATAGCGCAGACGTAGTCAGCATCTACAACTATATTCTCAAAGGTACAGCTTCCACTATCAGATTGGAGGATGCCGACGTTAATGGTGTCGATGAAGTAAACTCCGCCGACGTGGTAGATGTCTATAACATTATTATCGCCGGAAAATAAGTCGTTACTTTTTTCGATACAGACCATGTATAAATAAGCAACATACATTTATCTCATTATCCCACTCCATTGAGTGGGATTTTTTATCTCTTCACAAACCTATCGCAATAGAATTTTGTTTTTTCAAAAATCATAGCCAGACATCTCCATCATTCCACAACACATTCTCAATAATCTTGCAATAATAAAGGCAACAATATAGCAGTTGGCACAGATTACAGTCTATGCGAAATAGTCATGCTCTCTCTGTGCCAACATCTGTGTCATTGCCTATAAAAAAATAAAATATTTTTTGCACACATTCCTGCATTGTTTCGGTTAAAGAGTTGGTTTCTTAGCAACCACCTTTTGCCGCTTCGCTCTCACCTCCGCTGTCCGCACCCCGCCCTTTCAAGAGCTTTCGGCTCTCTCAAAGAGAGCATTGCTCTCCTTCGGG